>NZ_OY760437.1:973347-1297796 GCF_963663625.1 uncultured Ilyobacter sp. | reverse complement strand
ACAGGATTGTCACCACTGAAGAAGTAGAGCTTCTAAACCTTCTTATACTGAACCTTGGAATACATTTCAAAAACAGAATATTAGAAGAGGAAAAAATAGACAATGAAAGAGCAATAACCATCGGTAAACTTTCGGAGAAATTTTTAGACGGAAGAAAACCACTTTTGGAAAAAATAGATGCCATCGTAGAAAAGGCAAAGCTAGGAAATGAAGACTTAAGAAAAGACCTCTTAGAACTAAATGGAGAACTCTTAAATGTAAAGAGGGAGAACAGCATACTGACTGACTACTCTGACATGAAAGAATATAAATTTGAAGTTTTTGATTTAGAATCTCTTTTTGATGAGATATACAATGAACACAAGGACAACATGATTTCAAATAATATTACAGTTTCTCTTTTTGTAAAATCTCAAGAGAAAATTTACGGTGACAGAGGAGAATTGAAAAAAGCATTTACGGAAGTAATAGACAATGCTTTTGATGCAGTGATAAAAAGTGACAAGACCAATAAGAAGATCAACATTGTTCTTTCGAGAGCTAAAAACACAGAAAAAGTCAGAATAAGAATTTTTGATAACGGAATAGGGATGAGTGAAAGTCAGCTGCAAAACATATATGAACCTTTTGTGAGCTATAAAAAGAATGCTTCAGGACTAGGACTCTCAATCGCTTATAGAATAATAAAGCATCACAGAGGAATCATGAAATTTGAATCTGAGGAAAATGTAAGTACGCAAGCAAAAATAACTTTAAATGCATACAAGGAGGAGAAATAGATAATGTCTGATGAAAGAGACTACGGGAAGACCTTAAACCTTCCAAAGACAAGCTTTCAAATGAGAGCAAATTTGCCAAACAAGGAACCACAAATACTGAAGCAGTGGGATAAGGAAAAAATTTATAATAAGAGTTTAGAGGGAAGAGAAAAGCAGTTTATTCTCCACGACGGACCACCCTATGCCAATGGAAATATCCATATAGGTCATGCTCTTAATAAAATTCTAAAGGATATAATACTAAAATACAAGAGACTTCAAGGTTATAATGCGCCATATATTCCTGGATGGGATACTCACGGGCTCCCTATAGAACTAAAGGTTACAGAAGAATTAGGAGATTCGGCGAAGGAGATGTCTCCTCTAAAAATAAGAGAAAAATGTACAAAGTATGCTAAAAAATGGGTTGAAAAACAAAAGACAGATTTTATCAGATTAGGAGTAATGGGGGATTGGAATAACCCTTATCTTACACTTAATCCAGAGTATGAGGCAAAGCAATTAGAGGTATTTAAGGAGCTTTATGAAAATGGATATATTTTCAAGGGACTCAAGCCTATTTACTGGTCGCCTGCTACAGAGACAGCTCTTGCAGAAGCAGAGATAGAGTACAAAAATCATGTATCACCGTCTATCTATGTAAAAATGGAAGCTAACTCTGATCTTCTTGAAAAATTAGGAGTAGATGAAGCTTCTCTTGTTATATGGACTACGACTCCTTGGACCATTCCGGCCAATGTGGCTATATGCTTAAATGCTGAATTTGAATATGGGATATACAAAACTGAAAAAGGAAACCTAATCTTGGCAAAGGGCTTATCAGAAAAGGCTTTTTCAGATATGGGAATAAAAAATGTAGAACTTTTAAAAGAGTTTACTGGAGATAAGTTAGAGAGAACAACTTATAAGCATCCTTTCTTAGACAGGACAGGAATTGTAATCTTAGGAGAACACGTAACAATGGAAGCCGGTACAGGGTGTGTACATACAGCACCTGGACACGGTCAGGATGACTATGTAGTAGGAACAAAATACGGACTTCCTGTTATATCCCCTATAAACAACAAAGGACATCTGACAGAGGAAGCTGGAAAGTTTGCAGGGATGTTTTATAAGAAGGCAAACAAGGAGATAGCTGCTCATATGGAGGAGACAGGTCATCTTATTATGCTAAAAGAGATAGAGCACTCCTATCCTCATGACTGGAGGTCAAAAACTCCTGTAATATTCAGAGCTACAGAGCAGTGGTTTGTAAGGGCAGAAGGTTCTGACTTGAGAGAAAAAGCTTTAAAAGCTATAGAGAACGTAGACTTTATACCTGCTTGGGGTAGAAATAGGATTAGTACTATGCTTGAGTCAAGACCTGATTGGTGCATATCAAGACAGAGAATATGGGGGGTTCCTATCCCAATATTCTATAATGAAGCTACCGGAGTGGAGATATTCCACGGTGAAATCATTGACAGAGTAATAGGTATAGTAAAAAAAGAGGGAACAATTGCATGGGTTAAATATTCTCCGGAAGAGCTTATAGGTGAAGATCTTCTTGAAAAATACAACCTAGCAGGTTTAGAGCTTAGAAAAGAAACAAATATAATGGATGTATGGTTTGACTCGGGAGTTTCCCATAGAGCAGTGTTAGAGACAAGAGAAAACCTGAAAAGACCTGCAGATCTCTATTTAGAGGGTTCAGATCAGCACAGAGGATGGTTCCAGACTTCACTTCTGACTTCCATAGGATCTACAGGGGATGCACCTTACAAACAGGTACTTACCCACGGATTTGTAAATGATGGAGAGGGAAAGAAAATGTCTAAATCTACAGGAAATGTAATGTCCCCTGACGATGTAATAAAAACTTATGGTGCAGACATACTAAGATTGTGGTGTGCCTCTGTAGATTATAGAGAAGATGTAAAAATATCAGAAAATATTCTAAAACAGATGGCAGAAGCTTATAGAAGAGTCAGAAATACTGCAAGATATATACTAGGGAATACAAGTGACTTTGATCCTGTCAATGACAGAGTTTCTTATGAGAATCTTCCTGAAATAGACAGATGGGCTATGCATAAGCTTGAAACACTTAAAAGAAAAGTAACTGAAAATTATAATAAATATGAGTTCTACAACTTATTCCACGACATACATTATTTTGCAGGAATAGATATGTCAGCCTTCTATCTAGATATAATCAAAGACAGACTTTATGCTGAAAAGGAAGATTCATTAGATAGAAGGGCCGCTCAGACAGTTATGTATGAGGTGCTAGTATCTATGAACAAGATGATAGCTCCTATACTGTCATTTACAGCTGAAGAGATCTGGAGTAAAATTCCTGAAACTTCAAAGGATTCAGAATCTATACTGCTGTCTAGCTGGTATGGAGATAACGACCAGTACATAGATGAAGAGCTTGCAACGAAGTGGGATCAGATCATAAAAATCAGAAAAGAAGCCAATAAATCCCTTGAAAAAGCCAGACAGGGAGAGAACAGAATAATTGGAAATTCCCTTGATGCAAAAGTACTTATAAAGTTAAATGATGAGACTATGACAAGGCTTCTTGAGGAAAACAGGAAGTTAATAGAAGAGGTATTAATCGTATCATCTCTTGAAATAGTTTCAGAAAGCGATGAAACATTTACTGAGGCTGAGGAATTAGAGGGAATGTTTGTAAAGGTACTTCATGCTGACGGAGAAAAATGTGAAAGATGTTGGAAGTATTCTACAGAACTAGGTACTACAGAAGAGCATCCTACAATCTGTCCTAGGTGTTCTGGAGTTCTGACTAAATAAAAAAATCATGACGGGAAAACCCCGTCACGATTTTAAAAATAAAATTTTTCTGAGAAGGTGAATTTATGTTGTATCTTCTGTTAATCCTTATATTGATAGCCGCGGATCAGATTTCAAAATTTATGATAGTCGGCAGGATGGTAGAGGGAGAAAGCATAGCTTTACTGTACGATTTTTTACATATAACTTATGTGAAAAATAGAGGGGTCGCCTTCGGGATGCTCCAGGGGAAAATAGATATTATCTCCTTTGTGACAGTAGCAGCAATAGTTGGAATAATAATATATTTGGCACGAAATTTGAAAAAAGGAAATACAATAGAAAATTTTGCATATTCCTTCATACTTTCCGGTGCTATCGGAAATATGCTTGACAGAATTTTCAGAGGTTTTGTTGTGGATATGGTAGATTTCAGAGGTATCTGGAGTTTCGTCTTTAATCTGGCTGATGTCTGGATAAATATAGGGGTGGCTCTTATTATTTTGGAATCTGTCCTGGCAACGAAAAAAAAGGAGAAAAGTATAGAGGAGGAAAGTAAATGACCTTTCAAGAAATGATATTTGCACTCCAACAGTACTGGAGTTCTAAAGGATGCATCTTAGGGAATCCTTACGACATCGAAACAGGGGCAGGGACATTCAATCCCAATACATTTCTTATGTCCCTGGGGCCTGAGCCTTGGAATGTAGCCTACGTAGAACCGTCTAGAAGACCTAAAGACGGGAGATACGGAGAAAATCCAAATAGAGTTTATCAGCACCACCAATTTCAAGTAATAATGAAACCATCTCCTAAAGATATACAAGAACTTTATCTCGAGAGCTTGAGAGTTCTTGGAATCGATCCTCAAAAGCACGATATCAGATTTGTAGAGGATGACTGGGAGTCTCCAACTCTAGGAGCCTGGGGACTAGGATGGGAAGTCTGGCTTGACGGAATGGAAATAACTCAATTTACTTATTTCCAGCAGGTAGGAGGACTAGAACTAGAAGTAGTGCCTGCGGAGCTGACATATGGTTTAGAAAGGATTGCACTTTACCTTCAAGGTAAGGAGAGTGTGTATGACCTTGAATGGACGAAGGGTGTAAAATACGGAGATATGAGATTCCAATATGAGTATGAGAATTCAAAGTATTCTTTTGAGAAGGCAGATTTAGGTCTTCATTTTAAGTGGTTTGACGATTACGAAAAGGAAGCCATTAGTGCGCTAGAAGATGAACTTGTTTTCCCAGCTTATGACTATGTGCTAAAGTGTTCTCATGTATTTAATGTCTTAGACTCAAGAGGTGCTATCTCAACGACTGAAAGAATGTCTTACATTTTAAGAGTGAGAAACCTAGCTAAAAGATGTGCAGAGGTGTTTGTACAAAATAGAAAAGATCTTGGCTATCCATTATTGAAAAAAGAGTCAAATTAATATAATCTCGCTGCAAGAAAGGAGAGGATGACGTGAAGATCCTATTGGAAATAGGTATGGAAGAGATACCTGCAAGGTTTTTAAAACCTGCACTGAATGATATAGAAAAATATATTAAAAATGAATTTGAGACTCAAAGAATAAAGTTTGAAACTATTAAAACTTTTGGAACTCCTAGAAGGCTCGTACTTTTAGCAGACGGAGTTGCAGAGAGACAGAAAGACCTTGATATAGTAAATACAGGCCCTGCAAAGGAAGTAGCCTATGATGTAAATGGTGAGCTTACAAGAGCTGGTATTGGATTTGCAAAGTCCCAAGGAATAGAGCCAACTGATCTAGAACTTTTAGAGACTCCTAAGGGAGAGTATATTGCAGTAAGAAAATTTGTAGAGGGAAAAGAGACAAAAGAGCTCCTTCCTAAACTATTTAAAGAGCTTGTAACAGAACTAACATTTCCAAAATCTATGAAGTGGTCGGACTTAAATATGAGGTTTGCAAGACCAATTCAGTGGTTCCTAGCAATGGCAGACGATGAACAGGTAGACTTTGAGATAGAGGGAATAAAAAGTGATCTGAAGTCAAAAGGGCACAGATTTTTTGGTGAAGATTTTGAAGTAAATTCAATCGACGATTATTTTATGAAACTGAGAGAAAACAATGTAATTGTGGATATAGAAGAAAGAAAACAGATGATTCTGGATATGATACAGGAAAAATGCACCAAGACAGGGGAACGGGTACTTATTGAACCTGAACTTTTAGACGAGGTAACAAATCTTATAGAGTATCCTTATCCGATAGTTGGGACTTTTAACTCAGAATTTTTAGAGGTTCCTCAGGAAGTTTTGATTATATCTATGCAGGTTCACCAGAGGTATTTCCCTATTTTAGATGATCAGGGAAAACTTTTGCCTAAATTTGTGGTTATAAGAAATGGTATAACTTCTTCTGAACATGTTAGAAAAGGTAATGAAAAGGTTCTTTCTGCAAGACTTTCTGATGCTAGATTTTTTTATCAGGAGGATCAGAAAAAATCACTTGATGAGTTCGTGGAAAAACTATCTACTGTAGTTTTCCAAAAAGATTTGGGGACAATAGCACAAAAGATCTCAAGAACTAAAAAACTAGCTGAATATATGATTGAGAAACTAGCTCTAAACGATTCAAAAGAGGATATTTTGAGGACTATTCACCTTGCAAAGGCTGACCTTGTGTCAAACATGATAGGGGAAAAAGAGTTCACTAAACTTCAAGGGTTTATGGGAGCGGACTATGCCCTTAAGGCTGGAGAAAAGAAGATAGTTTCAAAAGGTATAGAGGAGCATTATTATCCTAGATACCAGGGAGACCAGCTGCCTCAAGGTATAGAGGGGGTAATCGCAGGTATATGTGATAGGATGGACACCTTAGTTGGATGTTTTGGAATTGGAATGATCCCTAGTGGTTCTAAAGACCCGTTTGCCTTAAGAAGAGCAGCTCTCGCAATTGTAAATATTATTTTGAATTCAAAACTTGGAATATCTTTATCAGAAATCATCTCTAAAATGCTTGATATTTTAGAAGCGGATAATGTTCTTAAGAGACCGAAAAAAGATGTCTTAGATGAGATGACAGAATTTTTCAGACAAAGGGCTATCAATGTTTTTGCTGATAAAGGTCATAGAAAAGATATAATCAGTGCTGTTCTCAGTGTGGACTGCGATGTTCTTCTCGAGGCATCTGAAAAAATAGAAACCCTAGAAAAAGTTTCTAAAGAAGAGGGGTTTAATGACCTTGTACTTCTTTTGAAAAGGGTCGGAAATATTTCTAAAAATCACCATGAAGAAGTTATTTCTACGGAACTTCTAGTTGAGGATGCTGAGAAGGAACTTCATAAGTTTTATGTGGACCTTGACTCAAAAACAGAGCTTAATCTTCAGACTAAATCCTATGAAGAATTTTTTAGAAATATCCTCGCTGGTAAGAATGTAATAAATAGATTTTTTGATAGTGTAATGGTAATGGATAAAGATGAATCTTTGAAAAATAATAGACTTTCTCTTTTGAAATCTCTAAATGAAATATTTAGTAGAGTGGCCAAATTAAATCTGATAGAAGAAAAATAAAAAAGGTGTCTTAAGACACCTTTTTTATTTTTGGATAAATTTAAATTTTTATATTAAATAATTGGTATTCAAACATGAATGTTATCATTTAAAAAAACATAAATTTTTTATTAAATTTCTTAAAAATAAAAAAATTAAAGGATAAAAATCTGTTAATGCAGGTTTTTATTGGGGTTTAAATCACAATTAGATTAAAATTAACATGGATTTTATATTGTTTTTTTATAAAATAAATATAATGTAGATAAATATTTATTAAAAATTTTTAACTTGACGTTAAGGGGCTATAACTGCTATTATACATAAAAGTTCTTCCTGGAAGGACAAAGTTATAAAAAACAGTAAAAAGTTCTTTGGTAAAAATAAAAGCTGTGATTTGCTTATATCAAAAGTGCGTAAGGGAGAGAAAAATATTATGTTTAGACTAATTATAACCACAACCACCATAATTATTATGTAGGGTTTGCAATCAGAGTTCTGCTGATTCAGGCCCATTTTGAAATAATAAAAATGTGGTATGTTTCTAAGTGGGATAGGGTCTAAAAATTATTAAAAGCCCGTTTAGAACATATGTTCTAAACGGGCTTTTTTATAAAATTAAATATCAACAACCTCATCAAACGGATGAAATTTTCAGTCAGATAATTTTTGAATAGAGAAGGCTGGAATTGCCAATGATTCAAAGATGAATTTTTATCAAGGTGGAATAAAATAGTTTCAAAGAAATAAAAAAACTTTGACATTTCTTTGAAAATCTATTATTATAATGTTCAACATGATAAATAATTACAAAATCATTGACAGCTTAATATAATCGGATGAAGGTATAGGGAGAGAACTGCGAGAGCGGTCACCGAAGAAGTAAATCTTTCAGGTAAATGGACCTATGCTGGACGAACCTCAGGAGAGAACTGTTTGATCAGTCACCGAAGGAGTAACACTCTCAGGTAAAAGGACGGAGGAAAACCCACGCATTTTTTTGCGTACGGATTGTTTTCTTGAGGTTACATTTTTGTAACCTCTTTTTATATATTTTAAATTTTTAGGGGGGATTATCAATGAGTTATGTTGTAGCGGTAGTAGGGGCGACTGGTATGGTAGGAAGAAAAATGTTACAGGTGCTTGAAGAAAAAGAGTTTCCTGTTAAAGAGATAAAGCTTTTGGCTTCAGCTAGATCAGCTGGTAAGAAAATGACTTTTAGAGGTAAAGAAGTAGTTGTAGAGGAATTAAAACCTGAGAGTTTTGAAGGTGTAAATGTAGCACTGTTTTCTGCTGGCGGAGAAACGAGTAAAAAATTTGCTCCTGAAGCTGCAGAAAGAGGGGCTATCGTGGTTGATAACTCAAGTGCCTGGAGAATGACGGAAGGGGTTCCGTTGGTAGTGCCAGAAGTAAATCCAGAAGCTATAGGGGATAGCAAGATAATAGCCAATCCAAACTGTTCAACGACACAGTGTGTACTTCCTCTTAAAGTCGTTCAGGAATTATTCGGATTAAAAAGAATAGTTTACAGTACTTATCAGGCTGTTTCTGGATCTGGAAGAGACGGGATTGAGGAGCTACAGGAGGGAAAAAGATTTTATCCTTATCAGATAAAAAACAACTGTCTTCCACACATAGATGTATTCTTAGACAATGGGTATACCAAAGAAGAGGAAAAAATGATAAATGAAACTAGGAAGATTCTTGAACTTCCTGAACTACCAATAACGGCAACTTGTGTGAGGGTTCCTGTGCTTAACTGCCACGGAGTTTCAATAAACATAGAAACAGAGACAGAGGTTGATATCCAGAAGTTGAGAGAGGCGATGCAGGATTTTCAAGGAGTGGTACTATATGATGATCCTGAAAATAATGTATATCCACTAGCGACAGAATCAGACGAAAAAAATGAAGTATTTGTAGGAAGACTTAGAAAAGATCCGAGCATAAAAAATGGTCTTAACATGTGGGTCGTGGCAGATAACCTCAGAAAGGGTGCCGCTACAAATACAGTGCAGATAGCAGAGGTACTTGTAAAAGGGGGGAAACTATGAAATTAGGGGTAATAGGCTTAGGCACTGTAGGTGAGGGAGTCTTAAAAATTCTGACACTTGAAAAAGATAGACTAGAAGCTATGTTTGGGGAAAAAATTGAGGTTTCAAAAGTATGTGACCTTGAAAAGAGAGAATTTTCATTTGGAAAATTTAATTTTACAAATAACTATATGGAGATATTGGCAGATGAAGAGATTCACACTGTTGTAGAACTCATCGGTGGTGTGGGAATAGCTTTTGAAATAGCTAAGGAAATACTCGGGTCAGGAAGAAACCTAGTGTGCGCAAATAAGCACTTAATAGCTACCCACGGAAAAGAGCTCTTTGCTCTTGCTGAAAAAAATAATGTTAAGTTTTTCTTTGAGGCAGCCGTTGCAGGAGGAATACCAGTTGTGACACCTCTTAAAGAGGGGCTTTTCCCAAATAGGTTCCAGAGAATAAGAGGTATACTAAACGGTACATGTAACTATATGCTTTCTAAAATGGAAGCTGGGATGAGTTATGAGGAAGCATTGAAAGATGCTCAGGAAAAAGGTTATGCAGAATCAGATCCTACATTTGATGTAGCCGGTATAGATACAGGACACAAAATAAGCGTTCTTGCATATCTGGCGTGGGGAGAGTTGAAAGAGTTTTCATCGATACCTATAACAGGAATAGATAAATTAACTAAAGAAGATGTTGAAAAAGCCAAGGCAGAAGGTAAGAGATACAAGCTTCTAGGCGAAGCATTTAAAGAAGATGGAAAGCTGATAGTAAGAGTATCGCCTCAGCTGATTGAAAGCACAGAACTTCTCTACGATGTAGATGGAGTTTACAACGCTGTGGAAATAGACGGCTCTTATACTGGGAAAACGATATTCTTTGGAGAGGGAGCAGGTATGGATGCAACTGCTTCAGCGGTGGTATCTGATATATATAAGGTTTTAGCCAGTCGTTCTTGGAATTAATACGAGGGGGTAGGGAGAATGGCATTAATAGTACAAAAATTTGGTGGAACAAGCTTAAAAGATACAGAGAGACTACAAGAAGTTGCTAAATGGGTAGTCAAGAATAAAGAAGAGGGTAATAAGATGGTTGTAGTGGTATCCGCACCGGGAGGTATGACTGATTCTCTCATAAAAAGAGCAGAAGAGGTTCACAGCACCCCTCAGGGAAGAGAGTTAGATATGTTACTTTCTGTGGGGGAGCAAATATCAGCTGCACTTCTTTCAATGGCAATAGAACAGCTTGGACACAAGGCCATTTCTTTTACAGGACCACAGGTAGGAATAAAAACGACTAGTGATTTTAACAACGCTAAAATATTGGATATATCATCTGAAAAAATAATGGAAAAACTAAACACTGATCATGTTGTGATAATAACAGGATTCCAAGGTGTAGACGAGAACGGAAATATAACAACCCTTGGAAGAGGTGGATCGGATACAACAGCTGTAGCTGTGGGGGCGGCTATATCTGCAGATCAGGTGGAAATATACACTGATGTGGATGGTATATACACAGCTGATCCGAGAGTGGTTAAAAATGCTGGAAAGATACCTCAGGTTTCTTTCACAGAGATGATAGAGATGGCAGGGAAAGGAGCAAAAGTTCTTCACTGCAGAAGTGTAGAACTAGCTGCTAAATATGGGATCGATATTCATTTGAGATCAGCGTTTACGTGGGAAGAAGGAACTTGGGTAAAGGGGGATGAAAAAATGGAAAAAGCAATGGTGAGAGGGATAACACATGTAAAAGGACTTGCTAAATTAACTGTAACTCAGCTTGAGAGTAATAATTATCTAAGTGATGTGATGGATATATTAGAAGACAGAGAAGTGGATATCAGGCTTGTAAATCAGGGGCTTAATCCTTCGGGACATTTTGAAATATCATTTCTTTTAGAGAAAAAAGAGGCAGTGAGAGTTTCTGAGCTTATTGAGGATAGGCTTGGAAGCAGAGAGAATATAGATCTTAAGCTGAACCTGGGAATGGTTTCTGCTATAGGTATAGGGGTTCGTTCAAATAAGTTGCAGGGAAGAATAATGAGAATATTAAATAGCAATGGAATAAAACCAAAAATGATGTCTTCTTCTGAAACAAGTCTTTCTTATGTTGTGGCAGAAGAAAATGTAGATAAATTAAAAAGGCTGATGCACGATGAACTTATAGAGAAAAGCCTTTCTGCCTAAAATGGAGGTTGGTAAACAGTGGCTGTTTATACTAAGTTGAGTGATGATTATATAAAAAACATATTGAAAAGTTATTCCTTTAAAAAAGTAGATAGAATAGAGGAAATATCTGAAGGGATATTGAATACCAATTATTTTATAGAGGGTGACAGGGGCAAGTTTATTTTTAGGATACTAGAAGGTGATAGGGATTATACTGAAGAGGCAAAAGAACTTGAATTTCTAGAATATCTTAATTCAAATGGATTTCCATGTCCTATAGCTATAAAGAATATTTCTGGGGAAAACTATACATTCATAGATGGAAAGATGGCTTCTGTTTTTACATTTATAAACGGAGAAAAGGTAGAGTCTATTGATGAAAACAATATGAAAGAGATAGGTCAGAAGCTAGGTAAAATGCATAATCTATTGAAAAATAGGGATATAAAGAGAAATAGAAAAATAGATATGCAATATTTTTACAATATAATATCAAAGGCTGATCTTAAAGGAATATTGAAGGATGACTATGATTTTATTATGGGATATTATGAAAGAGCATCTAATGTAGATTATTCAAAGCTTCCTTTTGGGATCATTCACAATGATATTTTTCCTGATAATGTTTTTATGAAGGATGGGGAAATATCAGGGATAATTGATTTTAACGACTGTTTAAGAGGCCCTCTTGTGTTGGATCTGGCAATAGTCATAAGCTTTTGGATAAGAAACAGAGGATTTTCCGAAGAAGTTGAAAATAAATTGACTAAAATTTTTTTAAAAGCCTATGAAACTGAGAGAAAGATAACCAAGGAAGAGATGGAGCTCATGGATGAAGCTCTCATAAGAATAGCTCTTACCTTTATATTTTTGAGAGTTAATAAATTTCATGTAGAGGACAACAGCAGTGTAAATATGGAGTTTAAAAATTACAGAGATCTCCTCCCATTGCTGAGATATTTTTAAGGAGGGAAAAATGAGATACGTTAGTACTAGAGGGAATCTTAAAAAAAGTTACTCAGCAGCAGAAGCTATAAGAGAAGGGATGGTACCAGGTGGAGGACTCTTTGTACCTGAAAAATTTCCAAAATTTACTCTCGATGAGATAAATAGCTTGAAAGAACTTAATTATCAAGAAGTTTCTATGGAAGTACTGAAAAAATACCTTTCTGACTATACAGAAGAAGAAATAAGAGAATGTGTAGAGGGGGCTTACAGCGATGCTAATTTCTCACATAAAGAGAGGACGCCTGTCGTAAAAGTAGAGGACGGGATATACATAATGGAGTTGTGGCACGGTCCGACAGCTGCTTTTAAAGATATGGCCCTCCAACTTATGCCAAGACTTTTTGTAAAGGCAAGGGAAAAGACAAATGCAGTAGATGATACACTTATATTGGTTGCTACTTCTGGTGATACTGGAAAGGCCGCCCTCGAAGGATTTAAAAACTTAAAGGGAATAAAGGTAGTTGTATTTTATCCAGAAGAGGGTGTAAGTCAGGTTCAAAAACTTCAAATGATAACAACAGAAGGAGATAATCTAACTGTTTCTGCATTGAAGGGAAATTTTGATGACTGCCAGACAGGTGTGAAAGATATTTTTTCAGATGAAGAGTTTAATAGTTCTCTAAAAGGGCTAGAATTGTCTTCGGCAAATTCTATCAATCTAGGAAGGCTTCTTCCTCAAGTAATATATTATTTTAAAGCTTATGCTCAAATGTTGAGAGATGATGAAATTACTCTGGGGGAAAAAGTAGACTTTTGTGTACCAACTGGAAATTTTGGTAATATTTTAGCAGGGTATTATGCAATGGAGATGGGACTTCCTGTGGGGAAACTCATGTGTGCTTCTAATAAAAACAATGTTCTGACGGATTTTCTTCAAAAGGGAACTTATGATAAAAAAAGAGATTTTCATAAAACTATGAGTCCTTCTATGGATATTTTAGTTTCTTCCAACCTTGAGAGGTTTCTTTATCATATCTTGGGAGATGCTGATAAAGTGGCAGAAATCTACGGAAGATTTAATAAAGAAGGGGTTTTCAGTATAGAAGACCATGAATTAAAAAAAATCCAGGAGATTATGGAAGCCGGATATACTGATGAAGATATGTGTGTAAAAACAATAAAAGATATTTTTGAAAACGATCAATATATAATGGATACTCACACTGCGGTAGCAATGAGTGTGGCACTTAGAAAACAAACTGAAAGAAAAGTGGTAGTGTTATCTACAGCTAGTATTTATAAATTCCCTTCAAGTGTTCTAAAATCATTTGGTAAACAAGGGGAGACTGAATTTCAAGAGATAGATATGCTGAATGAAATTACAGGGGTAGAGCTTCACAGTGCAGTAAAGGGGATAGAGAAACTTCCTGTACTCCATAAAAACTGCATAGAGAAAAACGGAATGAAAGAATTTTTGGAAAATTTAATAAAAAAGTAAAAATTAAATGAAAACTCAAAGGAGGGCGTATCTGAAATACCAGGTGCGTCCTCAACTGTTTACAAGAAATAAATTTGACATATTAGGGAAAACTGATATAATTTTTATATAAAAATTATTGGAGGTAAAATATGAAGACATTTAAAACTTCTGGGGTCTGTGCAAGGGAGATCTCGTTTAAAGTAGATGGTGATATTATCGAGAGTGTTGTTTTTAAAGGAGGATGCAGCGGAAATACTCAGGGTCTCAGTGCTTTATTGGCAGGTATGAAAGTAGATGATGTAGTGGAAAGATTGTCTGGAATGAGTTGTGGAGCAAAAGAGACCTCATGCCCCGACCAGCTAGCAAAAGCTTTGAAAGAAATGCTTTGATAAAACATTGATATGAAACGGATTATTTTTTTGTCGTTTTTAATAAAAAACTGTTTTCTTGACTGGAGAATAGTGATATAATATATGGGTAATAGAATATTTTAAAATTTTTTTAAGATGAAATAAAATGTGATGATAATTTTATAATACACCATCGTAGAAAAACATCTTGGTAACAAGATGTTTTTTTTATAGATAGCTTGTGAAGTTCGTGAAAAAAGTTGTAATATTACTGAATATAAATTATAATTAATTTATATTGAAAAATAAAAGTTATTTTTGTTTGGGAGGCAGCTTTTCATGTTATCAAAAAAGTTCAAAATAAAGGCCCTGACAGGTGTCTTTTTGTCTCTGGCTTTACTTTTTATTTATAAGGAAATTTACACTCTATTATTTGCAGTATTTCTTTTTTATTTTTTTATACTCTATGGGATAACAAGAGATAGTGAAAAATACAAGTATTCTAATTTCACAAGAAGAAGTAAAACACTCTCTAGAATATGCCTATTCTTTATGCTGATTTTAATAATACGTTTGTTTCAAGTGCAGGTGGTAGATCACAAAGAGTATGAGAATATGCTTATAAAGCAAGTAGAGGCAACCTATTCAATTATAGGAAATAGGGGTAAAATTTTGGATTACCGAGGTAAGCCGCTGGCCTATAACTCTAACATATATACGATAGCAATAGATCCCACCAGAGTACATGGGTTTGAAGCTGCTATGGATGCTTTAGAAGATATAGATAAAAATCATATTAAGATCGGCTATAAGGAATTAAAAAAGAATCTCGCTTCACTAGCCGAATCTAAAAAATATTATAAAATAATAGCAAAAGATGTTGAAGAAGATAAAAAAGAAGAGATAGAAGCTTTGATAAAGGAAAAATATAAACTTAAACACAATGAAATATTTTTTCAGAAAAAAAGCAACAGAGAGTATTACAAAAAAGAGATATTCTCATACTTGGTGGGACTCACGGGATATACACAAAAATCAGAAGATTCTAAAACTGGAATTTTTGGAGTAGAGAGAGGGTACGATGAATACCTCAGATCTAGAAAGATAACAAAAAAAGATATTTTCACCAGAAGTCGTTTTATGAAGCTGCCAACAGCCTCAGATGAACTGGAAATATCTGCAAATGGTAAAAATGTTTATTTGACTGTAGATTATTTTTTACAATATATACTAAATGAAGAGGTAAAAAAGCAGTATGATAATACTAAGTCGGAAATGGGTCTAGGACTAGTCATGGACCCAAATACAGGCAGATTACTTGCAAGCTCGATATTTACCAGAAGTCATCAGAAAAATCTGAAAAATCAGATAATACAAAGTCAGTATGAGCCAGGTTCTACATTCAAACCACTGATCGTTGCAGCAGCTATGGAAGAAGGACTAATTTCTCAGAACGACACCTTTGACGTAGGAGACGGTAAAATAGTAAGGCATAGGCATACTATTAGGGAAAGCAGCAGACACACCAAGGGGATACTTTCTACTGAAGAGGTTCTGAAAAAGTCTAGTAACGTCGGAATGGTTCTTATAAGTGACAGATTCAATAATGCAACTTTTGAAAAATACCTGGAAGATTTTGGCCTAGGACATAAAACAAATGTAGATCTTCCAGGGGAACTGAAACCATATATGCAACATTATAGCAAATGGGATGGACTGAAAAAAAATAACATGGCTTTTGGACAGGGAATAGCGTTAACCCCTATACAACTAGCAACAGCATTTTCATCAGTTATAAACGGTGGAATACTTTACCAGCCTTATGTGGTAGACAGAGTAGCAGGAGACGATGGAGTCGTAGTGAGAAGAAATACGCCAAAAGTTGTGAGGAGAGTCGTGTCCCCCAAGGTTTCTGAGAGTATGAGAACCATGCTCGAACACGTGGTATTTGACGGAACAGGGAAAAATGCAGCAATAGATGGCTACAGAATCGGAGGAAAAACAGGTACGGCCCAGATAAGTTCTCCAGGGGGATATCTAAACGGTGAATACCTGGCATCTTTCATAGGTTTTTTCCCGGCAAACAATCCCCAATACCTCATGCTTTTTATGTTCTTGAAACCACAGGCAGATATTTACTATAATAAATTTGGCGGTGCAGTGGCTGCTCCTGTGTTTAAAGAGGTGGCCAAGAGGATAATAAAATACAATAATATTCTTCCGGGAGATGTGGAATACCTTGGAGATTTTGAAATGAAAGTTCCGGAGTATATTTCAAGTGAACCTATGGTGGAGATGCCTGATCTTTTGGGAAAAGGAGCTAGAGAAGTGCTGAAGATGCTAGGGGAACTGGGTATAGAGGTTGAGATATCAGGGACTGGCCTTGTAGAATCTCAGTGGCCGGAAAAAGGTACAAGTCTTGAAAAAATAAATAAGGTGAAGATTCACCTAAAATAGGTGTTTGAAATATGAGATATTATGGAGTGTATGTAGACGGAACTAATGATTTTTTTACCTACTGTGATCTAAAAGATGAATTTAACATCGGTGAGAGAGTTGCAGTTCCTTTTAGAGGCAGAATAAAGAGCGGATTGATAGTTTATAGGGAGACCTTTGAAACCTTTGAATTCAAGGTTCTTCCTATAACTAGAAAATTAGAAAGCCAGATACACCTTTCTGAATCTATGATAAAGTTATTATTATGGATAAAAAATTATTATTTATGCTCCTTTGGACAGACTTTTGGGGCTGCTATTCCCGGGAATCTAAAAGTGGAATATTCCTATAATTATAGGTTTATGGAGAGAGTTCCTCTGAAAACTTTTGAAGAAAAAGAGCTTGGAAATTACTTCAGACAGAAGGCGGAAGTTACCAAAGCCACTTTATGTAAAAAATTTTCCAAAGAGCTAGTCAGAGATGCTTTAGAAAAAGGTGTTCTCAAAGGGAAAAACAAACTTTTCCTAGAAGAAAACTTTGGATCAGAATATCAGGAACTTTCAGAATATTACTCCCAGCGTATGCGTGTGGGGAAGACAACCTTAGAGAAGAGATTTTCAAAAGATATAGTAGAAAAAATGGTGAGGCGTGGGATAGTTTTTTTAGAAAAAACTTTAAAAGATAACGGGAAGCTTTACGATATAGATGAAGCTGACGGAGTATATTCTAAAGAGAGCACAGTTCTGAATATAGAACAGGAAACGGCAGTGGCAGAGATAGAAAGTTCAGAAAGAAGATATTTTTTATTGAAGGGAGTTACTGGTTCTGGAAAAACAGAGGTCTACCTGAAGCTTATAAGAAAAGCCTTAGAGAAGGGTCAGGGCTCTATATTCCTAGTTCCTGAAATCTCACTCACCCCTCAGATGGTAAAGAGATTCAAGGGGGAGTTCAGAGAAAATATAGCTATTCTGCACAGTAAGTTGACTCCTGTGCAGCGGGCAAAAGAATGGCTCAGTATTTATACTGGAGAAAAAAAAGTGGTTTTAGGAGTCAGGTCTGCAGTCTTTGCTCCCGTGAAAAACCTTAAATATGTTATAATAGATGAGGAACATGAAGCAACTTATAAACAGGACAGCAACCCCAGATACAATGCAAAGTATGTGGGAATAAAAAGAGGGGAGCTAGAAGACGCAAAGATTGTGTTAGGATCTGCAACCCCTTCAATAGAGAGTTATTATTTTGCAAAGGAGGGAGTTTTTAAACTCCTAGAACTAAAGGAACGTTACAACGGAGCGAACCTTCCTAAATTGAAACTTGTAGACATGAAAGATGAAAAAAGTCATTATTTCAGCAGAGAATTGTTGAAAGATATGTCTGAAACTCTGAGAAAAGACGAGCAGATAATGCTCCTTCTCAACAGGAAAGGGTATTCTACATACATTCAGTGCCTAGAATGCGGTCATGTAGAAGAGTGTCCTAACTGCTCTATAACAATGAACTACTATATGAGTCAGGGAATATATAAATGTAACTATTGCGGAGAAACCAAAAGATACACAGGAACCTGCAGCAGCTGTAAGAGTAAGAATCTGAGCCATATGGGTAAGGGAACAGAGCGGCTTGAAGAGGAGATAAGAAAGTATTTTGATGTGGGTATCATACGGGTGGATTCTGAAAGTAGCAAAGAAAGAAATTTTTATGATAATATGTATAGAGAGTTCTTAGAGAAAAAATACCATATAATGCTTGGAACACAGATAATATCCAAAGGTTTCCACTTTCCAAATGTGACACTGGTGGGAGTCATAAATGCCGATTCAATAATGAATTTTCCGGATTTTCGTTCTGGAGAAAAAACTTTTCAGCTGGTGAGCCAGGTAGCCGGAAGAGCCGGAAGGGAAAGTAAAAAAGGTGAAGTTCTCATACAGACTTTCCAACCGGAGAACCATGTGATGAAGAGGATAATAGAGGGAGACTACGAGGGATTTTATTTAGATGAGATAGAAACGAGAAAAATCCTATCCTACCCACCCTTTTCAAGGATAATAAATATAATAATAACCTCAATAGTAGAGGAAGGCCTAGAAAATTATGCCAGAAAATTTTATGATATGATAAAAGACGAGGGTGTAGAGGTCTATGGCCCTATGAAGGCTCCAGTATACAGGGTAAAAGGAAGGTATAGATATCAAATTTTCCTAAAGGGGACAAGACAGAGGATCAACGCTGTAAAACCCGTTCTTGATAAATGCAGTCGCGATCTGAGAGATGAAAAATACAGAGTGGTCATAGATGTTGACCCGATAAATTTAATGTAATGAGGTGAAAAAGATGATTTATGAGATAAGAACTTATGGTGATCCTGTTTTGAGAAAAGAGGCTTTGCCGGTGGAAGAGATAAACTACGAAATAATAGATATAATAAACAGCATGGTAGAAAGTATGCATGAGGCAGGTGGCGTAGGTCTAGCAGCACCTCAGGTTGGTATAAGCAAGAGGATCTTCGTGATTGATATAGAGGATGGTAAAATAAGAAAAGTAATAAATCCTGAGTTTCTAGAATTTTCAAAAGAAATGGTAGAGCATGAAGAGGGGTGTCTCAGTGTACCAGGTGTGTATAAAAAGGTGAAGAGACCTGCAAGGGTAAAGGTAAAATATACCAATGAAAAAGGAGAAGAGGTTATAGAAGAGGCAGAAGGTCTTCTTTCTAGGGCATTTCAGCATGAAGCCGATCATTTGGATGCCACCCTTTTCGTAGATAAATTGTCCCCTGTGGCAAAAAGAATGGTTTCAAAAAAATTGCAGGCATTGAAAAAAGAATCTGAAAAAAAGGATTTTAAATAGAGAGGATGGTTTAGTTGAGAATACTTTTTATGGGTACCCCTGATTTTGCGGTGCCGTCACTTGATTTACTGAATAAACACCATGATATAGTAGGGGTTTTTACAAAGATAGATAAGCCCAATATGAGGGGTAAAAAAATAAAATTTACACCTGTGAAAGAGTATGCACTAGAGAATGAGATCACTGTATATCAGCCAAATTCAGTTAGGACTGAAGAAACCCTGAATTTGGTAAAAGAGATCAATCCTGACCTTATAGTCGTAGTGGCATATGGTAAGATTCTCCCGAAAGAGTTAATAGATATTCCAAAATATGGGGTGATAAATGTTCATTCCTCTCTTTTGCCTAAATACAGAGGAGCTGCACCGATTCATGCTGCAATAATAAATGGAGATACAGAGTCAGGAGTATCGATAATGTATATTGCTGAAGAGCTAGATGCAGGAGATGTTATACTTCAGGGGAAGACCACTATAAACGAGGAGGACACCCTAGAAACACTTCATGACAGGCTTATGGATATAGGGGCAAAAACCCTTTTAGAGGCCGTAGATCTCATAGAAGAGGAAAAAGCTCCTAGAATACCACAAAATCATGAGGAGGCTACCTTTGTAAGGCCCTTTAAGAAAGAGGATTGTGAAATAAACTGGGAACAAGAAAATTTTAAAATATATAATTTTGTGAGAGGGATGAATCCTTTTCCAAGTGCCCATACATATAGTGAGGGTAAAATGTATAAAATCTACAAAGTTGAAAAAATCTCACGAGAGTACGAGGGAGAGCCAGGAGAGATAGTTGAACTGCTGAAGGGAAGGGGCCCTGTTGTAAAAACCGGAAACGGAAGTTTAATAATTACTGAAGCCAAGCCTGAAAATAAAAAAAAGCTTACAGGTTCAGACCTTGTTAACGGGAACTATTTTAACATTGGCGGGAAATTTGAGAACAGCAAAATAAAATAGCTTAGGAGGAGTAATCGTGATTAGTTTGGTGACTGACAAAGAAAAAATATCCCCGAGGGTGATAGAGAGGCTCACTAGATATCTTAGATGTCTTGAGAACCTCTCACCGGATGATTACATATCTTCTGAGGAGATGGCTGAAAGAATGGGGCTTACAGCTGCTCAAATCAGAAAAGATCTGTCGAATTTCATCTCGGATTTCGGAGAGGGATTTGGGGTGAGAGGTAAAGGCTACCAGGTAAGAATTTTGTACAGCGGAATAGAGAAGATTTTGGGAGTTCACAAAACAAACAACATTATAATCATAGGAGCTGGAAGATTAGGAGGGGCTCTTCTTGCAGAACCTGAGTTTACAAAGGAGAGTTTTAATGTTATAGGGGTATTTGATGTCGCAGAATACAAGGTCGGAAAAGAAGTAAACGGGATAAAGATAAGACATACATCTGAGATAGAGTATTTTTTGAATACAAAAGACAGAGTGGATATAGCGATATTAACTGTTCCTAAAAGTGTCGCTCAGGATGTGGCTACAACATTGATAAAAGCAGGGGTGAAATCTTTTCTAAATTTTGCACCTTTAAAACTAGAAGTCCCTGAAGATGTAGTAGTATCTAATATAGACCTGTATGGAAAGCTTCAAGAGCTAAATTACTGGAAGGAGAAAGTAAATCAATGGTAGTTATAGATGGTAAAAAAATATCGACAGAGATAAAAGAAGAGATAAAAAAAGAAGTCTTGGAATATAGAGAAAAATTTGATAAAACTCCAGGTCTAGCAGTGGTTCTGGTAGGAGAAAATCCAGCTTCAAAAGTCTATGTAAACTCAAAGGTTAAAAGTTGTGGAGATTTGGGTTTTTATTCGGAAAAGCATGTATTAGAGGAAAATTCAAGTGAAGAGGAGGTACTAGAATTAATAGATAAGCTCAATGAAAATGAGAAAATCAACGGAATTTTAGTCCAGCTGCCACTTCCGAAACATATCGACGAAAAAAAGGTGACAAACAGAATAGCCTCTGAAAAAGATGTAGATGGTTTTAAACCTGAAAATCTTGGAAAGGTTATGATAGGAGAAGATGACGGTTTTAAGTCTTGTACACCTTATGGTGTAATAGAGTTACTTAAAAGAACCGGGATAGAGATTGCAGGAAAAGATGCAGTAATAGTGGGAAGAAGCAATATAGTAGGAAAACCTCTTGTAGGACTTTTGATCAGTGAAAGTGCTACAGTGACTATATGTCACAGCAGAACTAAAAATTTGGCGGAAAAGACAAAAGAGGCTGATATCCTTATAGCAGCAGTTGGTAAAGCTGGATTTATTACAAAAGATATGGTGAAAGAGGGAGCCGTAGTTATAGATGTAGGTATAAACAGAAATGAAGCCGGAAAACTTTGTGGTGATGTTGCATTTGAGGAAGTGGCTCCAATGGCCTCTGCAATTACACCTGTTCCTGGAGGAGTAGGACCTATGACCATAGCTATGCTTATGAAAAATACAATGGAATCATTTAAGAAGTCTTTGTAAGTTCACCGGGATATTTTGACTTGAAAATCTATACTGAAAATGCTAAAATACATTTTAGTGGATTTTAAAACATATTATAGAAGGTGATTGAGGGATGAGCAAAAAAGAGAAAAGAGAGTACTACATAGTAGATAAACGTATTCTGCCAAACTCAATACAGAACGTAATTAAAGTAAATGATATCGTTCAGCTTGAAAAAATATCTAAGTATGAGGCCATAAAGAGAGTAGGTATAAGTAGAAGTACTTATTATAAATATAAAGATTTCATAAAACCTTTCTTCGAAAGCGGAAAGGAAACGGTTTTTAGTGTTTATATGTCTCTGGAGGACAAACCTGGAGTGCTGGCCAGAATATTAGATGTTGTTGCAGACACTGGTATGAATATACTGACCATAACACAGAATATACCAATTGACGGAACTTCAAAAGTAACTATATCTCTTCAGACCAACGAGGATATGCTTAGAAAAATCGAGGGTATGCTAGAGAACATAACGGGACTAGAAGGAGTAAAAGATCTCAGAGTTATTGGGAGTAACTAGATATAGGGGGAAATATGAAGATTGATGTAAAAGCAATAAGAGAATTGGCAGAAAATATAGAAAAGTATAATTTGCAAGAGGTAACTGTAGAGAGTGAGGGAGCTAAGGTAACTCTAAAAAGAGAGGTAGCGGCACCTGAAACAGTATATGTAAACACATCAGTAGCTGCGCCTATAACGGCACCTGTAAACAAAGTAGCTGTATCTACGGTAGAAAAAACAGAAGAAAAATATGAAGCGATTACCTCTCCTATGATGGGAACTTTTTATAGAGCTCCCGCACCTGATTCACCTGATTTTGTTAAAGAGGGTCAAGAAGTAAATCAGGGGGATACTCTTTGTATAGTTGAGGCTATGAAGCTCATGAATGAAATAAAGGCTTCAAGAGATGGGAAGATAGTAAAAATTCTTTTAGAAGATGGAGCCTCTGTAGTCAAAGGAGATAAATTATTTCTGATAGACTAAAAAAAGCGGTTATATACCGCTTTTTTTATATTTGAATTTACGTTAGCAATGAAAACTAAAAAAACTGCTAAAATTATCAGTGTAGATACTTTTTAAATGAAACGACTAATTAAAGTATTATAAAACATATATGATAAATAAACCTTTATAAAAAAGAAATTAATTTTATAGAGGTATATATAATACATAATTTGGGAGGGATATTTATGGAAAAGACGCTACTTATAATTAAGCCCGATGGAGTTCAAAGGGGTCTTGTAGGGAGAATTCTTGCAAGAGTTGAAAAGAAAGGATTTAAAATTTCAGCAATGAAGCTCGAAAAAATTTCTAAAGAAAAAGCGGAAGTTCATTATGCAGAACACAAGGGGAAGGGATTTTATTTGGAACTTCTGGAATTTATAACTTCTAGCCCATGTGTTTTAGCAGTTATAGAGGGTAAAAATGTTATAGAGGGCCTGAGAAAAATGGCAGGGAAAACAAATCCTCTCGAGGCAGATATCGGAACAATCAGGGGAGATTTTGCAGTGGTTGTATCTCAAAATATAGTTCATACATCTGATGGGATTGAAAGCTCTAAAAGGGAGATTGAAAACTTTTTTAAAAATGAGGAGATACAAGAGCATATATTGTGCACTGAACAGTGGACTTATGGTCGTTAAGGTTGAGTTGTTTTTTGATTTCTTTTGTGTTAAAATTCAATAAAAATTGGAGGGGTAACTTATGAAAAGGATAGCGGATGTTGTAAATAAAGAAGTTATTTCCATTAGTAAAGAAACATCTTTTGATGATATAATATCAATTATGAAGGAAAAAGGAATAGGTAGATTACCGGTAGTATCAGAAGAAAAAGTGGTTGGAGTAGTGACCAGAGATGATATTCTTGTAAGAGAGGAAAAAGCACCATTACCACCTATAATTGCTTTTTGGGATATTTTGATAACACTTCCAGGCAACAAAGAATTTAAGAATAAACTTAAAAAAATAGCTTCTTTCAAAGCAGAAGATATAATGACAGAGGAGTTTTTGAGCAGCAGTCTCGAAGATGATTTAGAAGAAGTGGTAACAAAGATGATAGAGGAAGAGTATTCATATACCTTGGTAATGAAAAATGAAAAATTAGTTGGAATAGTAACAAAAAGTGATCTTATAAAAAATTGTTTTTAATAAAAATATTATTTATGTGTAAAAACACACTATTAAAAAGGAAGGTGTAATTTAAACTTGGGCACGTATGGACAAATATTACTACTAGTTTTTTTGGTTCTACTATCAGGATTTTTCTCAGCTTCTGAGACAGCCTTGACTGCTTTTAAAACCAGGAATCTCGAGGAAATAAAGCATCCTAGAGAAGCTGAGCTTTTAAAAAAATGGCTCAAAAGACCTAATGAGATGCTTACAGGGATACTTCTCGGAAATAACATTGTAAATATTTTGGGATCTTCTATAGCGACAGCATTAACATTTAATGTCTTAGGATCAAATAATGCAGCTATACTAACGGCGACACTTTCTATGACTGCTGTAATTTTGATTTTCGGAGAGATAACTCCTAAGATAGTGGCGAAGAATTATTCAGCCAAAATAGCAAAAATTGTTATAGTACCAGTATATTATTTTACTTTGTTAACAATACCTTTGATAAAGATACTTATGATTATTTCAAAGTTTATAGGGAAGATGTTGGGGATACACATCCACGATGAAGCTCTTATGATGACTGCGCAGGACATAATTTCTTATGTCAATGTGGGAAAAGCAGAGGGGATTATAGAAGAGGAAGAAAAGGAGATGATACACTCCATATTCGAGTTTAGTGACACGACAGCCAAAGAAGTCATGACTCCTAGAACATCTATGTTTGCTCTTGACGGAGACAGTACAATTAACGAGGTGTGGGATGATGTCTTTGAAAAGGGATATTCTAGAATACCAGTGTATGAAAATGGAATAGACAATATTATAGGTATTCTGTATATAAAAGACCTTCTTAATGTAATAAAAGAGGGGAAATCAGATACTCAAATAAAAAATTATTTAAAAAAAGCATACTTTGTACCTGAAACAAAGTCTATTGTAGAGATCTTAGGGGATTTCAAAAGAACAAAGGTGCATATTGCCATAGCAATAGACGAATATGGTGGAACAGTTGGACTTTTGACAATAGAAGACCTACTAGAAGAGATCGTAGGAGAGATCAGAGATGAGTATGACAGAGAGGAAGAGGAGATTATCCGTCCTTTAGGTGATGGTAAGTATGAAATAGATGCAATGATAGATATAGAAACTTTGAATAAAAATCTAAATATTGATCTGCCAGAATCGGAAGATTATGAAAGTCTAGGAGGTCTTGTGGTAACAGAGCTCGGAAAAGTAGCAGACGCAGGAGATCAGATTATAATTAATGAGGTATCTATTAAAGTTCTAGAAGTAGATAAGATGAGAGTTTCAAAAGTATTGCTCGAAAAGGAAATAGAGGTGCAGGAATGAGAAAAAATTTGAAAAATTGGTTTTATACTGGATTAATAGCTTTGCTACCAGTTATACTTACTTTTTATTTTCTTTCTTGGATTTTTCAGTTGGTAATAAGTTTATTGAGGGGATCTTTTGTTGTAAAAATTCTGACGGATTTTTTATTGGGGCTAGAGAGATTTAATAAAAGAGAACAGATAGAAATATATATAAAAATATCTGTGTATTTAATCTCAATAGTAGGAATATTTTTCATAATAACACTCGTTGGATTGACATTAAAGCATGTTATAGGGAAAAGGATAGCTGGTTTTTTGGAAAAACTATTTATAAAACTCCCTGTGATAAAACAGGTCTATACCACAGTTAGTCAGATAACTGGTCTGGTTTCTTCAGACAAGGCAAAATCATATCAAAAAGTAGTTTTGTTAGAGTATCCCAAAAAAGGTATCTACAGTCTGGGATTTTTAACAAGTGACGGGAACCATTATTTTGAAGAGATAATGGGCAAAGAAAGAATATTAAATATATTTGTCCCTACCTCTCCAAACCCAACCTCAGGGATGTTTATAATGGTTGAGGAAAAAGATGTAAAAATTCTTAATATTAAGGTAGAAGAAGCTGTTAAATTAATTATATCAGGTGGAGCTATAATTCCAGATTCTGTATCAGGCAGAATTTTATAAAGCAGGAGGGGCACTATATGAGAAAATTACTCTATATCATCCTTTTAACGGGGCTGATAGGTTGTACAAGTACTCCAAAAACAGTCAAAAGGTCAACTGACAGAGAGGAATATAATGTCATAAGAGGGATCAATTTTTCTCAAGAAGGAAAATACTTGGAAGCACTGAGGGAATTTGAAAAGGCTTATGGAAAAAATGACAAAAATATAATAACCCTAAGAGAGATGGGACTGGTATATGCACAACTTTCAGATTATAAAAAATCTGAAGAGTTTTATAAAAAAGCCCTCACACTCGATGAAAGGGATCAGACTGCCATAAAAAATTTGGCTTTGCTCTCATATATAAAGGGTGACTATGAAAAATCCGAGGAATATCTAGAAACTGTATCTAAGGATTCTGTAGATAACATGGTTTTAAAATTGAAAGGATTTATTTTGTTTAAAAAGGGAGAAAATACAGAGGCGTACAAAATTTTAAAAGGAGCTCATTCCTTGGAAAAAGACCTGGACATGGAATTTTATAATGTATATTCTCAGGTTCTGTTGGAAGAATCAAAATTTATGGAATTATACAAAGTACTTGAAACCGGATATCAAAAATATAGTTTAGATAAAGAGTATATAGTTTTTTACACCAGAATACTTGCAAATAGCTACAGTGAGTATGATAAAGCTGAAAAAACTTTGAAAAGATACATAGCTAAAAATGGTGTGAGTGATGAACTTTTAATGCAGCTAAGTAAGATATCCTTTGCAAACGGTGATATAGCCACAGCAGAAAATTCTATAAGAATGATCTCAGACAATTATAAATATGATCTTGAATACCTAAACCTGAAAAGGGATATATTAGATAAAACAAATAAAAATGAAGAATCAAAAAAAATAAATATCCTTATTGAGAAGCTTAGTAAGGAAAAAATCTGAAAAGAGCGGTGTAAATGCACCGCTCTTTTACTAAAAGATATTGAGGAATGCTTAAAATTATGATATAATTTTATCTACTTTCTTTTTTATATAAAGGGGGATTGCCTTATGAATATAAGGGTTAGGGTAGCTGGTGTTTTGACAAGAGGGGATGAAATTCTTTTTGTAAAACATCAAAAAAATGGACAAGAGTACTGGCTGCTTCCTGGTGGGGGAGTGGATTACGGTGAGACAATGGAGGAATCTCTTATAAGAGAGTTTATGGAAGAATGTAATATTGAAGTAGAAGTTGGTAACCTGATGTTCATTTCTCAGGGAATTTCACCAGATAAAAGTAAGCACATAATTAATATGTTTTTCAAGGTAAGATACCTCTCTGGAGATCTTAAAATTGGAGATGAAGAAAGGCTCAAAGAAGTCGCCTATCATAATATAGATGAAATAAATAATATGACGCTCTATCCCAATGTGAAAAAAGAACTTTTAAATTATTTTGAAGGAGATAAGGAGATAAAGTATCTAGGGCATAGGTGGGAATAATAATGGCCAGAATCATAAAAAAAAGACTAGGAGACACTCTGCTAGATGAAAAAATAATAACAGAAGATGAACTTATGAAGGCTCTTGAAAAACAGAACATAACTCATAAAAAACTCGGGGAAATTCTTGTAGATATGGGGTATGTAAGTAGTGAAGAGATAGTACGAATACTAGGAGAACAGATGGGAATTTCATATGTTTCCTTAGAAAGGCTAGTAATAACAAAGGAAGCCATTCTACTGTTAAGCAGAGAAACTGCCGAAAAATTTTGTGTTGTTCCACTTTTTAAAAATGGCAATGTATTGCATGTAGCTATGGAGGACCCTCTAGATGTTTTTGCAATAGACCGTATAGAGGAAGAGAGTGGCATGGAGGTATTTCAGTCCATAGCAAGAAAAGATGATGTGGTAAGGGCAATAGAAAAATATTATTCACCTGTATTTTTGAAAGAGGACTCTAACTACCTGAAAGAAAGAAGGAGTTTTGAGAGGACAGACACTTCTGCTGTAGAAGTAGTCGATCTTGTGATGAAAAAGGCTATATTTGAAAATGCAAGTGATATTCATATAGAACCAGAAGCGAATATCTTGAGAGTAAGATTTCGAATAGACGGTATACTTCATGAGATATTAACACCACCGAAATCACTTCATTCCGCCATAGTATCAAGAATAAAAATAATTTCAAAGCTTGATATTGCTGAGAAAAGAGTTCCACAAGATGGTAGGGTGGAAATAAATTTTGAAAAAAAATTGATTGATATGAGAGTGTCGGTCATTCCTACAATTTTTGGAGAAAAAGTTGTAATAAGGCTTCTTGATAAATCTAATGTAAAGGTTAGTTTAGAAAGCCTTGGTTTTGAAAAAAGCAGCGTAGAAAAATTAAAAAAGCTTATAAAAAGACCAAATGGTATAATATTTGTAACCGGTCCCACTGGAAGTGGTAAAACATCCACGCTCTATGCTTCGCTAAATGAGATAAATACTCTAGATAAAAATATAGTTACCTTAGAAGACCCTGTAGAATACCAGATGGAGATAATAAATCAGGTTCAGGTAAATTCACAGGTGGGTTTGGATTTTTCATCGGGGCTGAGGTCAATATTGAGGCAGGATCCTGATGTGATAATGATAGGTGAGATAAGAGATGTACAGACCGCTGAAATAGCTATAGAATCTGCTATGACAGGTCATTTGGTATTTTCTACATTACATACTAACTCTGCTACAGGGGCAATATCTAGACTTATAGATATGGGAGTAGAGCCCTTTCTGCTATCGGCTTCTCTAGCCGGAGTATTGGGACAGAGGCTTGTAAGAAAACTATGTCCAAACTGCAAAGAGGAAATATCGGTTCCAGGGGATGAACTTAGAGATTTTAATGTGGATCCGCTAAAGAATTATAAGCTATATGAGGCTAAGGGATGCAGCCTTTGCAGAAATACAGGATACAGTGGAAGAACGGCAGTAGTGGAGCTTTTAGAAGTAGAAAGCGAAATAAGGACCTTGATAAATAAGGGTGCAGATATTTTTCAGATAAAAGAAGTGGCTATGAAAAAAGGTATGAAAACAATAAAACAAGAGGGGTTTGAAAAAGCCTTAGAGGGAATAACAAGTATAGAGGAAGTTTTGAGAGTAGCGCAAGACGAGATATAATATTTTTAGGAGGATTCAAATGAATTTGAAAGATTACGTAGCCCTAGTTGAGGACTTTCCGAAAGAGGGAATTAAGTTTAGAGACATAACTCCTTTAATGAATAACGGAGAAGCTTATCGTGCAGCAACGGATAAAATAGTAAAATATGCAAAAGAAAGAAAAATAGATCTTGTGGTAGGACCTGAAGCCAGAGGATTTATTTTTGGATGTCCTGTGTCCTATGCACTGGGAGTGGGATTCATACCTGTTAGAAAACCTGGAAAGCTCCCTAGAGAGGTTGTAGAGTATGATTATGACCTTGAATACGGAACAAATGTACTATGCATACATAGGGATTCTATAAGGCCTGGTCAGAGAGTACTCATAGTGGACGACCTGCTAGCTACAGGAGGGACTGTAGAAGCCACAGTTAAACTAATAGAAGAACTTGGTGGAGAGGTAGCTGGACTTGCTTTCCTTATAGAGCTTAAAGAGCTAGAGGGAAGAAAAAAATTAGAGGGCTATGATGTTTTTACACTTATGGACTACTAAGAATAGAGAGCGGCAGATATTGCCGCTCTCTATTTAAAAATTATCAGAGATGTGATGTTGTTAGCTTTAAAAATTTAATGGACTTTAAGCTTTTAAAGCTAATATTATTCAATTGAGAGAGAAGAGGGATTTGTGTGGGATATAGACATGAGATATTAGATGCCATAAAAAAGAATAATCTCAAAGTTGACACTGATAAGATACTCTTGGCTTATGAATTTGCAAGGGAATGTCATGTGGGACAGTTTAGAAAATCTGGAGATGATTATATTATTCATCCAATAGAAGTGTCTAAGATACTAATCAATATGAAAATGGACACAGATACTATTGTAGCTGGGATACTCCATGATATAGTAGAGGATACCCTTATAACTGTTTCCGATATACAATATAATTTTGGAAATTCGGTAGCTAAACTTGTAGACGGAGTGACAAAGCTGAGTGTGTTGCCTAAGGGCACTAAAAAACAACATGAAAATATAAGAAAAATGATAGTTGCCATGGCACAGGACATAAGAGTTGTAATAATAAAACTTGCTGACAGACTTCATAATATGAGGACTCTTAAGTTCATGCCGACTCATAAACAGGAGAGAATTTCGAGAGAAACCCTTGAAATATTTGCGCCCCTTGCTCATAGGCTAGGGATGGCTACTATAAAATGTGAGCTAGAGGACCTTTCTCTTTACTACCTAGAGCCTGAAATATACAGAGAACTAGTCAAGCTAATTAACTCTAAAAAGGCTGAAAGAGAAAAATATACAGAGGGTACAAAAAAAGAGATACAAAAATTTCTTCACGAAAACGATATAAAGGGTGAAGTTTCTGGAAGACCCAAGCACTTTTATAGTATATACAAAAAAATGTATGAAAAAGGTAAAGAGTTTGATGAAATATATGATCTTATTGCCTTGAGAATAATAGTTGAAACTGAAGGCGAATGCTATAATGTATTAGGAGTCCTTCATGGGAATTATAAACCTGTTCCAGGAAGATTTAAAGATTATATAGCAGTTCCTAAATCAAACGGCTATCAGTCAATACACACAACCATAGTAGGGCCTCAAGGAAAATTTATAGAGGTGCAGATAAGAACAGAAGAGATGCACGGAATAGCCGAAGAGGGAGTAGCAGCCCACTGGAGTTATAAAGAAAGAGGAAAAGTAACCAAAAAAGACCATGTATACTCTTGGTTGAGACAAATATTAGAATGGCAACAGGAGGCCGATAACTCTGAAGAATTTGTAAAAACAGTTACTGGGGATATTCTCCACGAAACAGTATTTGTATTTTCGCCTAAAGGAGATGTGGTAGAATTAGCTCAAGGAGCTACTCCACTTGACTTTGCATTTCATATCCATACAGAGATAGGGCTAAAATGTATAGGAGCAAAAATAAATGACAGAATAGTACCTATAGACTATAAACTGCAAAACGGGGACAAAGTAGAAGTAATAACTTCAAGAAATGCAAAGGGTCCTGGAAATGACTGGTTGGATATTGTTGTTACCCAAAGTGCTAAGAGCAAGATAAGAAAATGGATTAAAGACAAAAAATTTGATGAAAATGTAAAACTTGGAAAAGAGATCATGGAGAAAGAACTTTCTAAGTTTGGAGTGTCAATAAAAGAGTTTGAGGCCAGTGATATAACACTAAAATATATAGAAAAACAGAATATGCAGTCTATAGAGGATCTTTATTTTAGACTTTCACAAAATAGAATAAAAGCTGAGGCTCTGGCAGGAAGATTTAAGCCAGAAGTTGTGAAAGAACTTAATTTTGATGATATCGGAGATAGAAAAAAGCCGAAAAACAGAAAAAAGAACGATTATGGAGTGGTCATAGATGGTCTTGATAACACTCTTATAAGATTTGCAAAATGCTGTACTCCTCTTCCTGGAGATGAGATAGGTGGTTATATAACTAAAGGGGCCGGGATAGCGGTACACAGAAAAGATTGCAAAAACTATCAGGGGATGATAAAGAGTGACCCTCCTAGAGAGATAGATGTAAGATGGGACGAAGATGTTTTTGCAAAAAAACTTAATAAATATCAATTTAATTTTAATATTTTTATGATAGAAAAACCAAATATGCTTATGGATATAGCTACGATAATAGCTAACCACAAGATAAATGTTATAGGTGTAAATTCTAACCTTATAGTTAAGGGGTTAGACAGATACATGAATCTAAAATTTACAATAGAAATCTCTGAAAAAGAAGAATATGAAAAACTCTTGAAACATCTTTCAGGAATAAAAGATATAATAGAGATACAGAGATAAGGAGGAAAAATGTCAAATAAACTGCCTGTAACTTATGAACTCTACTCTAAAGATGGCAAGGCTAGAGCCGGTAAAATAACAACCCCCCACGGAGAAGTAGAAACACCTGTATTTATGCCTGTGGGAACTCAAGCAACTGTAAAAACAATGACACCCGAGGAGTTAGAAGCCATAGGTTCTGAAATAATATTAGGAAATACCTACCATCTTTTTCTCAGACCTGGAGATGATTTGGTTGCAAAGTTTGGTGGACTGCATAAATTTATGAACTGGAAAAAACCCATTCTCACAGATAGCGGAGGATTTCAAGTCTTCAGTCTTGGTGCTATCAGAAAAATAGAAGAAGAGGGAGTGGAGTTTAGGTCTCATATAGATGGATCAAAGCAGTTTATCTCTCCTGAAAAATCAATACATATTCAAAATAATCTTGGGTCAGATATAGTCATGTTATTTGATGAATGCCCTCCTGGGATGTCTACAAAAGAATATCTTATTCCATCTATAGAAAGAACCACTAGGTGGGCTAAGAGGTGTATAGAGGCTCATCAGAGACCAGATGAGCAAGGGTTATTTGCAATTGTTCAAGGTGGAATATATGAAGATCTGAGGAACAAGAGTAGAAAAGAGCTTATGGAGATGGATGAGAATTTTTCAGGATATGCTATAGGAGGACTAGCAGTAGGAGAACCTAGAGAAGATATGTACAGGATATTGGATTATATAGTGGAAAAACTTCCTGAAGATAAACCAAGATACTTAATGGGTGTAGGGGAACCGGTGGACATGCTAGAAGCTGTAGAATCTGGGGTCGATATGATGGATTGTGTACAGCCAACAAGAATAGGTAGACATGGAACGGTGTTTACTAAATATGGACGGTTAGTTATAAAGAATGCCTGTTATTCTGAGGATCCTAGACCTCTAGATGATGGCTGTGATTGTTATGTATGTAAAAATTATACGAGAGGATATATAAGACATCTCTTCAAATCCCAAGAGATTCTCGGAGCAAGACTTGCTACTTATCATAACCTGTATTTTCTGATAAAAATGATGAAAGATGCAAGGCAGGCAATAAAAAACGGTAGATTTAAAGAATATAAAGATGAATTCCTAAAAAATTATTCTCAAAGAGGAGAGAGTGACTGGATAAAATCTAAAAAAATCTAAAAAGTATAGGGGATATTTTTTAAATAATTTAAAGATGTTTAAAATATAAAGGGAGCTGTAAAACTCAGCTCCCTTTTAAAATTATTTTTTTCTTGAAAAATATTTTGTATGCAGCAATTCGTGTGCTTTTTCTCCCATAGGTTTTCCAAGAAATTTTTCATATAGGTCCTTAATATAGGGATTTTCATGGGATTTTCTTAACTTTTTGCCACTGTCGATAGCCTGTATTCCTTTAAATCTCTTTTTTATAATTTTGAATTTGCCGTGGTGGTAAGGTTGCCCACCTCCCCCTATACATCCGCCTTTGCATGCCATTATCTCTATAGCGTGCAGGACCTCCCTGCCGTCTTTTACCTTTTCTAGAAGCTCTCTGGCTGCTCCTAGTCCGTGGGCTATTCCGATCCTAAGTGGTGCTCCGTCTATTTGGAGTTCCGGGACCTCTGCTACCCTTGATCCCTCTAGACCTCTAAGCTGTTTGAAGTCCACAGCTTCTAGTTCATCCCCTGTGATCCACTCATAAGCCGTTCTTACAGCTGCCTCTATAACCCCACCGGTTCTTCCAAAAATATCCGCAGCTCCACTAGACATTCCAAATGGTTTGTCAAAGTCCTCATCTTCAAGCATGTTAAAATTTATTCCACTTTGATCTATGAGACTTGCCAGCTCTCTGGTTGATATTGAGATATCTGTATCAGGATTTCCATCTTTTGAAAATTCCTCCCTTGAAGCTTCATATTTTTTTGCAAGGCAAGGCATTACAGAGACCACAATTAAATCCTCTCTTTTGATTCCCATCTCCTTTGCCCAAAATTCCTTAGCTATGGCACTAAACATCTGCTGAGGAGATTTTGCAGTGGATGGAATATCTAGCATGTCTGGGAAATTGTGTTCTATAAATTTTACCCAAGCAGGGCAGCACGAGGTCAAAATTGGAAGTTTCACATTTTTATCTCCAGCCAAATATTTTTCGATTCTTGATTTCAGCTCTGACGCTTCTTCCATAATTGTGAGGTCAGCTGCGAAATTTGTATCAAAGACATAATCAAATCCTATCCTTCGAAGGGCAGCAACCATCTTCCCGGTAACATCTGTGCCAGGTTCATGTCCGAATTCTTCTCCAAGGGCTACTCTAACAGCAGGTGCCACTTGGACGATCACAGTTTTTGAAGGGTCAGCAAGGGTATCAACAACCTCCCAGGTATAGTCTTTTTCATGTAGAGCACCTACAGGACAAACTGCTACGCACTGGCCACAAAATGTACATGCAGTATCATCTAGGTCTCTTTCGTGTGAAGGAGCTACCACAGTTTCAAATCCCCTATTTACAGCGGAAAGGATATTACATGTTTGAATCTTATTGCACATCGTTTCGCACCTTCTGCACATTATACATTTATCCATATCCCTTATTATGGCTGGAGAGGAGTCTGATCTGTACACTGATTTTTCACCCTCAAATCTTATGTTTTTTATTTTAAATTCATCTGCTAGGTTTTGAAGTTCACACTCCCCTGATTTTGAGCAAGTAAGACACTCTTTTGGATGATTGGAAAGAATAAGTTCCAGTATATTTTTTCTTATTTGTATTAGTTCTGCCGAATTAGTAATAATATCCATCCCTTCATAGACCTTTGTTTCACAGGAAGGATGAAGATTTTCCTGCCCGTTTACCTCTACCACACAGATTCTGCAGGAAGCGGGATCGTGCACGTAGCCTATATCACCCATTTTTAGCTGACATAAAGTTGGAATCTTGACCCCTATACTCCTAGCAGCCGCCAGAATAGTAGAGTGTTTAGGAGCCTCAACCTCTATACCGTTTATTTTTATTTTAACCATTTCCATGGATAACCTCCTATGCTTTTTTTATGGCATTAAATCTGCAGGCATTATAGCAAGCACCACACTTGATACATCTATCCTGATAAATATAGTGCTTCTCTTTTACCCTTCCCAAAATGGCCTCAGTAGGGCAAACCTTTGCGCAGGCGGTACAGCCTATACACTTATCTGTTATGGTAAACTGGATGAGGCTTGTGCAGACAGTGGATGGACATCTTTTATCCTTTACGTGGGCTAGATACTCGTCATAAAAATTATTCATAGTTGAAAGCACAGGGTTAGGTGATGTTTTTCCAAGTCCGCAGAGAGATGCTCTTTTTATGGTTTTTGAGAGGTCTTTCAGGAGGTGAAGGTCATTCACTGAGCCTTTTCCTTTTGTTATCCTATCTAGGATCTCGTATAATCTTTTATTTCCTATTCTGCATGGGGTACATTTTCCACAGGATTCCTCTACAGTGAATCCTAGATAGAATTTTGCAACTGCGACCATACAGTCATCTTCATCCATCACAATCATCCCACCAGATCCCATCATAGATCCCTTTTCTTTCAGTGAATCAAAGTCAATAGGAGTATCCAAATCTTTTTCTGTGAGACATCCACCAGAAGGTCCTCCAGTTTGTACTGCCTTAAATCGTTTGTTTTTTGTGATCCCCCCACCGATGTCAAAAATAACTTCCTTCAAGGTAGTACCCATAGGAACCTCTATAAGCCCCACATTTTTTACTTTACCGGCGAGGGCAAAGACCTTGGAACCAGGTGATTTTTCCGTCCCTATGCTCTTGAACCACTCTGCGCCTTTATTTATTATTACTGGGATATTTGCCAGGGTTTCTACATTATTCACATTTGTAGGTTTTTTCCAGTAACCGGCTTCGGCAGGAAATGGTGGCTTCAGGGTAGGTTCCCCTCTTTTTCCTTCCATAGAATGTATGAGTGCCGTCTCTTCTCCGCAGACAAAGGCTCCTGCTCCGTACTTTAGAGTTATTTTAAAATTAAAATCTGTCCCAAAAATATTTTTCCCTAAAAACCCATATTCGTTGGCCTGCTTGATTGCTTTTTTCAGCCTGTTTATAGCCAATGGATATTCGGCCCTGATGTAAATAAGACCTTCATCTGAACCTATGGCGTAACCACAGATTGTCATTGCTTCTAGCACAGAGTGGGGGTCTCCCTCGAGGACAGACCTGTCCATAAATGCACCTGGATCTCCCTCATCTGCATTGCATACTACATATTTTTTATCTACATCTTTATTAAAAGCAAACTGCCATTTTAGACCTGTAGGGAAGCCGCCACCGCCTCTTCCTCTGAGGCCGGAGATCTTTATCTCGTCTATTACATCCTGCCTAGACATCTCTTTTAATGATTTATACAGTGCAAAATAGGCATCTCTTGATACAGCTTCCTCTATATTTTCAGGATCCATAAAGCCGCAATTTCTGAGGACTATTTTTTCTAGCTTACTGCTTATGAATACATCGGTTTCATGTATTTTTTTATACTTTATGTCTTTAAGTATTTTTTCCGCCCTGGGGAGATCCACATTTCCAAAAATTTCTGGTTTCTGTCCTGGGATAGTGACCTCTATAGTGGGTTCAGAATGACAGAGTCCCATACAGCCGGTGGGAACAAGCTTTATACTGGTATCCCCCTCTCTTTCCAGCTCCTCTTCAAAAAAATTATAAAGGGTGTCTGCTCCTGCTGTTATTCCACAGGTTGCCATAGAGATCTTTATAAGGGTTTTTTCTTTTTCACTATTTTGGTAGTTTTCTTTTATATTTTTTAAATCTTCTATAGTATTAACCACGCTCATCCCTCCGATTACTCATATTCTTTCAAAATATGCTTTACCTGTTCCGCCACTACTCGACCATAAGTCTTGTTTCCTATCTTTATAATAGGAGCCATACCGCATGCACCAATGCACCTCAATACATCGATAGAAAATTTTCCGTCGTTTGTAGTCTCACCAACCTTGACTCCTAGTTCTCTTATTAGTTCATTCAAAATTGTTTCGGATCCGTTTACGTAACAGGCTGTTCCCATACATACAGAGATCGGGTGCTCACCCTTAGGTGTCGTCGTAAAAAAGGAATAAAAAGTGATAACACCGTAAATCTGGGAAATAGGTATCCCCATTTTTTCACCTATGAACTCCTGAACCTCCACCGGGAGATATCCAAATATATCCTGAGCCTTATGCAGTACGCTTATGAGCTCTCCGTCTTTTGTTTCAAGTTCTCTTATAAACATGTCCAGTTCATTAAACATATTGTTTTTGTAATTATTTTCACAATTCATGAAATCCTCCTTTTTTCATAAGATATACCTACATCATTAGTATATCTATTAAGAATAAGTAGACTCTTTCCTATTTAAATATATTTTTCTCATTAATTATTTTATTTTTAGCTGTCTGATGTCACTATGGTTAAACTTGCAAAAATTTAATAATTTTATCAAAAGGAATTTGATAATAAATTAACAATTTTATACTTCTGCCTGAATTTCAGCTAAAATGTTTTAATTTTGGAGTTCAGAAAAGGTAATTTATTAACTGAATTTTTTAATGGGTAAAGCAATCTAAAAATTAAAAAAATTATTTTTTCTCTGTGACCTCTGCAACCAAAATATTTTTTTATTATTCATGTTAATTTTTCTGTCTTTTATTAATTTTCATTCGTGATAAAATTTTTTGACTCTAATATTCTAATATCCTGATAAATTCAATAATTTATAAAAATTTCTTTCAAGTAGTAATTAGAGTTAAAATATGTAAATAGCTTCATATGAATGAGATGACCTGTGGAGCTTAGAATTATTGTTAGGAAACTGTCCTTTTTGTGCCTAAAAATAAGTTTATCCTTGGGATTGAACATAAAGTTTAATTAGAGATAAATCAGATAAAAAATTATTTAAAAAAATGAGATTTAAAATAATGTGGTAAATAGATGTAAGTTCAATATGTGCAGATAAATTTTTAGAACTGTGTGTTATCATAGATGAGATAAGTGTGAAAATTATATTAGTTTTGGGGGAGAGCTCTATGTCAGGGAAGTTTTATTTGGATAATGACATTTTTATGAGAGTCTGGGATGATGTCAAGAAACCCAAGGGGGTCATACAGATCATCCACGGAATGGGTGAGCACAGTCTGAGATATGAGTCCACAGCCAAATGGTTCAATGAAAATGAATATCTGGTGTATGCAGATGATCACAGGGGTCACGGATATTCAGTGGAGGATATAGAAGATTTAGGGCGTATAGAGGGCGGATTTAGAGTTCTTATAGAAGATGCAAAGTACATAACTGATTTTATAACTAGAAAGCATCCAGACCTCCCGATTTATATTTTGGGACACAGCATGGGATCTTTTATTGCACAGGGTCATATGGCAGAGCTTTCTAATTTTGTAAATGGATACATTCTTTCTGGATCTTGTGGTAAAAGGAGAGCGGTGACTATTTCAGGGTGGATTTTAAGTGAAGTTATAAAAAGGGTTATAGGGGATGGCAAGAGTCCTTTTATAAAAAAACTTATTTTTTTGGATTACAACAGGAGGGTGAAGGAGAAAAGTACCTCCCTTGACTGGCTAACAAGAAGAGAGGATATTGTAAAAGATTATATAGAGGATCCTCTTTGCGACTTTGTCTATACAACGGATTTTTATAGTTCTTTTTTGAAATTTCTAAAAAACCTTTATACCAAAGAAAGATTTGAGCTCGCTCAAAAATCCGTACCGATCCTTATTATATCTGGAGAATCAGATCCCGTAGGATTATATGGGAAAGGGGTCATAAAATTAGTGGAATTTTACAAAAAAAATAATTTTGATTATGTAAAAATAAAGCTTTATACCAAGGCGAGGCATGAACTATTTAATGAGATGAACAGTATAGAGGTCTTAGAAGATGTAAAAAACTGGATGGAAAATAAAAAATAGGAGATATTACTCTCCTATTTTTTCACTCTTTATGTTCCAGATTTCATTGGCATATTTAGCAATGGTATTATCAGATGAAAAATGCCCTGACATAGCTATATTGATAAGACATTTTTTAGACCAATTTTCCTTGTCTTTATAAAGCATTTCTATTTTTTCTTGTGCTTTTACATATTCTGAGAAATCCTTTAAAACAAAATAGTAATCGTTTTTCTCTGTAAGCTCTTTGTATATTTCTCCAAACTCAGTTGTGGAAACGCCCAGGGTTCCATCAACCAGAGTTTCTACCAACTCTGCTATTTTAGGATTTTCTTTCAGGAAATTTATAGAGTTGTACTTGTTTGAACTATAGAAGTTTAAAACTTCTTCTGATGTAAGACCAAAAATAACTATATTTTCATCGCCTACAAGCTCCTTTATCTCTATGTTCGCACCATCCAAAGTAGCTAGTGTTACAGCCCCGTTCATCATAAATTTCATATTACCTGTTCCTGAAGCTTCTTTTGATGCAGTTGATATCTGCTCACTTACATCAGCAGCAGGAATTATTTTTTCGGCTTTGCTGACATTATAGTTTTCTATAAACACTACTTTTATCTTGTCATTAATTTCAGGATCATTATTTATGATCTCACTTAGAGTATTTATGAGTTTTATTATTTTCTTAGCAAACACATATGCAGGTGCTGCCTTTGCACTAAAAATAAAAGTTCTAGGATGAATATCAAAGTTTTTATCTTTTTTCAGTTTCTTATAAAGGTAGAGAATATGGAAGCAGTTCAGAAGCTGTCTTTTGTAGCCGTGGACTCTTTTTACATGAATGTCAAAGATAGAATCTGGATTTACAACAACTCCTTTTTTTTCAAAAATATATTTTGAAAAATTTACCTTGTTTTCATACTTTATCTTCTCCAGTTTAGCGAGTACCTTTTTATCATCTTTGAACGCCATCATTTTTTTCATTTCCACAGGATTTTTTACCCAGTTGTCCCCTATGCACTCGGTGATAAGAGCTGTAAGAGCTCTGTTGCTTTTTATGAGCCACCTTCTGTGGGTTATACCGTTGGTTTTATTATTAAACTTTTCAGGGTAAAATTCATTAAAATCCTTAAGTTCCTTTTTCTTTAGAATTTCACTGTGAAGTGCCGCCACACCGTTTACAGAATGACTCCCTACGATTGCTAGGTTGGCCATTTTCACCATCCCGTTTTCGATAATAGACATCCTACCAACTCTGTCCCAGTCCCCATATTTAGAAATGATTTCCTGGCAAAATCTTCTGTTTATCTCTTCGACTATCATAAATATTCTCGGAAGTAATTTTTTGAATATATAAGATGGCCATTTCTCAAGAGCCTCAGCCATTATAGTATGATTTGTATAGGCACAAACCTTTGTTGTGACCTGCCAAGCTTCTTTCCAGTTTAGACCATCGACATCCATAAGCAGCCTCATGAGTTCAGCCACTGCCAAGGCAGGGTGAGTGTCATTTATATGTATGGCCACATAATCGTCTAGGTGATTAAAGTCTACCCTAAGTTCTCTGTGATAATTCAGAATAGACTGCAGGCTGGCACTTACGAAGAAATACTCCTGTTTCAGTCTGAGCTGCCTTCCGTTTTCAGTAGAGTCATCTGGATAAAGAACCTGTGATATTAGCTCTGCTGTATATTTACCCTCTATAGACTGTAGGTAATTTCCGCTGTTGAAATTCTGAAAATCAAATTCATCAGTATCAGCCTCTGAATTCCATAACCTCAGTGTATTGACTGTATTGTTTAGATAACCAGAAAGTGGGATATCGTATGGGACGGCTTTTACTGTATAAAAATTTTCGTGTATAGTTTCCAGCTCATTGCCCACTTCCTTTATATAGGCATTTCCTCCAAAACGTATCTTTAAGCTTCTGTTCTCTTTTCTTACTTCCCATGGATAAGGCTCCTTAAGCCATGGATCAGGCATTTCGATCTGATAACCATCTTTTATCTCCTGTCTGAACATACCGTATTTATATCTTATACCGCAGCCATGGCCAGGTAGACCAAGGGCTGCAAGAGAATCCATAAAACAAGCAGCCAGTCTCCCTAGACCTCCATTCCCAAGACCTGCATCAGGTTCTACATTGATTAGGAGGTTAAGATCCATTCCGATATCCTCTAAAGCTTCTTTTGCTAGGTCTGCTATTCCAAGATTTATTAGATTTTTTTCAAGAATCTTACCAATTAAGAATTCCATTGAAAGATAATAAACCTGCTTCACTTTCTTATCCTTATACTGCTGATTGGTTTCAAACCATCCTTCGGACATATAGTCTCTTATGAGATTGGAAAAAGCTAGATATTTTTGAAGATCAGAAGCATTCTTGAAATCTTTTGAGTAGAGGTTTTTTAGTTTTAAAGCAAAGCCGTCCTTTATCGTTTCTTTTGTAAACTCCAATTCAACCAACTCCCCATGTTTTACCCCAATATCTCTTTGTAAAAAGATTTGTAATTTCTTGCAGCATGACTCCAGCTATTTTTCTCGTTCATACCCCTAAGAACGAGTTCTTTCCATGCCTTTTTATTTTTGTAAACTTCTACAGCACGTCTTATTGTGTCTAGCATCTCGTGAGCGTTATAGTTGGTAAAGGTAAATCCAGTTCCTTGGTTTTTCTTTGAGTTATAAGGTTTTACCGTATCTTTTAAGCCACCAGTTTCCCTTACCACAGGCACTGAACCATACCTCATGGCAATCATTTGAGAAAGGCCACAAGGTTCAAAAAGTGAAGGCATCAAAAACATATCAGAAGCAGCGTATATTTTCTTTGCAAGTGCATCATTGAAAGTAATATTGGAAGACAACTTAGATGGATAAACTTGTGAATAATAATCAAAGATATCTTCGTAGTCTTGATCGCCTGTACCTAAAATAACTATTTGGACATCCATCTGAAGAAGCTCTTGAAGCACATGAGTTATAAGGTCTATCCCTTTTTGTCTTACGAGTCTTGTAATTACACCTATCATAGGAATATCCTCTGATACAGTCAGTCCCAATTCCTTTTGAAGAGCTAGTTTATTTTTTACTTTTTTGTCTATCTTGCTTTGACTGAACTTAAAATCGATGTCTTTGTCTGTCCGAGGATTGAAAATGTCGTAGTCGATTCCATTAACTATTCCAAAAAGTCTGTTATCTATCATACGGAATAATCCATGTAGGTTTTCTCCATAAAACTCCATTTTTATCTCTTCTGCATAGGTGCTGCTTACAGTAGATACAAAATCTGAAAAATTTATTCCACCCTTTAAAAATGAGATGGCATCAAAGAATTTAAGAGAGTCCTCTCTGAAGTGTATATCGTGAGAAAGACCAAGGACCTCATCTAGAGTTTCCATTGAAAAAATACCCTGGTATTTCAGATTGTGTATAGTATATAGAGTTTTTACATCCTTATATTTATCATTCTTTTGGAGCTCCTTCAGATAGACAGGAGTGAGCCCAGAATGCCAATCATTGCAGTGGATCAAATCAGGCTCAAATTTCATTACCTCAAGGGCAGCCAGTACTGACTTTGAAAAGAATCCGAATCTTTCACAGTCATCAAATTCTCCGTAGGCATTATCTCTTTTGAAATAGTGCTCATTGTCAATAAAATAATATTTTACACCATCATACTCTAGCATATCAATACCGCAGTATTGATTTCTCCAGGAAAGTTTCACATACGTATGACCTAAGTGTTTCATTTTACTTTTATACTTGTAGTCTATTGCCTTATATTTAGGAAGTATCACTCTTATATCTACCCCGGATTTAATAAGTGACTTTGGAAGAGAATGAGAGACATCTCCTAGACCCCCGGTTTTAATAAAAGGCCATGCTTCACCAGTTACAAATAATATTTTCATCTTAATTTTTCCTCCTTCCCCTATTTAAATATCTTCTAGAGGCCAATAAAGTTCCTTGAATCGTTCTGAGTTGATTCCTACTTTCTTTTCAATAACCAGAGGGAATTCTATCGAAGCTTTTAGTTCTTCACCCTCAGAGATTATAGTATTTTTATCGATTACTACATTTTTTAGTTTTGCACCTTTTTTGATGGTAGAGTCCTGAAGAATGACACAGCCATCTATTTCAGTTCCTTCTTCTATTTTTACGTGCCTTGATATGATACTGTTCCGAACTACTCCTTCTACGCTACATCCATTGGCAACAAGTGAGTTTGTCACATTTGAACCATTACTAAATAAGGAAGGCGGAGTATCTTTTATTTTTGTAAGAATTTTTCCATTTTTGAAGAATAGCTCCCTTCTTATATCCGTGTTTAGAAGATCCATATTAAAATTAAAATATTCCTTCGTAGAATTGATACATCTTAGATATCCTTCAAACTCAATACCTTTAACTTTATATTTTTTTACATTGTTAGCGATTAAATTTTTGAATGAAGTATAACATCCCTTCTGGGTTGCCTCACAGATCATTCTAATAAGGGTATTTTTTTTCATAATGAACCCCTCTAATGAAATCTTTTCCTCTTTTTTAAAGTGAAGATTTTTTCCAATACCTTCTACATAACCCTCGTCATTGAGGTCTACGGTATCACATCCATAAAAACTAGTGTCAGCGTTTTTTACATTTTTGTATATGATGGATATATCCGCTCCGCTCTCTTCATATTCTTTTATATATTTTCTAGCATCCATGTTGCACACCATGTAAGAGGTGGTTACAAAAACATAATCCTGTCTACTTCTGTAAAAGTATTCGAGATTGTTCTCTAAGATTGAGATATCAGAACGTGAAGGCTCCCCTCCTGCAAAGTTAAAAACAAACATACCATCAATTTTTCTATCTAAATCCCAAGAACTACCATTTCCGAGATGGTCAACTAGAGACCTGCTGTTTTGTTTGCCCACAAAGAGTCCCACATTTCTCATACTTGCATTCACCATATTAGATAATGCAAAGTCAATTACCCTGTATCTTCCCCCCACAGGAGTGGAGGCAATATTTCTATTTTTAGTAAGCCCTCTTATATCATCATCTTTTTCCGTTAGGAGTATCATCGCCATGTAGTTGTTTGTCATTTTAACCCTCCCTCATTATTTTAAGATCTGATTTTTCTGTATGATTCTTTTGTCTTCTATTACCTTTATCTCTTTACCGTCCCCTATAGCACAGTGGTCATTTACAATTACGTTTGATCCGACAATGGATTTTTCTATGACTACGTTGTCCCCTATAGACGTGTCAGACATAATAACTGAGTTTCTGATCGTGGTATTTTTACCTATGCATACCCCTCCGGATATAATAGAGTTTTCCACCTTTCCTAGAATGTCGCATCCCTCAACAATAAGGGAATTTTGTATCTTGGCATTTTCACCTACATATTTTGGCGGGTAGGCTTTTTGAGGCGAATATATTTTCCATTTTCTATCAAAAATATTCAGTTCATTGTCTGGATTCAAGAGATCCATGTTTGCTTCCCACAGACTGTCTATAGTACCTACATCTTTCCAGTATCCTTCGTAAGGGTAGGCCATCATTTTGTATCCATCATTTAGCATTTTTGGTATTATATCTTTTCCAAAATCATGGCTTGAATTTTTATTTTCTTCATCTTCTATCAGGAATTTTCTAAGGAGATCCCATCTGAAAATATATACTCCCATAGATGCAAGGGTACTTTTTGGATTTGCAGGTTTTTCTTCAAATTCATAGATTGTGAAGTCTTCTTTTGTATTCATGATACCAAATCTAGACGCTTCTTCCATTGATACGTTTATTACGGCGATAGAAGCATCTGCATTTTGAGTTTTATGGAAATCTAGCATTTTACTGTAGTCCATTTTATATATGTGATCTCCAGAAAGAATTAGGATATATTCAGGATTGAATTTATCAATATAGTTAATATTTTGATGGATAGCATGAGCCGTTCCCATATACCAGTCTCCACCGTCCATGCTTGTATAAGGCTGAAGTACAGCTACCCCTCCCTCTTGTCTGTCTAGATCCCAAGGAGCCCCTATACCGATATGGTTGTGCAGAGCAAAAGGTTCATACTGAGTAAGCACCCCTACAGTATCTATTGCTGAGTTCGAACAGTTACTCAGAGCAAAGTCTATTATTCTGTACTTTCCTCCAAATGGCACAGCAGGTTTTGCTATTTTTTCTGTAAGAGACTTCAGTCTTGTACCCTGTCCCCCTGCAAGAATCATTGCGATAATGTCTTTTCTAGCCATTGCTTTTCCCCCTTTTATTTAGTTGAGCTTTATAGAATACCGCTGATAGAGGCGGAATATCGATTATGATGCTGTACTTCATTTCATGCCATGGTTCAAGTGTAGGGTGAAGTTCCCCTTCATTTTTCATACCTGTACCTCCGTATTCATGAAGGTCACTGTTGAATACCTCTTCGTATATTGCAAAACGTGGTACCCCTAGCCTATATCCTTTTTTAGGTATAGGAGTAAAGTTGAAGACACCTATTACAAAGTCGTCTTTATTTTTACTTTTACGAATAAAGGAGATAGTGCTTTCCTCATAATTCAAACAATCTATCCACTGAAAACCTTCATGGGAACAGTCATTTTCCCACAGGGCGTTTTCTTTTTTATAAAACAGATTTAAGTCTCTGGTATACTTTTTCATCTCTTTATGCTTTTGGTATTCTAGGAGGTGCCAGTCAAGGTCTTCATAGTATCTCCATTCTACGAACTGACCAAACTCCCCTCCCATAAACAGTAGTTTTTTTCCGGGATGCAGCATTGTATATCCATAAAATGCCCTCAAATTTGAAAACTTTTCTTCGTATGTACCTGGCATCTTGTCTAATAGCGACTTTTTACCATGTACAACTTCATCATGTGATAGTGGCAAAACATAATTCTCTGAGAATGCGTACATGAAGGAGAAGGTAATGTAGTTGTGATGCCATTTTCTGTATAGAGGGTCTAGCTCCATATAGGCTAGCATATCGTTCATCCATCCCATATTCCATTTGTATGTAAATCCGAGTCCACCTACATATCCTGGTTTTGTCACAAGTGGCCATGCTGTGGACTCCTCGGCAGCAATGTATACTCCAGGGTATTCCTCGAGTATTGATTTGTTTAGTTCTCTCAGAAACTCTACGGCCCACAGATTTTCCTTTCCGCCATATTCATTTTTGAGTTCCGGGTGGTCACCCTTTTTCCCGTAGTCTAGATAGATCATATTTGCCACGGCATCTATACGCAATCCATCTATGTGAAACTCCCTTATCCAATAAAGGGCATTGGATATAAGAAAACTTTTCACCTCGTTTCTGGAAAGGTCGAAGTTCGCTGTTCCCCAGTCATAATTCTCTCCTAAAAGCTCCCATTGGTACTCATAGGTCGGAGTTCCGTCAAATCTATAGAGGGCGTGGCTGTCCTTGCAAAAATGCCCGGGAACCCAGTCTAGTATAACCCCTATATTTTTTTCATGCATCTTATCTATAAAATACTTAAAATCCTCTGGAGTTCCATATCTGCTGGTTACAGAATAATAACCTGTCCCTTGATATCCCCAAGAAGCATCTAGAGGATATTCCGACACAGGCATAATTTCAATATGGGTGTATCCCATATATTTTACATATTTTGAAAGTTCATCTGCTATCTCCCTGTAGTTGTAAAAGCATTCGTGATCTACTTCGATTATATTTGAAGAATGGTCAACATTCTTAGGCTGATCATTTGGGCTTTTTTTCTGTTTCCATGATCCCAAGTGAACTTCGTAGATATTCATAGGACTCTCATAATGATTGGTATTTTTACGTTTTTCAAGCCATTTTTTGTCTTTCCAGTTATATTTTTCTAGACCGTGTACCACAGATGCAGTATTCGGTCTCATTTCAGAATAGAAAGAGTATGGGTCACTCTTTTGTACCCACTCTCCAAATTGAGTTTCTATGTCAAATTTATAAATTTCGCCCTTGTTAACTCCAGCTATCTCGAGTTCCCATATTCCCTCGTTATTTATTTTTGACATAGGGTTAATAGAGGGATTCCAGTTGTTAAAATTTCCTATGACACTAACAGATTTGGCTCTAGGTGCCCACACCCTAAAAAAAGTTCCTGCTTTTGTAGGATGTGCTCCCATATACTCATAGGTTCTTTTATGCTCTCCTCTATGAAAGAGGTATCTGTCTATTTCGGTTTTCTTGCTCATTGTACCTCCTCTCGGTTATAAATTGACTCTTTATAAATAATACTTTAAATTATTAATTTTCTTTTTATATATTTTATATTTTTTTAATAAAATTCATCTGTATATACTATGATTCACTAAAGATTGTTATTTTTTTAATTTTTACTGTTAAAAGAAAAACTTTAGATTTTTTTTCCAATGCTATTAACAAGTATATCACCAATGGTATATTTAAATCAAATACATATTTCAGAAAAAAAAATACTTTTTACGGTTAAAATTTACTCGGTTTTTTAAATTGATTTTTTGAAAAAATTAAAATTAGATTTTATGGGAACTTTCGGAGGAAATTTGTGAAACTTAAAAAAAAAAAATAAAAAAGCAGTCAAAAATTATTTAGACTGCTGATTCATTATTTTACCCATACGGTGCATATAGTTCTCTTTTAGGGCTCTTCTTTCATTCTTTAATTTGTTTGATTCCTTTTGCAATTGTTCAAAATTTTTCATATCTGGATTTTTTGAGAGCATGCATTTATTCATCTCAGATCTTAGATCTCTTAGACGGTTGTTGATATGAGCTTCTTTACGAAGAAGCTCAGCTCTCAGCTCCATCATATGTTCTTTTTGATCGGAATTAAGATTTTCAAATAGACTGCTATCCTTCATTGTTTTATATTTTTTCTGGTTTCCTTTAGAAGGAGCGGCATTTATTGAAATCACAAAAACCATAAAAATAAAAATGAAATTCAATTTTTTTATCATATCAACTTCCCCTTCCCTTCAAACCAGTCCAGTTTTGTTTTTTCTACTCCAAATATAACCGTGATTACTCAAAATTTTCTCTACTATTGTAAGCCCAGGTCCTGTCTCACTGACCCTTGTTCTAGACTTATCAAGCCTGATTCTGCTAGAAGGATTCTTTTATCCATTTCCTCTTCCTATCAAAATTTATTTAATCTTAATTTTAAATAGTTTTCTCTGCTATTATAATTCTCAATACGTCAAAGAAAAGATCTCTTCTCTCTACTATTTTAAATCCGGCTTTCTCTATATTTTCCTGTGTCTTTCTGATCATGGAAGTTCCTAAAAAAAACTTTGACATGATGCTCATCATAAATAGTACGATGTTTATTACAGGATTTGTGCTTCTCATATGCTCTAAAAAGAAAACCCTTCCTCCAGGTTTTAAGACTCTATACACCTCTTTTAGTCCAGCCACAGGAGCAGGGACAGTACAGAAAACACAGGTAGACACAGCACAATCAAAACTATTGTCCTCGAAGCTCATATGCTGAATATCCATCTCTTCAAGTTTGATATTTGTAATATGATTTTTTTCAATTGCTTCCTTTGCTTTTGCTAGCATTTTAGGGCTGAAGTCTATACCTGTTACCGAAACCTCTTTAGAGTAGTAGTTGATATTTGCACCTGTTCCTACACCTAGTTCTAGAACTTTTCCTGATGTAAAAGCTATAAGACTTTTCCTGTGTTTGTTGAAGAACATCATTTTTTCCATTTTATCATAAATTTTAGATACTTTGTCATATTTATCTTTTGTATCCATAAAACACTTCCTTTATATATTATTATCACCTACTTATGTGACGATTTTGTGTCATTATTCAGAAAAGGTTGTTTGAGAAGGAAAAAAAGTTTTTGAGACCATTCTTCACTGTATCCTGGTATTCCATATTTTGGGGTTGAAATTTCACCTTGGGGGGTAAAACTCCTAAAAAGTTTGTCCCATATGATTAGAAAAGATGAGTAGTTTGAGTTGCTTTCTTTGTATTTTATGGAATGGTGTATTCTGTGAAGATATGGAGTTACTATGATTTTAGAGAGCGTTAAGTCAAGTGTTATAGGGATTCTTATGTTACTGTGGTGAAAATAGATACTGCTGTTCAGTATTACTTCATATATAAGAATTGCCTCTATCCCTATACCTAAAATAATTATTGGCACCAGCCTAAAAAGGTTTCCCAAAAAAATTTCTAGAATGTGAAATCTAAGTGCCGAAGTTGAATTTAAAAATTTATCGGTATGGTGGACATTATGGAATCTTCTTAAAAAATTAATATTGTGAAGAAGCCTGTGCCAGGTATAATTTATGAGATCTAATACCAGTATTTCTAAAATTAAAACTAAATTTTTATTTAGAAAAGCAATATTTAAAAGTCCGATTTTGTTTTTTTCTCCGAAGGCCACTGCGGCATAGACGGTAAAGATAGCAATCAAGCGCCCTAAAATGGTGTTTATAATTCCAAGTTTTATATTGGTCCCATCATGTTTGCTAGAACGATTTTTGTTGTCCATCTGAGGCAAAAATCTTTCTAAGGTAAAAAATATCAGAAATACAAATAAAAGCAAAACTCCCCTGTTCAATTTTATCACCTCTTAGAAATCAACTTTTAAAAAAATAGATTGGGCTTTAATAGAACCTTTTTTTCTGATAAAAGCAAAATATCATAAAGTTAATTTTAAAAAAAAGTCCCTGAAAACTCAGGGACTGACAGCTTAGTGCCTTTTTATTTTGAGATTTGTTTTTTCAGGAAGCTTGCTTAAATGGATATGTCTGTGCTCTGCTACTAATGACAATCTATCTATAATAGCTCCTAAATCTGATGAGTCAAATATCTCTTTAAACTTTTCTTTTTCCAATAAGACATCTTTGAATTCATAGATACATGGACTTTGGGGTTTGAAAACTATGGCATCTGAATATATTTTTTCTCCTAATACCTCGCTTAAAATCTCTGCTACTGTCATGGTAAAAACACCCTCAACTTCCACGGTATTCCTCGAATGGCTTATTTCAGTACGATATTTAGGCTCATACCTTTTTTCGATTGTGGAATAGGAATTTTGCATACTCATGTAATCCCCTCCTTAAATATAAAGCATATTTGTATCTATAAATAATTTACGATTTTTTTACAATATTCCTTTAAAAAAAACAAAGCCTTTTTAAAAAGACCTTGTCAGTATTTATAATCAAATTTCAATACCATTCTGCCGTCAGATTCATCTTCAACGGGGTCTATCTGATAATTCTCATATGCTACTTCTAAACTGAGATCACTTATTTCTACTCCGGCTCCGACACTGTAGTATCTACTATCGGTCATATTTGTAATTCCGGTAGTAGGGGCAGTATCGTCTGATATATAGCTGTATCCCATATTTCCTCTAACATAGGGGATAGCCCCTACTCCGTCATAAAGTTTGTATTTAACTTCTGCATATACAGGCGTTGCTTTTGATTCATCCATTAGCTGGAGAGTGTGTGAAGATAATCCCATCTGCATATTTCCGTGCTCTATTCCTTTTATATCCTCAGAAAAAGTCTGAAGACAGACAATTGCAAAAAATATAAAAAACATAGGTGTTCTTTTCAAAATATATTCCTCCTGCCAGCTATACTAAGGGTTACAGATAAATTTTATCATCTTATTAAAAAGGTGTCAATTTTTAGTAGTTTTATTCAAATAGTAATTTACTCCAATAGAATTTTCGATAGTCAAAATTGCTTCATTTTCTTTAAATAGGTACTCCTCTATAAGTACAAATATATTTTGCTCATCTTTGTAAATATATCTGAATTCTAAATCGTCTACATGATTTCTGTTGCATCTGTTTTTTATAAAAACCTCATCTATATCAAAGAATTTTTTTAAAGTCTGACCCTCCGTTTTTTTTAGCAGGCATGGAAAGTGATCTTTTTTTAATATAATATCTGTTATTTCAAATTTCATAATAACATCCCTCCCTTTAGGAAGATATTCTTATTAAAATCGGACATCCTTTTTTATATTTGAACCTTAAAAAGTTTAAATCTGTACAATAATTGAAAATAAAATGGACTGAAACCAGCCCATTTTATTTTACTTGATCTCATCGTCTATGTCGTCCTCAATCATGTAGTATTCGAAGTTTTCTCTCAGTTTGAGTCTGTTTCTAAGCATGTGTTTTTCCATTTCACTTTGCAGCTTTATTCTCTTCTCTGTGAGCAACTCTATTTTTTTCATATCAGGGTTTTTTGAGAACATCTCATTTTGTATATCATTGCTGATCTCTCTTATCTGGAGTCTATATTCCTGTCTTTCTTTTCTATATGCAGTATTTTGATTTATTAGTTCTTGCTCCTGTTCCGAAGTTAATCTCTTATTGTACTGGGGTCTGTTTCTGTTGGCATTGCTAATCATACGCTGATTCATTGCACCTTTGAAATTATCGATTCCAAATTTTTCTTTCACTCTAATCCTGTGCTTTAGTAACTCTTGTTCCCTTTTAATTTCAAAGGCAGCTTTTTTGTTGCTCAATTTATTTAGTTTTTTTATGTTTGGTTTATCCTTAAGGAGTTCTTTTTGAATATTAAGATCTGTTTCACGAATTTGTATCATATAATTTTGAGACTTTCTCATGGCGGCATCGTTCATTTTATAAAATTCTTTTTGCTGTTCAGGTGTCAAAACCACCATTTGCTGCATTATAAATTTTTGACCAGAATTTTTTATATTGGAGTTTCCAGCCAATCTGGCTTTTGCAAAGGAAACTGCCGATATAGACAAGACCATAATAACTACGATTTTTTTGATATTCATTTTAATAATACCTCCTTCAAAATAATGGTGTTTTCAAGAAAATTATCTGCATATTATAATACTACATTTTATTTGTGTCATTTCTATGTCTTTTGTATGCCATTATAAAAAGTTTATTAGAAGACCATATTAACGGAAATTTGTGCTGAAAATTCAAGAGATAATAATTTTACAATTATTTCAGGTGTTCTCCTTCTAAAAATTATTTTCGCGAATATAATAACAAAATGGGCAGAGTAAATATCTGCCCATTCTTTAAGTTCATTATATCTATAGCTTTTTTTAATTTATACTAGACCTCTTCAAATCTGGCACCTTCACATAAAGGACAAAGATCTAATTCATCTTCGTTTTCTGTCTTTATCTGAAATCCACAGATGACACACTCGTAAATTCCTTTTTTTACCTTTTCCCCTGACATAGGCATTTATTTTCACCTCTTTAAACTTTGATACCAATAGTATATTCCTTATAGAATGAAAACTCAAGAATTATTATTCAGTTTATTTTATCAGTTTTTCTTCCACTCTGGATTATTTTATGACTTCTATCTTATCATATTCAGATGCCATATCTCTTAGAGGATTGTTCACAGGTATATTTTGTATATTTGAGATCATTTCTTATAGAACAACAGCCCAGAAAGAGTCACTATCAAAGATATAAGCATATATTTAGGATTACTTATGGCTGCATAGATTGCAATGGAAACTCCACCCAGAATAGCTAGGATAGGAATCACAGGGTATAGGGGTACCCTGTAAGGTCTTTCTAACTCAGGTTCTCTTTTTCTTAGAATGATTACCCCTAAAAAGACCATTGAGTAGAACAACCAAAATATTGCCACAGGGATATCTCCGAATACATCAGGATTTCCAGTAATAAACATAGTTATCAAATAAGACATGGAGAGTATAAACATTAATCCTGCAGATCTCATAGGCTGGTTGCTTTTTTTCTCTACTTTGGAAAAATAATCCTTTGCCGGGAAATGACCCTCTATAGCCAAAGAGTAAGGAACTCTCGTAGAAATAAGGGAGAAACCGTTTAGTCCTCCGAAAGAGGAGATCATTATTCCAAGAAATACAACTTTAGCACCGTAACTACCGAATAGATGCTGGGCTACTCCAAACATACCTTGATTTACAAGCTCATCTGCAGAGAAGACTTTCAGAAGTCCGACGTTTAATGCTACATACATTATTGTAATAAACCCAAGACCGAAGATAATAGCTTTTGGAAGGTCTTTTTTTACATTTTTAAGATCTCCAGAGATTGTCCCTACATAGATCCAACCATCAAAAGCAAACATGACAGGGACTAAAGCCATACCTAAAAGAAGAAAAGGTGACTTTGATACCACTGCTTCAGGTGATGAATAAAAAATTCCAGCACTGTTGTTGTTTGACATGAATCCAAATATGGTTATCGCAGCCAGAGGGACTATTTTGGCTCCTGTAGCCATAGTCTGTATCATACCTCCTGCTTTTTCTGTAAAAGTATTTACGGCAAAAACCAGTGTCATGGCTCCTACAGAAAGAGGGATCATATATTTAGGACCTGCTTCCACGCCAAGGAACTGAGTTGTAAAGAATGCGAAGTAATAAGCTATAATAGCAACTATTGCAGGGCTGTATATAACAGCCTGAGCCCATCCCACGAGGAATGCCACTTTGTCTCCATAAACTCTCCTAATCCAGGCTATGATTCCACCTGTCTCAGGAACCGCCGCACCGATCTCTGCCGCTGTGAGTCCAGAAAGAATAGAGATAGTTCCACCTAAAATCCATGCAGAAACTGCAATTTTTGGATTGAGCCCCGATGCTATTAAGACAGGTTTTGCCTTGAAAAATATACCAATACCGATAACTACTCCTACTACCATTGAAAAAGCAACTGGAAAGCCATATCTTCCTTTTAATTTGTCTTCCATATTATATTCTCCTTTTATATATTATGTAATTGGCCTGTGTAGGTCAGCACTTTGTTTTGAATTCCTGAAAAAATCCAAAGCTCAGCATAGGCCAAATTATAAAATTTAATTAAAAATTATATTATTGTGCCTGTTTTTTTAAGGTATAGTGTTATATAACATATAGATATTGTTCGGCATAATACAACTTTGTGGAACTATAAACCTTAAATTTCAAATGTTTTAAGTGGCTATATAGTGTTTAATTGTTCGGACATCAACTTTATTATAATAGCATAAAGTTTAAAATATTGAAATAAAAACAGAGGATAAAACTATAACTTTAACAATAATTTTTATAACAAGATTGTATATTTACGAATAAAATGATCTCTTTCGGTGTTTTCCATAAATAAAACTTATTTATAATAAATTTGCACAAGTGAAGTTTGTAATATATTTTTATTTAACTAAATTTGTATCTGTACAAATAAAATTTAGTTTTAGGCTATATTTGTATTATAATTTTAATGAGGTTTTATACAACTTTTTCAAGGAGGAGTTTTATGATTAGATTTGGAATAATAGGGACTAATGTTATAACAGATTCGTTTATAGAAGCAGGAAAAAAGCTAGAAAATTTTCAGGTGGCAGCAGTATATTCAAGAACAGAAGAAAGGGCACTTACTTTTGCAAGAAAACATGATATTGTCCATACCTTTACAGATATTGGTGAGATGGCCTCTAGTGGAGAGATAGATGCAGTTTATGTAGCAAGTCCAAATTCTCTTCACTGCAGTCAGTCACTGGAACTCATGAAAGCCGGTAAGCACATTCTGTGTGAGAAATCTATGGGATCATCTCTTGCAGAGGTGGAGGAGATGATAAAAACAGCCCAGGAAAATAAAGTTCTTCTTATGGAGGCGATGAAAACAACTTTTCTCCCAAATTTCAAGGTTATAGAAGAAAATCTACCTAGAATAGGGAAGGTAAGAAAATTCTACGGAAATTACTGTCAGTATTCTTCAAGGTATGATAAATTTAAAAACGGAGAAATTTTAAATGCCTTTAATCCTAGATTTGGAGGCGGAGCCTTGATGGATATAGGGGTATACCTTGTGTATGCTGATCTAAAGCTTTTTGGAAAGCCAGAAGAGGTGAAGTGCATCTCTAATATTCTTTCATCTGGAATTGACGGAGAGGGAGGGCTTCTCCTTAAGCATAAAACCTCCACCTCAATTCTTTCCTATTCAAAAGTTACAGATTCTGATTCCCCTAGTGAGATTCAAGGGGAACTAGGAAATATAATTATAGAGGATATTTCAAGGGGAGGATCTGTAAAACTTGTACTTAGAGATGGTACAACAGAAGATCTCACTCAGAATCAGGAGGAAAATCTTCTTTGTTATGAAATAGATGAGTTCATATCACTTGTTATGACAGGAAAAAAAGAATCTAAAATAAATTGCCACCGTCTTGCTCTCAAAGTGGCAGGCGTTTTAGAAGAAGCAAGGAAACAATCTGGAATAATTTTTAATGCTAAGTAAAGGATTTAGAAAGATAGTGGATTTAAAATTTTTGGAAATATTCATTGCTTCAGGAAGTCTTTCATTTATATCAAAAGAGATTTATAATTTAGGAATTGAAGATGCTAGAATACACTATGAAGACCTTATGAGATGGATAAGTAACAATATGAGATGAGAAAAGCCCTGCATTTGCAGGGCTTTTAGCTTGGTTAAATCAAAAGGGGAGAGGATCAACTACTTATAACAAATTAGTCGAAAACTGAATAAAAAAAGTTTAAAATTAGTTTTTTAAATATATTCTTTATATTAGTTTATGGGAAATATTTCTTATATCAAATAAGCTTCATAAGAACATCACATAAATATGAAATAATATAGCAAGACCATAGACACAATGAGATATATTAGTCTATAGATTTAAAAAACTAAGAGGTGTAAAATATTATGAAAAAAATATTTAAATATTTACTTTTGCTGGCAGGTGGTGGGGCTGCGTTGGCTTTTGCTCTAGGGCTTATTCTTCTGTTTTCTGCCTATAAAAGTCTTCCGGACATAGAGGGTCTAGTAAAGTCCTACAAGGAGTCGACACCTACCATAATATACGACAGTAAAGGGAATCAGGTTGATCTTATAACTAAACGTAGAGGCGAGCCTATACACATAAGCAAAATTCCCAAAAATATGAAGAATGCTGTTATCGCTATAGAAGATAAGAGATTCTATAGTCATCATGGTTTTGATGCTAGAAGGTTGGGAAAAGCTGTTCTAGTAAACTTATCAAGGGGAAGAGCCGCCCAGGGTGGAAGTACCATTACCCAGCAGCTTGCAAAAAATGCCTTTCTGAATAATGAAAAAACCCTTCTTAGAAAAGTTAAGGAGGCTTTAATAACCCTAGAAATAGAGAAAAGATATGAAAAAGATGAGATTCTCGAAAAATACCTGAATGAGATATATTTTGGTTCTGGATCCTACGGAATAAAAGAGGCTTCAAGGGCTATATTTGATAAAGATGTATCTGCCCTAAACTTGTCAGAAGTGGCTCTACTTGCAGGTGTACCAAACAGACCGTCTAAGTACGATCCTAGAAAAAATTTGGACAAGGCTATAGAAAGGGGACAGTTAGTTTTAAAACTAATGTTGAAACAGAAGTTTATAACAGAACTAGAGTATGAAAGGGCCATGAATCACAAATTTGTTTATGAAAAAGATCTAAAAAGTCATGGAAAGAGTAAATATATATCCGTAATCCTAGATAAAAGAAGCAAAAGGTACTTTAAATCTCCTGAGTTTACAGATATAGTGGAAGCTGAACTTGTGGAGATGTTTGATGAAAAAACAGTATATGAAGGAGGGTTAAAAGTTTATACAGGTCTTGATTTAGAGATGCAGAAAATTGCTCTTGAGACTTTTAATAATTATAAACCTTTTGTAAATGATTCTAAACTTCAAGGAGCACTCGTTACCATAGATACAGAAACTGGCTATGTAAAGAGTATTGTCGGCGGGAAAAATTTCCGATCTGGAAACTTTAACAGGGCAATTATGGCAAAAAGGCAACCGGGTTCTGCATTTAAGCCCTTTGTATATTATACAGCCTTGGAAAAAGGTATACCTATGAATGCCTTGAGAAATGATTCAGTTGAAAAATATGGAAACTGGCAGCCGAAAAACTATACTAATACAAGCTCTGGGGAAATGACTATACTCCAAGCAATGGAAAACTCAGTAAATACAATTGCAGTAAAACTTTTAAAAGAAGTTGGAATTTCAAATGTAATAAATAATTTTAAAAAAACAGGGGTTTCCATAGAAATTCCGAGAGATCTATCTATTGCACTTGGAACGATGAGTATAACCCCTATTGAACTTGCAACCTCTTATGCACCTTTTTCAAATGGAGGGTATTCAGTGCAGCCTATATTTATCACAAAGATCACAGATAAGAAAGATAATGTCCTGTATGAACAACCAGTCGTGAAAAAGCAGGCTTTGGATAATGAAAATATATCACTTATCACCCATATGCTGAAAGATGTGGTAACTTACGGATCTGGAAGCAGGGCAAGGGTAAGAACATTAAATGGTGAATCTGTAGACCAGGGTGGAAAGACTGGAACCACAAACGATTATAAATCAGCTTGGTTTGCAGGAGTAACTCCTGAATACGCCACTACCATATATATAGGGTATGATGACAATACATCTATGCCTTCTAATGCAAGTGGAGGATCTATAGCTGCCCCTCTCTGGGGAGAGTATTATCAAACAATGATAAACAGAGGAGTGTATTCTCCTGGAGAGTTTGAATTTATAAAAACAAACTTAAGAAATAAAAATCTGGTCTCTAGAACTATTGATCTTAGGAGCGGAGAATTGGGGTCGCCTTCTAGAGAATATAAAAGAACGGCTCTCTTTAAGAAGGGTCAGGTTCCTGACGGGTTTACCGATAATGTTTATTGGGGAATTAAAAACATGTTTGGAAATAATGATGAACCGGTGGAAAATAAAAAAGATGAAGATGAAGAGAAAATTAAGAAAAAGAAGTCTAAGCCCTTTTTCAGAAGATTTTTTTAGAAAATCTCAAAAGTAACCAGTCATGAAAGTTCAAAATATAAAAAAAGGCCGTTGTTGCAGATTAACTTTTGTGACAGCGGTTTTTTTATTATTTCACTTTTAATTGCTATTCTTTTGTTCAATTATTATATAATTGTAAATCTGCGAAAGAAACTTGAAAAGTTTCCTTTTATATAATAGTATTTACTAAATAATTGGTAAAAGGGGATGGTATGTTTTGGAAACTCAAAATAAAATAAGGCTGGTGGCAATTGATTTGGACGGGACTCTTTTGAATTCTCATCATGAAGTCTCGCTGAAAAATGCGGAGGTGCTCAGAAAACTTGAGAAAGCTGGAATTCAGGTGGTAATAACAACAGGGAGAGCTTATGAGGCGATGACAAAATTTTATAGAGAGATAGGTTTAAGTGGTGAAGTTATCTGCTATAACGGATCTGTTGTCTATGATAAGGAACATAACATAGTGTGGAAGAATATATTAGATCATGAGACTGGTCTTGAATTGGTGAAAATAGGGGAAAAATATGGTATTTATCATCATGGTTTTATTGATAACAAATGGGTTGTTCCAGAGATGTCTGATATGGCTGTAAAGTATAAGGAGAGAACTGGGTTAACTGAAACCCTGGTTGATTTTCATCATCTAGAAGATGTTGCCTTTACCAAAATGATGTATATAGGGGAAAATGAAATGCTCATGGACATATACAATGTTCTAGATGACAAGTTTGGTGATCAGCTTTACAAAGCTTTTTCAAACCCTATGTTTCTGGAAATAATGCACAGAAACTCCTCAAAGGCTAATGCACTCTCTTATCTCTTAGAACAAAAAGGGCTAACTACAGAAAATCTTTTGGCTATAGGAGACGGGTATAATGATTTTGAGATGCTTTCTATGGCAGGTATAGGGGTTGTTATGGAAAATGCTCCCATGGAGCTTAAAAAGCACTTTACATACAAGGCTCTTTCTAATGATGAAGATGGAGTAGGTAAATTTTTGGAAAATTTTTTTGGAGTCTAAAATAAAGAAAAACCTCTGCTTTCGGCAGAGGTTTTTCTTTATTTTTAAAGGTTTTATTTTTTATTCATAGCTATATAAAGACAGTAACCGAAACCACCCCAAAGGATAGTGATACTTACTACGGCGGATATGATTGAAGCAGTACTCATGATTATACCCCCTTCTTGATTTCTGGATTGACACTAACTTTTCTAAATTTAGGAAGGATTAATGCAAGTAAGACAGTTCCAAGCATGAATCCACCTCCGTATAAAAGAATAGCATTCATAGAATATCCTTCATAAGGAGAAGAAATATCAGCTATGATATTTTTAACTGTCATAACTCCAAGAATAGCAGGAGTTAAGAATTTAAGACAGAAGTTCCACCATTTACCAATTTTGAAATCTGATAAAGGATTAACGTATTCTCTGATACTTTCAAGGTTAAAGAACCAAGAAAGAAGAATGATTTCTATAAGACCTGCAACTGCAACTCCGTAGTTGTTTATGTAATGGTCAACTATATCTAGGATATAGAGGCCTGCTCCTGTAGCAAAAATAAGTGATGTACAAAGTCCTATTAACGCAACGATATTAAGTGCTTTTTTACGTTCCATACCAAAGTTGTCAACTATACTTGAAAGTACTGTTTCAACAAGAGAGATGCTAGAAGATATACCTGCAAATAATAACGACAGGAAGAATATTACTCCAAACAGAGCATTCATCCCAGGAAGTGCACTGATCGCTTTTGGGAAAACAATAAATGCCAGGCCAACTCCTGCACTTGCAACTTCACTAACCTCTACACCTTGATTCTGTGCCATATAACCAAGGATACTAAATACCCCTATACCAGAAAGGATACTGAAGCTACAGTTACCTAGTCCTGTAATAAATGCATTGTTTACGATATCAGATTCTTTAGGAAGGTAGCTTGAGTAAGCAAGCATTATTCCAAATGCAATACTTAAAGAATAAAATATCTGACCATATGCAGCAACCCAAACTTGAGGGTCTGCAAGTCTACTGAAGTCCGGTCTAAAGAAATACTCTAATCCCTTTGCAGCTCCTGGAAGAGTAAGTCCTCTTGCTGTTATTGCGATAAGACTTAATACCAGTAGAGGCATGAAAATTTTACTTGCTTTTTCTATTCCTCCTTTGATACCCATTCTGAGAACAAAATAGTTAATTCCCCAGATTATCAAAAGAGGTATAACGACCTTAAGGTTTAATCCTCCTAAATGCATAGGAGAATCTGATAGATTTAGATGAGTTCCGAAGAGGAATCCTTTTGTGTCTTCTCCCCACTCAGTTGTAAAGGCATATTTCAAGTAACTCATTGCCCAAGCAATTACTACCATATAATAAACAGTTATACCGAATGATATGGCTGTCTGCCACCATCCAAAAACTTCCCATTTTTTGTTAAGAGACCTGAATACCCCAGGAGCACTGTTTCTGATCTTGTGCCCTAATCCAAACTCTAAGATCAAAATAGGAATTCCTGCAGTAAGAAGAGCTATCATATAAGGTATCAAAAATGCTCCTCCACCATTACTTGCAGCTGTATACGGGAATCTCCAGATATTACCTAGTCCAACAGCTGAGCCTATCGCAGCCATTATAAAACCAAGACGTGATCCCCACTCTCCTCTATTTTTTTTACTCACTGTAACCACCTCTTTCAAAATTTTGAAAAATTAATTTATATTAAATTAAAAATTAAACTTTATTGAATTTTTTTTGTAATTTAATGTAAATTTTATTTTTCCCTGTATGGTTACATATTATATATCATTTTTTTGTTATGTCAATACTATTTTTATAAGCCTAATTTGGGTTTCCCACTGGAGACCTTTTAAACAAAAGGTTTATCTTTACTGCAAAAATTAAAATTTATATACAAAATCAATACAAAATAAACTGAAAATATATTTAGATGATTTTTTTTGAATTTTTATAAAGAAATACTGTGCTATTTAGTAAGTAACATTGGGGATAAAAGCTTATTTTTTTATACAGACAAGATGAAATTCTTTGTATAAAATATTCTTTTCATTATTTTATACAAAGACATTTTTGTAATATTACAGAATATAATTAAAATTTAATTAAAAAAGAATGGGTAAAAAAAAGTAGGCATGTAGCCTACTATATTTTTACCCAACCCATCATGATATCAGCTTCAAGTTCGCCTTGAAAATTCTTGATTCTTCCCCTTAGACGCCCCTCTCTTATAAAGCCAACCTTTTCGTAAAATTTTATAGCTCTTGAGTTACTCTCACGGACTAAAACTTCAAGTCTCATAATATCTGTCATCTTGTACACCTTTTTAAAAAAATATTTAAAAAGGGATTTTCCTAGTCCCATTCCTCTATATTCACGTAGAACAGCTACGTTTATATCGCTTATAACATGGTCAAAAAGGTAAAAGTTCTCTCTACAACCGTGAAGCTCACCGATAATTTTTCCCTCTACTTCGGCTACCACAATTATCCCGCTATCGATGGCTTTTTTAACGAAGCCCTCTATATACACTCTAGTGATCTCGTCTTTTAATATAGGAAGTCCACTTCCTTCGTAGGCAGCATTTTTATAAAGATGCATTATCCCGTCTATATCTTCTATTTTTCCAAGTCTAACAATCATTTTTGTCCTCCAATAGTAGGAAATTTCAATTTTAATATTTTTATTACACTCAAGTTTGTGTTTGAAAAGCTTGCTGCACAACTTCCATTTTATCTTTAAAATTTACCAATGTCAATTTAAAAAAATGATTAGTTTATATTTATACATTGAATGTTTCAGTTGAGGATACTATTGGGTGGACATATTAAAAAAAAAATGTTATTTTATTATGATTAAAAAAAATCCTACTAACTCTGTAAAATTATAATTTATGCCATAGGGAGGAGAACTATCATGTTTGATTATCATATACATTCAGAGTTTTCAGATGACTCAACGGAAAAAATGAGTAATATAGTGGAGGAAGCTATAAAAAAGGGCGGGAAAAAACTTTGTTTTACAGAACATATGGAGTTTAATTATCCGCATGAAGAATTGAAATTTGAATTAGATTATAATGCCTATAAGAAAGAGTTTGAAAGGATAAAATCAATCTACGGAGAAAGAATAGACCTGTATATGGGTGTAGAAATGGGGATTCAGGCAAACAAAAGAGAGATAGATGAAACCATAAAATATGCAATAAGTCACGAATTTGACTTTATAATAGCGTCTGCCCACTGTCTTGAAGGCGAAGATCTCTACAGCATGGATTCAGATACTCAAAATATAGACGAGTTTTTCACACGGTATTTTAATGAGATGCTAAATGTATTTAAACATTATAATGATTATGACGTGGTTGGTCATATAGACCTCATAAGGAGATATTTTCTCAAGGCTCATGATCATAAACTGGGTAGATCTCAAGAGGTCTTGAGAGAAGTTTTGGACCATATCATAAAAAGTGGAAAGGGAATAGAGATAAATACCGGAGGGCTTTTCTACAAGTCTGCAAACATCAATCCTACTCTTGATATATTAAAACTCTACAAAGAGATGGGGGGAGAGATAATTACTATAGGAAGTGATGCCCATATAGCTGAAAGGGTGATGAGCAATTATTCCAAGGCTATAGAGGCCCTAGATGCAGCAGGATTCAGATATGTGACCACTTACTCCCAGAGAAAAAAGGAATTTCACAGGATAAAATAAAATCTAAATATTTAGAAAATTTAAAGGTAATTTAATATCCCTTCTTGTATCATTAGAGGTATAATCTATTGATGCAGGAAGGTTTTTTTATGATCAAAAACAAAAAGGAGAAAGCTATGGCCATTAAAAACTTTGAAGAGCTCATAAGAAAAATAAAAAAAATCAAAAGACCAAAAAAAGTGGTTGTTGCCAGTGCGCAGGACAGGCACACATTAGAAGCCCTCATAAAAGTAGAAAAAGATGGGATAGTGGAATCAATATTGATAGGAAATAAAAACAAAATAAAGGAGCTTTTAAGTGAACTTGACTTTGAAAAAAATGATGATAATATAATCGATTCACATTCAGACACTGAGACGGCATCTAAGGCTGTGGAGGTCATAAGAGACGAGCGGGCTGACTTTCTTATGAAAGGAAAGATACAAACTGCCGAACTTCTTAGAGCAGTGGTGGACAGAGATATGGGGCTGAGGACAGGCCGGATAATGTCCCACATCACTCTTTTAGAAATACCTACATATCACAAGCTTGTAGCTGTTAGTGACGGTGGAATGGTTATAAATCCGAACCTTGAAGAAAAAAAACAGATACTAAAAAATGCAGTGGATGTTTTTTTGGCCTTAGGCTATGAAAATCCCAAGGTGGCTGCCCTAGCAGCAGTGGAGACGGTAAACCCACAGATGCAAGAAAGCGTCCATGGAGAAATTCTAAAAAATATGAATCTTATAGGTGAGATAAAAAATTGTATTGTAGAAGGTCCTATCTCGTATGACTTGGCCATGTGTGAGGATTCGGCTAGAATAAAGGAGTACAAGAGTACCGTAGCTGGTGATGCTGATATTCTCTTAGTGCCTAATATTACTGTGGGAAATATTCTGTCAAAATCTCTGGTTTATTCTGGAGGCTCTAGAATGGCAGGATTTATAACTGGGGCTAGGGTTCCTATAGTTCTTACCTCTAGAGGTGCCACTGCAGAAGAAAAATATCTTTCATTGTTACTATGTGCAGCTATGTTTAAATAATAATTTTAATTTATAAGTTTGGAGGAAGATATGGGGAAATATATATTGGCTATAAATCCTGGATCAACTTCTACAAAAATAGCGGTATATGAAGACAAAAGAATACTCTTTGAAAAAAAAATTGAACATTCGGCAAAGGAGTTATCTAAGTTTCAAAAGATTACAGATCAGTATGAGATGAGGTATAAAGAGATTGAAAATATTCTATCAGAAAATGAATTTAAACTGCAAAGTCTCTCTGGAATTGTTGGAAGAGGGGGACCTGTGGCACCTCTAGAATCCGGGGCGTACATAGTAAATGAGATCATGGTGGAAAAACTGATGAATGCCCCTATGGTGGATCATGCATCAAATTTAGGTGGTGTGATAGCGTATAACCTGGCTAAACCTTTAGGTATACCTGCATTTATCTACGATGCAGTTTCTACTGATCAGCTAACGGATATAGCAAGGATTTCCGGTATAAAGGAGGTCAGCAGGAAGAGTCTTGTCCATGCGCTAAACATGAGAGCTGTAGGGATGAGATGTGCTGAGAAATTAGAAAAAAATTACAATGAACTAAACTTCATAATAGCCCATCTAGGCGGGGGTATAACTGTTGCAGTCCATGAAAAAGGGAGGATGACAGATCTTATATCAGATGACGAGGGGCCTTTTTCTCCAGAAAGAGCAGGAAGAGTTCCGTGCAAAGATTTGGTTAATATGTGTTATGTCTACGATAAAGATACGATGAAAAAAAAGCTAAGGGGTCAAGGAGGCCTCATCTCCTACCTAGGGAGCAACAGTACCATAGAAATAGAAGAAAGGATAAGAAACGGAGATAAGTATGCAAAACTTATCTATGAAGCCATGGCTTATCAGATTTCCAAAGGAATATGTGAGCTGACAGCTGTTTTAAAAGGAAAGGTGGATATGATTATAATCACCGGAGGAGTTGCGCATTCTGAGATGATAACTAACTGGATCAAAGAGAGAGTCCGGTGGATAGCCCCTATAGAGGTGACAGCTGGCGGAGACGAGCTAGAAGCCCTTGCTCACGGGGCTTTAAGAGTAATAAGAGGTGAGGAGAAAGTTCATGAATTCAAAAATCATGAAAGCTCTGACTAACCGTAAATTTTGTATGAATTAAATATGTTTCTGAGTAAATTTGTGAAGGAGATAAAAAAAGAGCCCTGAGGCTCTTTTTTTGGGGTAAAAACTTATGGCAAAGTCTTTTTAGTTTATAATGGGGAATTAAAAACTGCGGCCAAGACATATCATTGCCATATTCATAACTGGTATTATAATTATAATCTAAGATATATCAAAAATCAACATTTATTTCAAAAATAAGTCTTTTAAATCTGAAAAAGAACTAATAGTTTTAATTTTTTATTATTTTTATTGTTTGAAAGAGAAGCGTACTTTTTAGTAAAGGCCTAACCCTTTACTTTTAGTTGCATTTTTCCATAATTTCCTTTATAATATAGTGTGAAAATTTAGATTTTAATAGGAGGACTCAAGGTGTTACAAAAATTTAAGAGAAATTTCTCGATAATTGCACATATAGATCACGGTAAATCAACCATTGCCGATAGATTACTCCAGGTAACTGGTACTGTATCAGAACGTGACATGAAGGCTCAGGTCTTAGATTCTATGGATCTAGAAAGGGAAAAAGGGATAACCATAAAGGCTCAGGCTGTAACCCTGTATTATGATGCAAAAGACGGAAACAGATATGAACTGAATCTAATAGACACTCCGGGACACGTAGATTTTATCTATGAGGTATCTAGATCTTTAGCTGCCTGTGAGGGTGCAATTCTTGTAGTAGATGCCGCCCAGGGTGTAGAGGCCCAGACTCTAGCCAATGTTTATCTAGCTCTTGAAAATGACCTAGAAGTAGTTCCTGTGATCAACAAAATAGACCTTCCTGCAGCAGATGTGGATAAAGTGAAGCAGGAGATTGAGGATGTTATAGGCTTGCCTGCTGATGATGCAGTTCTTACTTCTGCAAAAGCTGGGATAGGTATAGAGGATCTTCTAGAAGCTATTATAGCCAGAATACCGGCACCTGATCATGAAGAAGAAGGACCTCTAAAGGCACTTATTTTTGATTCTCACTTCGATGACTATAGAGGGGTAATCACCTATGTAAGGGTTCTTGATGGATGTATAAAAAAAGGTGACAAAATAAAAATATGGTCTACTGGAAAAGAGTTTGAAATATTAGAATGTGGAGTTTTCTCTCCTGTAATGAGGCCCACAGGGGAGCTCAGTTCAGGTTCTGTTGGATATATAATTACAGGTGTAAAAACTATCCAGGATACTCAAGTGGGAGATACAGTTACCCATGCTAAAAGACCTTGTGCAGAACCACTGCAAGGGTACAGACCTGCCCAGTCTATGGTGTATGCGGGATTATACCCTATATCAACAGATGATTATTCAGATTTAAGAGACGCACTAGAAAAACTTCAGCTTAATGATGCTTCTCTCTCTTTTGTTCCAGAAACTTCATTGGCTCTAGGATTTGGATTCAGATGTGGATTTTTAGGACTACTTCACATGGAGATTATCGTAGAGAGACTTAGAAGAGAGTATAGTATAGACCTTATTTCTACATCTCCATCAGTTGAGTACAGGGTGCACATGGAAAACGGGAATTCCTACACAATTGATAATCCTTGTGAGTTTCCTGAATCAGGGAGCGGTAAGAAAGCTGTAGAGGAGCCTTTTATAAAAGGAAATATCCTTGTACCAAAAGATTATGTAGGTAATGTAATGGAACTTTGTCAGGAGAAAAGAGGAGTTTTCATCGACATGAATTATATTGATGAAAACAGAGCCATGATAACCTATGAACTTCCTTTGGCAGAAATAGTAATAGACTTTTATGATAAGCTGAAGTCTAGAACCAGAGGTTATGCATCTTTTGAATATGAGATGATAGGATACAAAGAATCGAAGCTTGTAAAAGTTGATATATTAGTATCTGGAAACCCTGTAGATGCATTTTCATTTATATCTCACGCAGACCACGCCTCTTCTAGGGGGAGGGCTATATGTGAGAAGCTTAAAGAGATTATTCCGAGACAACAGTTTGAGATACCTATACAGGCTGCACTAGGGGCTAAGATAATAGCCAGAGAGACAATCAGAGCATTTAGAAAAAATGTAACTGCAAAATGTTATGGTGGAGATATTTCAAGAAAGAAAAAGCTTCTAGAAAAGCAAAAAGAAGGAAAAAAGAGAATGAAACAGATAGGGAATGTAGAAATTCCTCAAGAAGCTTTTGTATCAGTACTCAAATTAAACGATTAACTGTATAGCTAAGCAATGGAATACAGATGAATTTTATCGGGCTCAAGTCTTTTGTTTTAAAAGACTTGAGCCCGATTTGTTTTCATAAAGAGAAAGTTATAGATGTAAAACAATTTCCGGTTAGATCTAATAACGTTGAATTTTTTTTGTTAAAAAGGTATAATTTCATCTGAATGTTTTATAAATGGAGGTTAAAATTGAAAATATATGACTTAGTTGTGGTGGGTGGAGGACCGGCTGGAATTTTTGCTGCCATTTATGCTGCAAAAAAAAATATGAGTGTGGCCATTATTGAGAAAAAAAACAATATAGGGAAAAAAATATTGGTGGCAGGTTCTGGAAAATGTAATATAACTCATCAAGGTGGCATAAATTATTTTTTTAATAGATATGGTGATCATGGGAAATTTTTAAAAAACGCCTTATATAATTATAAGCCAGAAAATCTGATTGATTTTATAGAATCTAGGGGCCTGAAAATGCAGACTCTTGAAAATGGAAAAATATTTCCTGAGACAATGAAGTCAACAGATGTTTTAAACTTATTGATAAATGAGTTAAAAAAGTTAAGGGTAGATATTTTTACAAACAGCAAAGTTGTCTCAGCAGAAAAAGAAAGTGAAATTTTTAAGATAAAAACTGACAACCAAACCTTCTGTGGAAAGAACTTACTAATATCTACAGGCGGGAAGTCATATCCTGCTACCGGGTCAGAGGGTGACGGATACAAATTGGCCAGGATGTTTGGTCATGGTATAGAGGTCCCTAGACCGGCTCTGACAACTGTATATGTCCATGATTATCCCTATGCAGACCTTTCGGGAATATCCTTTAGAAATGTTAAGATAGAGCTTTATAGAGAAGACAGGAAGTTAAAAGAGCATCATGGAGATGTTCTTCTGACTCATACTAATCTCAGTGGACCTGGAATAATTGATTTTTCAAGATATTTCATGAAAGGGGACACTCTTTATATAAATTTTATAGGGAAAGAATTAGAGGTAGTTTCAGAAGAACTTATAGAGATTTCAGCAAAAAACGGAAAACAAAATCTAAAGAAATTTATTTCTGGATACAATATTCCTGAAAGATTTTTGAAAAAATTATTCAAACTGCTGAATATAAAAGAAGACACAAAATTGGGGGAGTTTTCTAAATCTGATAGGCTGCTTTTAATTAACAGACTTACAAGACATGAATTTATTATATCAAGGCTTGGAAATTTTGATGAGGCCATGGCAACTGCAGGAGGGGTTTCTCTAAAAGAGGTGAATCAGAAAACTATGGAGTCAAAACTTGTTCAAGGCCTATATTTTGCAGGGGAGCTTCTTGACATTGACGGAGACACGGGCGGATTTAATATTCAGGCTGCGTGTTCTATGGGGGTTTTAGCCGCAAAGAGTCTTAAGTTAAATTGATTTTAGGATTTTGAAACTGTCTAAAAAATACTTACTCTGAAATAAAAATCCGTGGCCTAATAGCCACGGATTTTATAGTTACAGAATCATTGTTATTTTGCTAGAGGTTTCTTAAGACCACCTATAATAACTGCCGAAAGGGAAGAACCGGCTATAATGGCAACTAGATACATTGCTGCATTTTTTACAAGAGGGATAACGAATAAACCTCCGTGAGGAGCAGGTAATTCACACCCAAACATCATGGCTAATCCACCTGCTACTGCTGAACCTAATATACATGCCGGGATAACCCTTCCAGGATCTGCAGCTGCAAAAGGAATAGCGCCTTCAGTTATAAATGAAGCTCCCATGATGTAGTTTGTAAGTCCTGACTCTCTCTCTTGAAGAGTAAACTTATTTTTAAAAAATGTAGTAGCCAATGCTATAGCTATAGGTGGAACCATTCCCCCTGCCATAACAGCTGCGTGAGGAGCGAGATTTCCAGATTCTATAGCAGCTATACCAAATGTAAATGCTGCTTTGTTTACAGGTCCGCCCATGTCTACAGCCATCATTCCACCAAGTACGATTCCCATAAGGACAAGATTTCCTGTACCCATGTTAGTAAGGAAGTTTGCCATTGCTGCATTGATTGAAACTACAGGTATTAATATGATTTTCATAGCAAGACCTGTTAAAAGAAGTCCTAAGATAGGGAAAATCAGAACAGGTTTCAAACCTTCTAATGTTTGCGGCATTCCACTTGTAGATTTTTTTACTGCAAGTACAATATATCCACCTATGAAACCGGCAATAAGGCCGCCTAAGAAACCTCCGCCTTGGTTGGCAGCCATGAATCCTCCGACCATGGCAGGCATAAATCCAGGCCTATCAGCTATTGACATACCAATAAATCCAGCTAGGATAGGTATCATAAGGGCAAAGGCACCTCCTCCACCGACATCCATAAGGAATTTTGCTATAGGACTGAATGAAGGGTCATTAGGATCAAAGGCTTTTATTCCGAACATGAAGGATACAGCTATAAGTATTCCACCTGCTACAACGAATGGAAGCATATTAGAAACACCGTTCATAAGATGTCTGTAGAATCCTTTTCTTTCTCCGCCTGAAGAGGCAGCGCCTTTAACGCCTGCAGACTTGTATAAAGGGATATCTTTACTCAGTGCCTTTTTTATAAGACCTTCAGGATTTCTTATACCTTCTTTAACAGGGACTTCCAAAAGGTGCTTTCCATCAAATCTATCCATCTCAACTTTTTTATCAGCAGCTACAATTATAGCTGTTGCTTTATTTATTTCCTCTTGGGTCAATGTATTTTTTACACCAGTGGATCCGTTTGTTTCTACTTTTATTTTTACACCCATCTCTTCAGCTTTTTTCTTGATAGAATCAGCAGCCATATATGTATGGGCAATTCCTGTAGGGCAGGCAGTTACAGCAAGTAAAAATCCATTTTCAGTGGAGGTCATTACATTTTCTTCTTCTACGATCTCTTCTTCTGCATCTTTTTCTGATATTATAGACATTACCTCATCTTTTGTTTCTGCTTTTAGCAAGGCTTTTCTGAAGTCATCATCAAGAAGCGAGGTAGTTAGTTTTGTAAGGGTTTCTATATGAGAATCGCTGGCGCCCTCTGATGCAGCAATCATGAAAAACAGATTTGAAGGTTCCCCATCAAGAGCATCATAATCTACTCCTGATTTATGAAGGCCAAAAGCAAGAGCAGGTGTTTTAACTGCCGCCACTTTAGCATGGGGGATAGCGATACCCTCCTCAAGTCCGGTGGAAGATTGAGATTCTCTTTTTAAGATAGCTTCTCTGTAAGCTGCTTTATCATTTAATTTTCCAGCTTTATCGAGAGCGTCTACAAGCTCGTCAATAACAGCTTCTTTTGATGTACCCTTTAAGTCCATAACCATAGTATCTTTTTCTAATAAGTCTAAAATTTTCATTTTCTCACCTCACTAATTTATTTTTTCTATTTTTATATCTTTAAGCAATTTTTTTACTTCTGACAGGGTGCATAGATTTTTTGAAAATGCAGATGCGCTTCCAGCTGCTATCCCCATGCTAAAACACGTCTCTATATTTAGTCCCTCTGATATTCCAGCGGTAAATCCTGCTACCATTGAGTCTCCTGCGCCGACGGAATTTTGTACAATCCCTTTAGGTACATTTCCAAAATATACTGAATTTTCAGTTATAAGGAAGGCACCATCTCCAGCCATTGATATAGCCACATTTTTTGCACCCAATTTCTGAAGTTTTTTTCCGTACTCAATCATCTCATTCTTATTTTGAATTTTAATATCAAATAGCTCTTCTAACTCATGATGGTTTGGTTTTATCAGATATGGCCCTGATTTTACTGCCTCTCCCAAAGCCTTTCCCTTTGTATCTAATATTACTTTGACGCCTGTTGGAAGACCTGCCATGATTTTCTTGTAGATGTCACTTTCAAGAGATAAGGGCACGCTGCCTGCCATTACTAAAATATCTCCATCTTTTAAGGTTTCTAGCTGTTTAAAAAGCTCCTCTTTTTTATCCTGGGATATTTCAGGGGAGTTTCCGTTTATCTCTGTTTCGACATTGCCGCTTTTCATCTTTACATTTACACGGGTATCGCCTTCTAACTTTATAAAATCACATTTTATATTTTGTTTTAGAAGTTCAACGTGTATGAAGTCCCCTGTAAATCCTCCTAAAAAACCTAGAGCAACAGATTCGTGCCCTAGATTTTTTAAAACCTGGCTCACATTTATTCCTTTCCCGCCTGGAAGTTTATGCTCGCTATTGCTTATGTTCACCCTTCCTTCCTCAAAAGAATTCAACTGAATTATATAGTCTAAAGATGGATTTAGAGTAAGTGTATATATCATAACTAACACTCCTTTATTTTAGTTTGTTTTCGATATTCTTCCGCTGGAAGCCTATCTGTTATTATCGTGCTGTCTTCAAGCTTTCCGAATGAGACGAAAGAGGTCTTGCCAAACTTCTTGTAATCAGCAAGAATGTAGGATTTCTGAGATTTTTTTATTACCTCTCTCTTTATCTCAGCCTCTTCTATATCAGGTGTAGTATATCCAGTTTTTAAATCTATGCCGTTGACCCCGATAAAACACTTGTTGAAATTGTATTTTTTTAGTGATTCAATTGTCTCTACACCTACGAGAGCCCCTGTTGTATTTTTTATCCTTCCTCCCGTCAGGTAGGCTCTTATACTGTATTTCATCAGTTCTGGTATGTGGGTTACCCCGTTTGTTACTACGGTGACATTTTTACCTTGGAGGTACTTTATCATTCTTTCTGTGGTTGTCCCTGCATCTATGAAGATGCATTCTCCATCTAGAACAATTTTAGAAGCAGTTTCCCCTATTTTATCTTTTTCAAATTTATTCTGAATATTTTTAGTGTTAAAATCAGCTTCATAAGAATTTTCAGGGAGGGTAGCCCCGCCGTGGACTCTTTTAAGGAGTCTGTGTTCTTCTAAATAACTTAAATCTCGTCTGATTGTTGACTCTGAAATGTTTAAAGTTTCTACGAACTCTTTCATTTTCACGATCTCTTTGCTTTTCAAAAGATTTAATATTATGTCATACCTTTCTCGACTCAACATCTTATCAACTCCTTATTTAAAATATACATTATTTTTTTAAAAAAATCAACCAAATTCATTTAAAAGCAATCAAAAAAAGTCAATAAATTCACATAAAGCACCAAAAACAGTCAAAAAAACTTGGACCAAGAAGCAAAAAATAAAAAATCCTCCCTTTACAGGGAGGAAAAGTTATTAAAAATTATTTAGCTGAATTAAATTCTGCAATAACAGTTTTTATCTCCTCAGCAGTACCCATATCTAAAAGTCTTTCAACTAAGGACTCGCACTCTTTTTTATCTAATTTCATGATGTTTTTCTTTATTCTAGGTATTGAGATGGCAGACATTGAAAATGCATCTAGTCCCATTCCAAACAACACAGCAGTGGCTCTCTCGTCCCCGGCAAACTCACCACACATAGATATAGTGATTCCCTCTTCATGAGCTCCGTCAATGGCCATTTTTATTGCCTGAAGTACAGCAGGGTTGAATGGATCATAAAGATGTGCGATGTTTTCGTTTCCTCTGTCGACAGCAAGGGTATACTGAGTAAGATCATTTGTACCGATAGAGAAGAAATCTACCTCTTTTGCAAAATATTTGGCTCTCATGGCAACGGCAGGAGTCTCCACCATTATACCATATTGAATATTTTCGTCAAATGCTACTCCCTCTTCTCTTAATTCTGTCTTACACTCTTCTAAAATAACTTTTGCCTGTCTTACCTCATAAAGGGATATTATCATAGGAAGCATGATCTTTACATATCCAAAAGCAGATGCTCTTAAAAGTGCTCTGAATTGAGTTTTTAATATATCTTTTCTGTCTAGACATACTCTTAGTGCTCTCCATCCTAAAAATGGATTTTCTTCTTTTGGAAGTTCCATATAGGAAAGGGCCTTGTCTCCCCCTATATCCATAGTTCTTATTGTTACAGGTTTACCTTCTAAAGATTCAACTACAGTTTTATACGCTTCAAACTGTTCATCTTCAGTAGGGAATCTGTCGTTATTCATAAAAAGAAACTCTGTTCTGTAAAGACCTATCCCCTCTGCACCATTTCTGTGTAATCCCGCCAGATCATTAGGGCTTCCTATATTCCCCCACATATCTACTTTTGTACCGTCTACAGAAACGGCCTCTTTGTCTAAAAGCATTTTGAGTTCTTCTTTTTCGGCGATAAAAGCCTCTCTCTTTTTTTCATACTGTGAGAGCTCTTCGATGTAAGGGTCAATTATTATATCTCCTGTCGTGGCATCTACTATGATAGACTCTCCACCATTTACATGACTGCAGACGTCTCCGGTCCCTACAACTGCAGGGATTTCCAATGATCTGGCCATAATAGATGAATGAGCTGTTCTTCCGCCGATCTCAGTTACAAATGCAAGAACATTTTCAAGGTCTATCTGCGCAGTGTCAGAAGGAGTCAGATCTTTAGCTATAATAACTGTATTAGGCTGAAGGGAACTAAGGTCTCCCATTTCATGTCCTAGTATATTGTGTAGCCATCTGTTACCGATGTCTCTTAAGTCAGCAGCTCTTTCTCTGAGGTACTCATCTTCTAGGTTTCCAAGCATTTCACAATAAGATTCTATCCCACGTGACAAAGCATTCTCTGCAGAGATCTCTTCATCTTCTATAAGTTCTACAACTTCGTCAAATAGATCCTCATCTTCTAAAAGAGTTATGTGACCATCGAAAATAGAAGCTTTGTCTTCACCTAATTTAACGGCTGTTTTTTTTCTTATTTCGATAAGCTGTTCTTTTGATTTATCTCTCGAGGTGATAAGTTTTTCCTTTTCTTTTTCGATATCCTCTATATTTCCTGTATTAATTACAAGTTCTATTTCTTTATGCAGGTATACCTTACCTATCGCAACTCCTGGGGAGGCATCTATCCCCTTGATAAATTTTCTCATCTGTAACTCTCCTTCTTCATCAAGTTATTAGTGATACTATCGAAAAATTAGAAGGTACAAAGTACCCTCTAATTTCAAATTTTATTTTAAATTAGTCTCTTAAATTTGACAAAAGAGTCGCTAGTTGTTCAACGGCTTCATCAGCATCTGTTCCTTCTGCATGAACAGTTATTTTAGCACCTTTTTTTATTCCTAGAGAAAGAACCTTTAGAAGAGAAGTTGCTTTTACAACTTTACCAGCCTCATTTTCAACCTCTATCTTTGATTCAAAAGTTTTTGCCATAGTTACAAACTCATTACCAGGTCTTGTATGTAAACCAGTTTCATTTTTTATTTCCACCGTTCTGCTTACCATTTAAAAATCACTCCCTCTTAAATATTTTTTTAATTAATATTTTATTTAAAGTACAAAATTAAATTATTGACTAAGTCGGTACCATTTAATAATTTTAGCTTCCTCTTTAATTCGATTAAATATTTTATAGTTGTAAAAATTAATCACAACGTTAATTTAACACTACATCATCCCATAAAATTTGTCAACGTGTTTTTTTAGAACAACTGCGCTTCATTAGAACACAGTTAAGCTTAAAACTATAATTTTACTGTAAATATTAAAGGATGTTTTTACTAATTTTTTTTGATATTTGACATAATTTATTCTATAGGATAAACTTTTTTTGAGGAATTCTTTTGTTTTTTAACTTTTTTTAACATCATTTTTACACTAATTTAGGGAGGGTATATGGAACTAAGAGAAGTAAGATCAAACGCTAGAGGGAAGATGAAGGGGTTTTGCAACTTGTGCACTGAGTGCAACGGAGTTTGGTGTGCCGGTCAAGTTCCGGGAATGGGCGGAGCAGGAACAGGAGAATCTTTCAAAAGAAGCTTTAAAAAATTAAAGAACATTAAATTGTCCATGAAGACTCTCCATAGTGCAACGAATCCGAACACTTCTTTCACCATTTTTGGTGAAAAATTATCCATTCCGGTTATAACAGCTCCTATTACAGGAACAAAATTTAATATGGGTGGAAGTGTTTCCGACCAAGAATATATAAATGATGTGGTGTTTGGTTCGATGGATGCCGGGACCATAGCAATGATAGGAGATACAGGAGATGCTAACTGCTATATTCACGGGATAGAGGCTCTGAAAAAATCAGGCGGGAAAGGAATAGCTATAATAAAGCCTAGAGAAAACAGTGAGATCATTACCAGAATAAAAATGGCAGAAGAAGCAGGGTCACTCGCCGTAGGTGTGGATATAGATGGAGCAGGACTTGTGACAATGAAGCTTTTTGGTCAGCCTGTAGGCCCGAAAACTCCAGAGGAGCTAAAGGAGCTGGTTTCATCTACAGAACTGCCTTTTATAGTAAAGGGAGTTCTCTCAGTTGAGGAAGCAAAAATATGTGTAGGAGCTGGAGCCGCGGCAATAGTAGTGTCAAATCATGGTGGAAGGGTCTTAAACCATACTTTGGCACCTTGTGAGGTCCTAAGCGATATAGTAAAGGCCGTAGGAGAGGATGTAGTGGTTCTTGCTGACGGAAATGTTAGGGAGGGAGCTGACATCATAAAATATATAGCATTGGGTGCCAAAGGAGTTTTATTAGGCAGGCCAATTATCTGGGGATCTATAGGTGGAAGGCAGGAAGGAGTAAAAACTATATTAGAAACTATAAAATCTCAGCTTTATCAGGGAATGATTCTGACTGGATCTCACGATATAGGCTCAATAAACGCAGATAAGATAGTATTATGAAAAAAAGCTGTGGCTTCTGTCACAGCTTAAATACTTAATTTAGATAATTCAATATCCTCTGGGAATATTTTTTGGAGAGCATCTAAAATTTCAATATTTTTTTCATTTCTTTCCTTATAAATTCTTAATTCATCTTTATAGACATACTCTTCATAAATCTGACGGTATTTTTCTAGCTCCTCTTTTTCTAATGAAATCTCTTTTTTAAATTTATCTTTAAGTACTTTAAGTTTTCTTTTGGAAATTTTTTCACACAGATACATCTCTATATCATGTTTTGTGACATGCCCCTTACCTGACATAGCATTCATCTCCTCTCAATTATCTCAATTTCCTTATACCCTGTTTTCTCATCAAAAATTCTATTGAAAGAATATTGGAAGAATTCTCCTATAATAAGTTCACAAGTTGTATTAACTATATTTTCTTCAACTAGATGTCCCCCGTAAACAACACCCTCCTTGTCACCGTATGAGATATGAAGGTGACTTCCATTTAGAGATAGAGTCCCATTGATAGATAATATCTCCAAATTTTTCTGAAATTCTCTTACGGTCTTACCATCTGCTAATCTTATCCTGCCCTGTATAACACAACCTACAGAGGAAAGGACTACTCCTGCCAGTATATTTTTTTCTGCTAAGTATTCGGTTATGGATTTTTTTATATCATCTCCTTCTGTTAATCTCATGCAATGTATTTTTATAGTTTTACCCCCTGTAGAAATTCATTTTCATAAAAATAACCCACTAAAATAAATACGACTTTTTTTAAAATATCCTTTTGTTATTTTTATTATTTGATCTAAAGCAAAAGAAAGCCCCAGTAAGGACTTTCTTAATAAAATAATTTAAGGTTTGAGCTCAGCTAATTTCTCTAAATCAACATCTTCTTCATAGTCAACTCCGTCTACTTTAAAACCATTTAATTTTAGGAATTCTGTTTTATATTTATCAAAATCTGTAAGTTCTTTAAAATTGTCCTCGGTAACTTTCTTATATATCTCTAATACTTCTTCCTGTACATCTTCCCTTAGTTCCCAGGAATCAGGTCTCATTCTTTTTTCAGAGTCAAATTCAGGTTTGTCTCCGTAAACCATATCTGCAAAGAGTCTGTGAGTGTGCTCTATAGCGTTTTCCTCTATACCCTTTTCCTCCATGACTTTCATGAGGGCAGAGGCATATAGTGGGAATATAGGGATGTATGCACTAGCCTTTGTAACTATAGCTTTATTTACTGCAACATAAGCTTCTCCTGATTTTTCTTCCTTTAAAACTTGATTAAGGTCACGTGCAGTTTTTTCAAGGTGCTCTTTGGCAGAACCTATGGTCCCGTGTCTGTAGATCCCCTCCATTACAGCAGGACCTATGTATGAATAGGCCAAAGTCTTGAATCCTTTAGAAACAACATCAGCTTCGATCAGTGCTTTTACCCACAGTTCCCAGTCTTCTCCTCCCATTACCTTTACAGTATTAGTGAGGTCTTCTTCTGTGGCAGGGGGAAGAGTTACCTCCTCCATACACTCTTTCTCTACATTAAAGGTAAATCCAGTGAGAGATTCTCCCTGTGGTCTTAAGTTTGACTTGTAGACCTCCTTGGTATCAGGATCGGTTCTCACACCTGAAGCTAGAGAGTATACCAGAAGATCTATTTTTCCTCCGAATTCCTCTTTGATATATTTTATTACATCTTTTTTCATATCGTGAGAAAAGGCATCTCCAATGATATTTTTTGCAATAAGGCCTTTTTTTTCTGCCTCTTCTTTGAACCAGATGTTGCTGTACCATCCAGCACTGCCTACTTTTTTGGCAGTGCCTTCTCTCTCAAAGGAAACCCCTATAGTATCTGCTTCCGGGCCTCCAAAAGCCAGAGATATTCTAGTTGCAAGGCCGTATCCAGACGAGGCTCCTAATATCAGAACTTTTTTGGCACCCTTGTATTTTTTAGAATTTTCAACGTATTTTATCTGACTTAGGACTTCCTCTTTACATCCTATAGGATGACAGTTAAGTGCAAGACTTCCCTTGATTTTAGGTTTTATAACCATTTTTTTACCCTCCAATTTTAGAATTTCCATGGTATTCTAACATTTTTTGAATTATTTTTCAATTTTGAGATCTTTTTCGTCTAAAATGATATATTTTTTTAAAAGCATTACAGGGTTATAAGACTCCTTGGCTTTTTTTATCCCCTCGATACCAAGGTCCTCTTCTCTGTTGACATACTCCAAATGGGAAAATTCTTTTTTGAGAAAAACTCTGTTCATCTCTTGATACACTCCCTGATATTTTATATCCCCCTTTTCTATATGTATCAGTACTGTATTTGGAGTAATCTCCTCCCCAATGGAGAAAGCTGCTATATCTCCGTGAACTCTTATAAGTCCCCCTTTTAGTTGAAGAACCTCATAATTTTCAAAGATATCTCTTATGCCGAGGCTCTCTTTATCAAGTCCCTTGTAGATGCTGCACTTTCTTTCCTGACACCATTTTTCCTCAAATTCAATTACATCTTTTATATTTTCATTGTTTATTTTTTCATATGAAAATTCATAGATTTTTTCAAATTTATTTACCAGGTTTTTTTTATTATGAAATTTTCTGCCCTTGAGATTGATAAGGTCCTCTATACTATAAAGATAGTCAAATCTGTCTCTCTCCTCCTTGAATAAAAAATAGTTATCAAGGAGTATTCTCACACCTTCGGGAACGGCACGTATAACTGCACCGTTTTTAACAAGAACTGATATCTCTTTTTTTATTTTTCTGAAATCTCCATGTTTTTGGAGGGGGACGTAGTAAAATTCTCTATCATCCTCTATTCCCTTTATATACAAGATATCATCTATAATTCTGTATTTCAGATTTTTTCCAATTCTCCATATGAAAAGGTTTGTAAATGTAAGGTCTCCTGTCTGAAACCTCCCCTGTAAAAATTCATTGAGTCTCTCTCTGTCTTCTAGCTGTATATTTTTCCATTCCATGCAACCACCTCTTCCTAATATAGATTAGATATTAAGGAAACTTTCCTTTTAATGAAGGATAAATAAAAACAATCCTGTATAGACAAGTTTATAGAATTTAAGTATAATGTAATTAAAAAAGAGGAGGGATAAAATGTATCCATTAAAATTTAAAAAATGTTTTATCGAAAAAATATGGGGAGGAAGAGCTTTTGAAGACGTCCTCGATATGGAGCTTCCTGAAAATAAAAAAATAGGAGAGTCGTGGGAAGTGAGCTCTCACAAAAACGGGATGTCCTATGTAGAAGAGGGATCTTTAAAGGGTAAAAGCCTTGAGGAACTAATGGAGAGTCTAGGAGAGGAACTTATAGGAAAAGAGGTCTACTGTAGATTTAACGGAAAGTTTCCTGTTCTTATAAAATATCTTGATGTAAATGACAGACTTTCTGTACAGGTGCACCCCAGTGACGACTATGCCTTGAGAGTAGAAAAAGAGTTTGGTAAATCTGAGGCTTGGTATATAATAGATGCCAGCCATGATGCCCAGCTCATAATGGGACTTAAAGAGGGAATGACAAAAGAAGAGTTTACAGAAAAAGCCAAGGCTGGAAATTTTGACGACATGTTTAATGTAATCTCTGTGAAAAAAGGGGACTGCATCTATGTGAAGCCAGGTCTAGTACATGCAAGTTTAGAGGGATCTGTGGTAATATGCGAAGTTCAGCAGAATTCAGACACTACTTACAGAATTTATGATTTTGACAGATTTATAGACGGAGAGAAGAGAGAGCTCCATATAGACAAGGCTGCAGATGTTATAAAATTTGACGAACATCCTGAAATATCCACTGTGGAGACAAGAGAAAGAATCATCCTAGACGGGGCAGTGAAGGAAGAGATAGTTAGATGTCAGTATTTTAATATCGACAGACTGCAGATAGAAGGGATTTACAATGATAAGCTAAGCCCTAATTTCAGAGTATATTCAATTTTAGATGGAGAGGGTAAAATTATCCACTCAGGAAAAGAGTATTCTGCTAAAAAAGGAGACACTTATTTCATTCCAGCAGGGCTTGAAGTTTGTATAGATGGGAAACTAGATATATTGAAATCCTTTTTATAAAGGGGGAAACAAATTTGTTGACAAAACATGAAAAAATAGAGAAATTTATACTAGACGGAGTGACTAAAGGTCAGTATAAGCCTGATGAGAAAGTACCGTCTGAAAACCAGCTAGCAGAAAGCTTCTCTGTGAGCAGAATGACTGCCAGAAAAGCCTTAGATACTTTGGTTACAAAGGGTTATCTCTACAAGGTAAAGGGAAAGGGAACCTATGTAAAAGACAAGGAGAACAGAGATATAGTCTATCTTGATGAGGTGATAGGATTTACAAAGAGGGTAAGAAGGACAGGAAAGGTGCCGAGAACAGATGTCAAGGCCTTTGAACTCATAAAGCCAAGTGAAGAGGTGGCAGGAAAGCTTGGAATAACAACTAAAGATGACGTGTTCTATATAGAGAGAATACGTCATATAAATAACGAACCTGTTATTTTAGAGGTTACTTATATGCCCGCCTACATATCTCCTGATCTTACCATTGAGCATGTACAAAAATCAAAATATGATTATCTAAGAGAAAAGGGACACCGGATAGAAGAGATGATAAAAGAGTATATCCCGGTAATACCAGAAAATAAAATAAGGCAGGACCTTTCCTTAGATAAAAATATGACAGTGTTTAAAATCGAACTTATCTCTATATTGGAAGACAGGTCAATATTTGAGTACACAAAATTATATTATAATCAGACCAAGTACAGGTTTCTTCAGATAACAAAAAACACAGGAAAGAATTTTTAACTCTTTCCTGTGTTCTTTTGTTAATTTTTACAATAAAAAATTTTAAAAAAAATTAACAAAAAGTTGACAAAAATAGAAATAGAATATATCATAGTGTTAACAAAGTAAACTGAGAGACCAGAAAGAGGTCATTTTTTTTAACAATGTTTGTTGTATATACAGGACGCCTGGCAGTTGATTTTTTTTAAGCCTTTCACTTGTATATACATGTTAAATTAAGGAGGAGATCATGGATTTAAGAACTTTAACAAATGAGAATCTTATATTTTTGAATGCTGATTTTAAAAACAAAAAAGAGATACTAGATGTTTTTATCCAAAAGCTTTATGACGAAGGTAAAATAACTTCGAAGGAAGAGTTTTACACTGCAGTAATGGACAGAGAAGCTGTAGGAGCTACTGGAATCGGAGAAGGGCTGGCTATACCGCACGGTAAATCAGATGCAGTAAAAGAAGCATCTTTCGTAGTGGCGACTCTTAAAAATGAAATGGAATGGGAAACTTTAGACGATGAAGATGTAAACCTTGTAATTCTGCTTGCCATCCCAAAATCAGAAGAGGGAAGCACACATGTAGACCTTTTAGCTAAGCTTACTACAAAGCTGGCAGATGATGATTTCAGAGAAGACCTTGTAAAATCAAAAAATCCAAAGGAATTTATAGAAAAGCTCAATATAGGCGAAGATACAGAAAAGTCAGAAGAAGTAATGGCTGAGGATGCAAAGACAATAGTTGCAGTAACAGCTTGTCCTGCAGGAATAGCACATACTTATATGGCGGCAGAGGCTTTAGAAAAGGCCGGGAGAAAACTAGGAGTAAAAGTAGTAGTAGAAAAACAAGGAGCCATGGGTATAGAGGGAAGAATTTCAGATGAAGACCTAAATAAGGCCCACGCTGCTATATTTGCTGTGGAAGTAGCAGTAAAGGAAGCAGACAGATTTGACGGAATCCCTGCAGTGGAGACATCGGTAGCAGATCCTTTGAGAAGAGCAGAAGAGATCATAAAAGAAGCTCTAGAGGTAGGAAAAGAGGGAAGAACTGCAGCTAAAAGAAGTTCTACTCCTAGAAAAGAGATGTCAGCTGGAGAAGAGGCTAAGAAAGCACTTCTAAACGGGATATCACATATAGTTCCTCTAATAGTAGCGGGAGGTACTGTACTTGCAATAGCAGTTCTTGTAAAGGAGATATTTGGTCTTCAGGAACTTTATGGTCAGGAAGGGTCTTGGCTATGGATGTATAGAAAGCTTTCTGGTGGAATGTTAGGAACACTGATGGTTCCTGTACTTGCAGCTTATGTGTCGTTTTCTCTAGCAGATAAACCTGGACTTGGGCCTGGATTTGCAGCGGGACTGGCAGCCAACCTTATTAATAGTGGATTCTTGGGTGGTATCGCAGGAGGTTTCATCGCCGGTTATACAATGAAATGGGTCAAGAAAAATGTAAGAGGTCCTCAGCACTTAAATGGATTCTTTACTTTCTATCTTTATCCTGTAATCGGTACACTAGTAGCAGGGTCACTTATGTTATTCGTAGTAGGAAAACCTGTGGCAGCTCTAAATACTGGTCTTACAAATTACCTTGACGGTCTATCTGGTGGAAATGCAATGCTTCTCGGAGCAATAATCGGAGCAATGGTTTCATTTGACCTTGGAGGACCTGTCAATAAAGCGGCTTACGCATTCTGTGTAGGATCTATGGCAAACGGAAACTTCATGCCGTATGCAACATTTGCTTCTTGTAAAATGGTATCGGCATTTACAACAACTTTGGCTACAAAAATAAGACCTCACCTTTACTCTGAAGAGGAGATTCAGTGCGGAAACTCGACTTGGATTTTAGGACTTGCAGGTATTACTGAGGGAGCTATCCCACTTATGATAGAAGATCCGTTCAGAGTTATTCCTTCATTCGTAGTAGGTACTGCAGTTACTGGTGCCATGGTAGCAGCAACAGGAATAGGTCTACAGGTTCCTGGAGCAGGTATAATATCTATGTTTGTACTAGAAGCAGGAAAACTTTCAAAAATGACAGAAGCTGGAATCTGGCTTGGAGCAGCTCTTGTAGGAACTGTCATATCCACAGCTGTTCTAACAGCTTTAAGAACTAAAAAACACAATTTACTGAAGCAACAAGCACATATGGAAAACGCCCACACAATATAAACACTTTTGTCTAATAAATAAGGAGAGTAATTATGAAAAAATATAAGGTACATGTAGTTCCCCATATGCACTGGGACAGAGAATGGTACTTCACAACGGAAGAATCAAGAATACTGCTCTTAAACAACATGGAGGAGATACTGGACAGGCTGGAAACAGACCCTGAATATAAGTATTATGTACTGGACGGTCAGACAGCGATACTGGAAGACTATTTTGCCATAAAACCTGAAAATAAAGATAGAATCAAAGCCCTTGTACAATCTGGAAAACTGATCATCGGTCCTTGGTATTCTCAGACAGATTCTATAGTTGTAAACGGAGAATCTATAACTAGAAACCTGCTTTACGGAATCAAGGACTGCAAAGAGTTTGGGTCTCATATGTCAATCGGATATATCCCGGATTCTTTCGGACAAAGTGAGCAGCTTCCACAGATATTCAATGGTTTCAACATTGACAAGAGCATGTTCTGGAGAGGATGTTCTGAAAGACACGGAACTGATAAAACTGAATTTTACTGGGAAAGTCTAGACGGAAGCAAGGTATTGAACCAGATCATGCCTCTAGGCTATGCAATAGGTAAGTATCTTCCCACAGATAAAGCCGGACTTAAGAAAAGACTAGATACCTATCTCAAGGTATTAGAGCATGGAGCAACTGGAGAAGCACTTATTCTTCCAAATGGACATGATCAGATGCCTCTGCAAAAGGATATATTTGAGGTAATGGATACCCTCAATGAAATGTATCCAGACCATGAATTCTTTATGAGTAACTTTGACAATGTTTACGATGACATACTCAAGAACAAAGAGGAACTAGATACAATAAGAGGAGAGTTCATAGACGGTAAGTACATGAGAATTCACAGATCTATATCTTCTACCAGAATGGATATAAAAGATATTCATGCAAAACTGGAATACAGAATTACAAATGTACTTGAGCCACTTGCTGCTGTTGCAAGCACTCTTGGATTTGAGTATCATCACGGACTGATAGAGCATATATGGAAACTAATCATGAAAAACCATGCTCATGACAGTATCGGATGCTGCTGCAGTGACAAGGTGCACAGGGAGATTCTAGAAAGATTTATACTGGCAAGTGACAAGGTGGAAAGTCTTATCATTCATTACAAGAGAAAGATAGCTGACCACTCTCCTGCTAAAGACGGAGCAGATAAACTGGTAGTATACAATCTACTTCCAAATAGGGTAGAGAGAGTTGTAGATGCCACTGTAAGAATAAGAGCTAATGACTTTAGTTTAAAGGATTACAACGGAAATGATGTAAAATACAATGTAATTTCTAAAAAAGAGATCGATCCAGGGTTAATCGACAGACAGATCGTTCACTATGGAGTATACGAACCGTTTATGGAATATGAGATTCAGTTTGAAGCAACAGTTCCTGCTATGGGATATGAGACGTTATATATCTCTAAGGTAGATGGTGAAAATTCAGCTATAAAGCCATCAGTAAAGGAAGACCTTGAAAATGAGTTTTATACAGTGACATTCAATAAAAACGGTACAATCAATGTACTAGACAAAGAGTTAGGCAGAGAGTATAAAAATCTTCTTCTCCTAGAAGAGGGATCAGATGACGGAGATGAGTATGACTACTCACCGCTAAGACCTAAAGAAGAGATGATCATAACAAACGAAGGTATAGAGGCTGATATAGAGATAGTAAGCCTTGGACTTGAAGAGAAGGCTGTAATAAAATACAGACTTGATCTGCCTCAGAACCTAGAGGACAGAAAAAAGAAGATAATAAACTCTTATAATGACTTTGAAGTGGAAGTATCTCTGAAGAAAGGTCAGAAAAGAGTAGACATCAAAGTTACTATAGACAACAATGTTTCAGATCACAGAGTGAGAATGCATCTTCCTACTCCTTATGAATCTTCTGTTTCGGTTGCTGACCAGCAGTTCGGATCTATAGAGAGATCTGTACATGATACGGCTATGGAAGTGTGGGAAAAAGAAAACTGGAAAGAGATGCCTGTAAGCATCTACTCTATGATGAGCCTTGTGGGACTTCATAATAGTGAAGAAGGACTATCAGTTCTTACTAATGGTCTCAGAGAGTATGAGATTATAGGTGAGGGATATGATACTCTTGCTATTACCCTAATGAGAGGTATAGGGGTTCTCGGTAAGGAAGAACTGTACTACAGACCAGGAAGACCTTCAGGAATAAAACTTCCGACACCTGATTCTCAGATGCTAGGAAAACAGACCTATGAATTTTCTATATACACTCATAAAGGATCTACATTAGACGGTGAAACATTTAAGGCTGCCAAGGATTATACGACATCTTATGATGTATATAATAAGATTCCTTATGATGCTATGAAGCTAAACCTAGAAGATGTAAAGACCCCTGTAAACTACAGTCTGTTTGAAGCTGAAGGGAAGGCCGGGCTAAGTGTAGTAAAAATATCTGAAGATAATGAATATCTTGTAGTGAGAATTTTCAACCCTTACAGAGACAGAGAGATAGACGAGATTCTTGTGTTCAACAGAGAGCTCAAAGAAGTAAAAACAGGAAACCTTAATGAAGAGGTTATAGGCGATATATCTTACCAAGAAAATAGAGTAAAGATAGAAAAACTAAAACCTTGCGAAGCTAGAACTATATTATTCAAATTATAAAAAAGGGCAGCTTAAAGGCTGCCCTTTTGCCAATGAGATCAGATTGCACACAAAGTAGGAGGAGATAGAATGAAAGTTGTAGTGGCTATAGATTCCTTTAAGGGAAGCCTCAGCTCATTTGAACTTGGGCAGATAATAGAAAATGGAGTAAAAAAAGTATATAAAGATGCAGAGGTAAAAAAAGTACCTATTGCAGACGGTGGAGAAGGGACTGTAGAATCCCTTGTAGAGGGAACAAAAGGACAATTTGTAAATGTAAAAGTGCATGACCCTCTAATGAGACTGATAAATGCCAGATATGGGATAATGGGAAATAATGTGGCTGTCATTGAGATGGCAGAGGCCTCTGGACTGCCGCTCCTGCAACCTGAGGAAAGAGATCTCAGAAGAGCCACGACATACGGGACAGGAGAACTTATCAAAGATGCTATTGAGAAGGGATGCAGAGAGTTCATAATAGGTATAGGGGGAAGTGCTACAAATGATGCAGGTCTTGGAATGATGCAGGGGTTGGGGTATAAATTTCTGGATAAGAATGGAGAAATTCTAGGGTACGGTGGAGAGATAATGGAAAAAGTAGCTGAGATAGATTCTACCGGAGCCGTAGAAGGTCTTGATAAGTGCCAATTTTCTATAGCCTGTGATGTGGATAACCCTTTCTATGGTCCTAGAGGAGCTGCTCATGTATACAGCAGACAAAAAGGAGCCGATGATGAAATGGTGGAATACCTGGATTCATCTCTAAAAAAACTGGCATTGACTCTGAAGGAGAAGACTGGAAAAGATGTAGAAAATATACCTGGAGCAGGTGCAGCAGGAGGTTTAGGAGGAGGGTTTGTGGCATTCCTAGGTGGTGAACTGAAGCCTGGGATAGACATAATCCTTCAAGAGGTGGGTCTGGCTGAGAGTATAGAGGGTGCAGACTTTGTAATTACTGGTGAAGGAAGGATAGACTTTCAGTCTATCATGGGCAAGGCACCTATGGGTGTATCTAGATTATCCAGAGAGAAGGGCGTTCCTGTAATAGCAATAGCGGGTTGTATCGCAGATGATGCAGGAGCTATGCACGACCATGGTTTAGATGCATTTTTTTCTACAATAAATTATCCTATATCTCTTGATGATGCAATGAATAAAGAGAGAGCCGGTATTTTTGTGGAAAAAAATATTGAAGAGATATTTAGACTGATAAAAGTCTGCGAAAAAAAGTTTAGCTAAGTCATAGAAATCCTGAAAGAGGCTCCTATAGTATGGATATGTATACTGTAGGAGCCTCTTTGCTTATAAATTAATTTTTTTATTGAGAAAATACCTTTTGACCTAGTCTGGATACCCATCCAGGGTTCCAAATATTTTATAGCCGTTACTTTGGTAAAAGCCAGGGGCCTGAAAGCTGAAGGTATCCAAGTGTATGAAATTAAATTCTTTCGAAGCTGCAATCTCTTCCGATTTTTTAAGATTTTAGTTCCATACTACCAACTTCCACCGCCCCCCCCTCCTGAACCTCCTCCAGAGGACCCTCCGATAGAAGATGATGAACCAGGTCTTGAGCTCATTGTGTTTCCTATAGAACTTATCGACTGATTTATATCGTTGATAAAAGAGTGGGTTGAAAAGCCTCTATACCCCCTATACCAACGAGGCGGTTTGCTAGCGATACCGTGAAATTTATCCGCCCATACATTTGTAACTCCTAGAACTATTGCATAGGGCAGTATGTTGTAATAATACTGTGGATTTTTCTTTACTAAAGTTTCTAGTCTACTCTTTTCGGCATGTATTAAAAAGTTTCTGAACCCTTTTAATTTACCCAAAATTTCTGTGCCGTATTCTGTTCTTTTGAGTGTGAATTCTGCAAGTACAAATGAGATAATAAAAATTATAGATTTTATCACAAAATCAACTGCACTGAAAAGAGCACTGAAATTTGCCATTCTAAATATATTGAAAAATACGAAGGTTATAATAATTAAAGGTATTAAATTCATTATTTTTCTTGTGAGTCTGAGTTTCATATCCTCTCTTTTTAATTCAAAATTCATTATAAATTTTATGATTTTTTCTGTAACACCGAAAATTAATAGGGAGATAGCTCCTGCAAAGGGGATGCTGATATAAAGATCTCCAGTCATAGCATAGAATCTGGTGTAACTTTCTAAAAATACAGGAAGTATAGCCAGCCCCTTCATAACAGCAGAAAGATTTTTGCTCATTTCTGTATACAGAGTCTGGGTTTTAAGAGCCTTGTGCTTTTTTATGATGCTTTTTACCTTATTTGTTATTTTATAAAAATTATTTCTAAGAGATGAGAGCCTCACCTTTTGGCCGTCACCATATTTATAAAATAGTTCATTAAACATCATAGTCTCATAATAAGGTGCATCTTTTCTGTCTTTTAGTTTTGTAAAAATGTAGTCCTTTCCCAATAACATTTCAAGCATACCATCAGAATCTTCCTCTTCTATTTCAATATATCCCTTTTCAGCCCAGTAAAAAAGAAGGGAGGTGACATCTTTGGTATCTACTGAACCATCTATCATGTAGCCTGCTTCTGCAGGAGAGATGTCCTCTGGAGGATAAAACTCCACTGTTTCGATGATTTTTCTGTCTCTTCCGAAAAAGAACCATACGAAGGATATGACTGTGAGAAATAAGGCCCCTGCCCACTTATTTATGTAGGTTAGCACATCTAGAGGACCATTGAATTTCGAGGTGTTTCTGTAATAGCCTTCGGGAAGGGGCAGTGCTATTGTCAAAGCTTCTCTAGGACCCAAAGTTTTCAGAGTTTCCCCTTTTATTGTATTTCCCTCTACACTGTATTTTATCCCTGAGCTGTCTCTGCTTCCTCTGCCACCCGAGGTAAAGTTTACTCTGCTTTTATCAAAATCCGAGGGCATTTCTATGCTGAATTTTACTTTTTTTATTGTGGTATTCCATCTGTCCCCTATGATATTGTAATAAAATTCATCCATATCTTTGTTGCGGTCATCTCCCACGGTATAGTCGTAGGAAATAATATATTTTTTCTCCCCTAAAACATATCTATAGGGGTCACCTATCTTTATTCTGGTGTCTCCTCCTGATTTTACTTTTGTAAAAGGCGACCCCTTAACTATAATATTGTTAATTTTTACATTTCGACCGTTGTAGGTAGAGGGGATATCCCGATAGATTCCATGTCTTTCAGATTCAAAATTGGCTGTTATCTCCTCACGGATATTGTAGCTGTTGTTTTCGTTTACCTTTATGTCCACAGTATAATCTTCGATTGTAAAGTACTCCTGTCCGTAGACTCCAACAGACAGAATCAATAGTAGAATAAGAGTGTATTTAAAATTTGATTTGAACATTTGATCTCTCCTTTTCTTCTGTAATTTCAAAATACTCTTTTTGTGTAAATGAGAATATTTTTGCTACAATAAGGCTTGGAAAGGTTTCACACTTTGTATTGAAGGACCTCACCACACCGTTGTAGTATTTTCTAGACTGGAGGATATCTCCCTCTATAGTTTCAAGCTGTCCCTGGAGTTTCATGAAGTTACCGTTTGCCTTTAAGTCAGGATAGCTTTCAGACAGAGCAAAGATAGTTTTCAGTGCTCCTGTGAGTTCTCCTTCCATTTTCTGACGTTCTTTGAGGCTCCCTGCTCCCATGGCCATATTCCGCTTTTCTATGACATTTTCTAATGTTTTGATTTCATGAGAAGCATATCCCTTTACTGTCTCCACCAGATTGGGTATAAGGTCATATCTTTTCTTGAGATAGACATCCATTGTTGAAAATGCCTCTTCTACAATATTCTGAAGCTGGACAAAACCGTTGTAGCTCATTGTAATGTAAACTCCTGCAATTATAATAATCGCTGCAAAAAATATCATAACTTCCCTCCCTTAGCATTAAAAATCTTTTATTTTCATGATACCATAATCAAAGCTGTGAAACAATACAACCCATAGTACCCTTAAGATTCAGTCTCGTTTTCACAAGATATTCTTTTTAAAAAATCAGTAGTTTTTCAGACAGAGATTATTTTGTGACCTATCTTTATTTTACCCCATTTAATGGCCGATGTTAAAAGGTTTTTTATATTTTCAAGAGTATATCAGTTGTGAGGTGGTTTTCATGAAGTTCGTCAACAATCTAAGGAATTTTTACAGTAATATAATGAACGAGAGTCTTTATACATATGATTCTAGTAAGAAAAAGGCAGCCTCTTTGGTAAGAATGGTTGTTTTCACAGCTGAAAACTACAAAAAAACCCGTTCAAACCTATGGGCCTCATCAATATCTTACTATGCACTGCTTTCTATAGTTCCAATCTTGGCAATAGCTTTTAGTATAGCCAAAGGGTTAGGAATAGAGGAATTGATCAGAAATCAGATTTTGAAAAACTCTCCTCTTCAAGAGGATGCCCTTGAAAAACTGATTCTGTTTTCTGAAAAGCTCATGTCAAGTGCTAAAGGCGGAGTGCTAGCAGGGGTAGGTTTTCTGTTCTTGGGATGGTCGGTCATAAAAATTTTTACTCTTATAGAAAAATCTTTCAACGAGATATGGGGTGTGAAAAGACAGCGGACTATAATCAGAAAATTTACAGATTATTTTTCAATAGTACTAATGTTTCCTTTAGTTTTGCTTCTCTCAAACGGTGTGGTTACAACTCTCCAAATGCATTTTATAAGTGAGGGATCTTCGCTGTTTTTTATAATACAATGGATACCTTATCTGCTATTGATATCATTTTTTACCCTGCTGTACCTTATTATTCCAAACACCAAGGTTAATTTTTACCACGCCCTTTTAGCAGGAATCGTGGTAGGAATACTCTTTCAGGGGCTTCAGCTCTCCATGATAAAATTTCAGGTTGTTCTCTTGAACTACAACAAGATTTACGGTAGTTTTTCTGTAATCCCTATTTTTATGATATGGCAGAAAATAGTCTGGATAATAATAATTTTGGGGGCCCATCTGTCTTTCATACTTCAGAATTCATACAAATTTAGCTACACTATAGCAGGGGTAAACCTTACATTTGCATCTAAGAGGGATATCCTGTTCATTATATGCCATATCATGTCAAAAAACTATGAGGAGGAGGGATCACCCCTGACTGCAGGATTCATAGCTGAAAAACTGTCCATAGCAACGGGAACGGTGAGTGAGATGTTAGAAATACTTTTGCAGTTGGATATCATTTTAGAACTTTTCTCTCCTTTAGAGGAAAGAGAGTTCAAACTAAAGAAAAACATAAATACTTTTACGGTAAGGGAGTTTGTAGAGGTTCTTGAAAATTACGGTTTTATCCAGAATATTCAGGGGGACGAAGAGATTATGGCCGCAGTTACAAATTTTCACAAAGTATATAAGGGAAACAAATGGGAAACACTTATTAAAGATATTTAACAGGAGGTTGTATATGAAAAAAATAGTTGTTCTACTGTTGTTCTGTTTTTATATTTCTATCTATAGCGAAACACCTATAACGAGGACCATAAATGTCCAGGGAAACTCACAAGTATCTGCAGTTCCTGACACTGTCACTATAAGTGCCATGGCAGAAACCATAGATATAGAGCTCTCTAAGGCGGCAAATGAAAACAACAGAATAATGAAAGATGCCAGGGAGTTTTTATTGAAAGAGGGTATAGATGAGGATGAGATTTACACCTCTAGATACACGGTATCCCATCAGATAGAGAGGCTGTCAAATAATTCTCCTGGAATACGAAAATATTTTGTAAGGAACCAGATTATTATAACTTCAAAGAGAATAGATAAGATAGGGGAGATAGTTACAGCTCTTGAAAAAGCAAAAATAAATAATGTTCAGGGACTTAGTTATTCGTCTTCAAAAAGCAAGATATATGAAAAGGAAGCGATGGTATTGGCATACAAGGATGCCAAGGAAAAGGCTGAGTCGATAGCATCGTTAGAGGGATTTTCTATTATTCCTATGTCTATTAATTCAAACGTTTATTTTCCTAGAAATGCAGATTATATGATGCAGGCAGAGAGTTTTTCTAAGGTGGCACCGGCACCGATATACACTCCAAAGACCATCGATATAACTGGGAATATAAATGTTACTTTTCAATTAAAAAAATAAAGGGAGCACTCCCTTTATTTTTTTATGCCTTACTTAAGTTTGTAAATAATTTATTCTTCTGAAAGAGGTTAGATGATTCCACATTCCACAAGGGCACTACAAACTCTTAAAACAATCTCCCATTCAACATCTTTTTTAAATATTATTTTGCAAGTTTATATATAGCTTCTGCATATATTTTGAGCCAAGCATCTATTTTGCTTATCTCAAGATATTCGTCCTTCTGGTGCATGTTGTCTTCCTGATCTTTCAGTAGAGCACCAAATGCCACGCAGTTTTTAATCGCTCTGGCATAGGTACCTCCCCCTATAGCTATGGGTTTGGCTTCAATGTCGCAAGTCACGTCCTTGTAAACATCCATGAGTGTCTTGACAAGGAAGTTATCTCTAGGAATGTATAGAGGGTCTTTTCCTCCTTTGACCTCAATCTCCATACCAAATTCTGTAGCACTCTTCCCTATTCCTTCTAACACTGCATTTTTTTCAATTGTAACTGGATACCGAATATCGATAGAGATCTCTAGTTTTTTGTTTTCTAAAGAGATCATACCTATGTTCAGAGTAAGCTGTCCGGAATCCTTGTCTTCAAAAGCTATTCCCATGGATTTACCATCAGTTTCCATTTTTATTTTTTCAGAGAAAAATTTTGCTACATCTTCTAAAGTCTCTCCCCTATACCCAGACTCAGAGATAAGAGTCATAAGTGCAGATACGGCATTGTATCCTTTATCAGGTCTAGAAGCATGTGCAGATTTACCTGCCGATGTAATAATAAGATTTTCTGATATTTTTTCCACTTTTATACCATAATCTTTATCTTTGTTGAATTCAGGAAGATAATTTGCTATTCTTTTTCCAGATTCTTCTGAAATTTCTAAAAAGGCTTTTTCAGAAACAGAATTGAAGGCATTTCCACCTTTTATTTTGATATTTTCTGAATTTTTGTATGTTTTCTTTAAAACTACCTGCATGATTCCTTTTTCAGCAAAGGTAACAGGGAAAGTGGAATCGGGTGTAAAAGAAAGATCCGGATGTGGCATATTAAGTTTTCCAAAATAATGATTCATGCATCCCCAGCCGGTTTCCTCATTTGCACCGAGAATCATTCTTATTTTTTTACCTGTTTTGAGGCCAGAATCTTTGATGGCCTTCATTGCATAAAGGCATGTTATCATAGGCCCCTTGTCATCAAGGACACCTCGTCCGTATATTTTACCGTCTCCGATCTCTCCTGCATAGGGCGGATGGCTCCATCCCTCACCCTCAGGTACTACGTCAACATGTCCTAAGATACCGATTGTCTCATCTCCAGATCCAAAATCTATATGACCTGCATAGTTATCAAAATTTTCTACTTCAAAGCCCAAATGTTCTCCTAACTGAAGAAAATATCTAAGTGCCTCAGCAGGCCCCTCTCCGAAAGGTTTACCAGGAAGGGGAGTCTCCTCTACACTTTTTATTCTGATTGCCTCTTGTATTGATTTTATTACATCGTCTTTATAGCTCAGAGCTATCTCCTGTAAGTTCATCCAAGTATCCTCCCAAAATTATTTTTTAAAGATAAAATTATAACACATAATTAAGATGTTTGGCTCAGGTGTTTTTGGATAAGCCCAATAATTTTTTTTCTACAGCAAAATATCTTCGTACTCCTTGTGTCTTTTAAAAAAAGTAACTGCAAAACTACACACCGGAATTATCTTATATTTCTTATCTCTTACGTATTTTACACATTCTAAGGCAAGTTCTTTTGCCAACCCACTGCCTCTATATTCAGGCTCAACATATGTGTGATTTATAGCTATTTTACCCTCACCACCGTAGACATAAGTCAGCTCAGCAATTACTAGTCCATCTTTCTCAATATAAAATATTTTTTCATTTTCATTGTGAAAAACCTCCATACTAAACACCTCCATATTAAATTATTTCATAAATTTCACTGTTTCCCTTTTTTTTTTGTAGGATATTTTCAATATTTATTATATTATAATACGTCAAGACAAAAGATCCTATTTTTTAATGGAATTATTATGCATAATCATAATTTACAGGGGGAGTCAACAGTGAGTAAAAAAAGAAAATTAATTATATTTTTTTTCTTGGTGTCAGTCATAATCATAGGTCTTTTAAAATTACCATCTTATGCTAAAAAAGTTACTGTGAATCGTCTAGAAAAAATCACAGGGCGTAAAATTTCTTCGGAAAAATTAAGGATCAATTATTTTACATCGACCCTATACTTGGAGAATTTTAAGATTTTTGAAAAAGATGAAAAAAGTATCTTTGTGGCTTTTGATTCTTTTGATATAAATATTAATCCTATTCAGCTTATAATGAGAACCCTGTATATAAAAGAGGTTACCCTTGTTAACCCTCAGATTCATTTAGAATTTTTAGATAATAGAAGAAACTTTGATGATATACTTGAGAGGTTTGCACAGGACAAGATAAAAGAAAGCGAGGCTCCTGAGGAACAGAAGGATGCTTCAAAGGGATTTTTGAAAAATATAGAGATCATGAATATAGCTATAGAAAATCTTACTCTCTATTATTTAGACGAAATAATAGAGACAAACAATAAGTTTACTTTAAAATCTCCTGAAGTTATCTATGGAAATAATATTTTTAAATTTTCCACAAAGATCGATTTTTTAGATGAAAGTATTGCAGATATGACATTTTTTTATGAAAATCCGACTTCTGAGTTTCAGGGAAGCCTTATTCTTGAAAACTTTGTGCTTTCTGACAAACTATACCCTGTCGAGAAGTTTCTAAAACTTAAAGATATAAGTGGTTATATGGATCTAGAACTTCAGTTCAACGGAAATATAAAGGAGAATGTTTATATATTTTCCGGGGATATGTTACTAAATGATTTTGATGTAATTAATGATAAAAAAATACTCTCTTTGAGACGAGGAAGGTTTATTTTCCCAACCTTAGACATGAAGAGCTGGAATTTTGATATTTCCAAAATAGATCTTCAAGGATTATATTTTGATGCTACACAGAATCCGTGGGAAAAAGAGAAAAAGAGTTATTCTGAAACCCCTGAAAAAAATGTGAAATCGCTGGAAAAAAATATCAAAATTTATATAGCTAAAATGATTTTTTCAGATTCTATTCTGATAGATGAAAATTATAGACTGAGTAACCTCTCTCTGAAAATAGAGAATTTTAAAAACTCCATGGGGACAAATTTTCCTGTTAAATTAAGCTTGAATTTAAACGGAGATACTGAAATAAAAACCCTGTCGCAGATTACACTTTTAAAAGATTTTAAAAATGACTTTTCAATCGGTCCAGAGTCTATTTCCGGTGCGGGAAATATAGAGATAAAAGGTAAGAATTTATCTTTTGTGGAAAAATTTACAAAGGAAAAACTTCCTTTTCAAATTTCATCAGGAGACTTTTCTTACAGTGGAAATTATGACTATATTTTTCCTCTTTTTTCTCTAGGGGTTGAATTCAGTGCCGACAAGATAGGCATAAAGGACAAAGACAACTCGGAGTATTCATTGGATATAGAAAAAACAAATCTGAACAATCAATTTACCCTAGATGTTGCACAATACATTTATGATTTTACAGGAGTGGCAAAACTTGAAAACTTTAAGTTTTCCAAAAAAGACGGATCTCTAATGCTAGGGAGCGGGAGTATAGAGGGGGAGATAAGCTCTATCAAGGGCAGCACCTATCTGCTAGATTCTCTAAATACCCAGGGCTTCTATGTGAATATATCACCTAAAACAAGCAGTGAAAAAGATCCTGAAAAAGACAGTAGTTTTCCAAAACTGAATATAAAAAATGTGACTATGAAAGATGGAAATATTTCCCATTCTGACTTTAAAATGGGAAACATGAATTTTACAGGTTCAAATATAGGAACTTTAAAGGGGGCATCGTCCATGGATTTATCCTTCCTTTACAACAACAGTTCCCCAGTGAAGTTTGATGGGAAAATTATAAAAGATGATATTATTAAAAATCAGGACGATCTAAAAGATATGGCCTTATCTGGTGAGATTTCAGCCAAAAAAATTGACCTTCAAGATATAGACTTTATCCTAAATAAGAGACCCTATACGCTGAAGGGAGTGCTAAATATAGACAGCAGCATGCTATATAAGGGCGCCGCCCTCAAAACAAAGAACTCTCTTTACGGTGAAAAAATTGGCCTTTTCCAGAGGAAAGGGGATGACAGTATAGAATTTGAAAATTCCACCGCGAACTTTGATCTTAACATTAAAAATTCAGATTTTCAGATTTTAGGCGGAGAGTTTGTATTTAACGAAGTAATGGGGAGAACTCTAAATAAGAGACCTATGGTCAGTATAGAGGCTATTTCTCTTACCCTTCCTAAAGCAGATAAGAAAAAAGTATCAATAAGCAATATTAAAGTAATAAAGCCTGTGGTCAATCTTCAAATTTTTAAAAATAAAGACAACCTCATCTTCACGAAAAAGTCAGAAAATGATGATTCGGAAGACATAACTCTAGAGAGCGATTCCTCATTGCCAGAGGTTAAAATCTCTAAAGGAACTATTTCAGATGGTAAATTGAACTTTTTTACCGAGGATATAAATTATTCTTTAAAAGATATAGAATTGTCCTTGAAAAACTTTTCTACATCAAAGGATAGTGAATTCTCAGTAGATGTAGAGAGTGGACTTACGGGCATAGGGAAGCTAGACATCAATGCAGTCTCGTCCTTGGAAAAAAATTGGGATTTTTCCCCAAAAAGTTTTAATCTTGACGGGTTTTTAAAGATTTCAAATCTAGACCTCCTTGATTTCAATGATTTTCTTGATAAATATCTTCCAAATAGATTTGATTCTGGAAAGATATACTACACTGGAAAAATGGACCTGAAAAAGGGGAAATTTTCTGGTGAAAATATACTTACTGTGAAAAATGTCCAACTTGGTAAAAAGACGGGTGTAGAGTCACCGGTTCCTCTAGGGCTTGCAGTGAAAGTTTTAAAGGACAGAAAAAATCAGCTGGTACTTGACCTGCCAGTGTCAGGTGATTTTAACAATCCTACTTTTAAGATACATAAAGTCATATGGCAGACCATCACCAATATACTTGTAAGGGCTGCAGCTTCACCTGTGACAATACTGGCGAACACGTTTAACTTCAACAGTGAAGAGATACAGACTGTTTCCTTTGATCCTCTGTCATCTGATCTCAGTGCAAAAGAGATCGAAAAGCTAGAGAAAATTGCAGAGGTACTAGAAGCAAAAGAAAATTTCAGAGTGAGCTTTACGCTCTTCAATAATTTAGAAACAGAAAAGGATCTTTTAAATGAAAAATTAAAAGAAAGTATGATATTTAAAAGAGACACTGATGAAAAAAAGCTGAAGAGGGAAATATATTCTATAATGATAAAAAGAAGAAGGAATATAGTTGAGTTTTTTGAAAATAGACTCCTAGAAAAAAAAGTAGATGTGGAACTTTCAACAGTAAGAAGAGAGACCCCACAGGCATCTGTAGATTTCATAATTGAATAGTTTATAATATCCCTCTCTGACTTAAAAAAAGTGTATCTTTCTTAGTCAGGGAGCTTTTTATTATTTGTATAAAAAAAGCTTCTATCAACAGATAGAAGCTGCAGAAACATTGTTTTTAGTTTTTCTATAATTATTTTTGAAGAGAATACTGAGATCAGAGCTTTTCTACTCTGACCTGGACCTGGTACATACTTTCTATCAAGTTTAAAAATGGGATAAGCAAAGGTATGATAATGGTATTCCCCATGGCTCTGTAACCATTTTTAATGCACCATTCATCTATAATCTGGGAGTTTTCACCCTCCAAAAAATATCCATCTCTGTGAAAACATAGGTACTCTCCCTTATCAAATTTGCAATTTTTAAATCCCTCTTCTGACCTGTCAACGTTGCTAAATATACCTAATAAAGTGACTTTATCTGCCCCATCCTCATAAAATTCTTTTACTGCAGCCACATCACCCACAATGAGAAAATCTCTGTTCTGATTCTTTTTTTCAAGGGCGAGAATCACAGGTGGAATATCTTCTAGCTTCTTGCTCTCTATAACAGAATACATGAGATACCTAAGGGGCATCTCCTTGATTTTAAATTCTATCTTATCACTTAGATTGGCTATCTCTTCTAAACAGTTCAGTTTATCTTCCAGTATTTTTTTTGCCATCTGTATTTCTGCAAGCTTTTTTTCGATGATAATCTCTTCTTTTTTAAGATTTTTTATGTATTCTTTTATGGTGGTATTCAAATATTTTTCTTTGATCTCTCCTAGGGAAACACCTATAGCCTGCAAGGACTTTATCATTGCCAGAGATTTGATTTGCTGAATAGAGTAGTACCTGTATTTGGTATCGGGGTCTATATATGCAGGTTTTAGTATGTCCATCTTGTCGTAATGTATGAGCATTTTTCTAGATGTTTTACCCAGTCTGCCAAATTCACTTATTTTTAAAAAATTATTGGAATCCATATTCACCAACTTCCTAAATTGAGATTTTCAATTTTATTTTACCCGATTATCTCATCTTTTGAAAACCTTTTCTTCAGATAATCATAACTTATTATATACAGTATTCCCGTAAAAATAAAGGAGATGCCAATTAATTTATTGAGCTGAAAGTTATATCCATAAAAAGAGTCTAAAATAAGGCTAGTTATTATCTGTCCCAAGAAAGTGAAAATAGTGCTGTAAAGAAGTGGTAATTTTGGGATCAAAAAGTTTGCCAAAAGTGTTATAATAATTACTAGAAGACCCCCTGAAAAAAATATGAGAGGGACTTCAGAAATATCAAAATGAATGCTAGTATCTAATTTAACTGCCTTGTATATAAAAAGGAAAATAAAGGCTACAAAAAAATTTATAAATGTTGAATTGATTAGGCCTATTTTTTTTGCCAGTGAAGAGTTGCATATTAGCTGGATATTTATGATACCTCCAGTTAAAAAAGCCAATAAAAAGAACATTGTAACCCCCTAGATTATATGTTTATTATGATTATTCCTGCAAAGACAAACACCAGTCCAATACTTTTCTTCAGACTGAATTTATGAACAGCTCTTCCGAATAAACCGAAATGATCGATAGTGAGAGAAGACACAAGCTGACCTATTATTAGAAACAATATTGTAAAGGAAATCCCTATCTCTTTCATTGTGATAGTTTCAAGGGAAATAATAAATATGCTCAAGATACCCCCAGTATAGAGGTATATCTCGGTTGGGAAATCTTTAAATTTTGTTCTTGTAAAAAGCTTTACTGCAAGGATAGATAAAAAAGCTAGTGTGTGCATAATAAAAACAGCTTCTGTATCCCCTATAAATTTTGATAAATTTCCGTTTAAGAATATAAGCACACTGATCAGTGTACCTGTAAATATGCTTCCTATATGATAATTAATCTTCATCACCTCAATTAAAAATATAACAGAGACAGCAGAAATTAAAACGGACATATGACCGTAATTAGGAGAAGAAATATGGATAAAAGCAGAAAAATAGAAAAATTAATAAAAAAATATGGTCTAGATCCGTATTTAGATGGGTATGCTTATTCTGACATTAAGATAAAAACCTTTGAAAAAGACTCTTATCTAATGATGTCTGGTATGGACAAGAGAAAGCTTTATCTTTTTGTAGATGGTCTCTTGAAAGTGACTCTGTTTTCTAGTGAAGGGAACGAGATGCTTCTTGAACTGACCAAACCTTTCGATATTCTAGGAGATGTAGAGTTCCTTTTAGAGGAAGATATTCACTATAATATTCAGATAAAGGAAAAGAGTACTTTTCTTGAGCTTGATTATGACATGGCAGTTAAGAACTTAAGATTTTATGAACTGATGGCAAAGACTTTGGCTAAAAAGCTTCGAAATACTTCTAAAAAATACTCTACTAAGAAACTCTGTAATGGTAAAATATTGGTGGCAAAGTTCATTGCTGAAAACAAAGAATATTTTTCAAGTACCATAAAATATGGAGATATTTCAAAATTATTAGGACTGTCAGAAAGGCAGCTGAGGAGAATTTTAAAGAATTTTGAAGATGCTGGGTTAATAAGAAGAGAGGGAAGAAGAATACAGGTTCTAAACGAAAAGGGGATGAAAAAATTAACATTCTAAAGCAATCTTTACTTATATCTGCATTTCATATATAATAAAATGAATGTTTTAATATAGAATGCTGTATCCATAGGGGAATAGCACCCCTAATATTTTATGAAGAGGTGTAATAATTTGAATGTGAAAAAGAGAATAATAAAACTTTTAGAAGAGTTTGAAGAGGGTAAGTATTCTAATATCCTTTTGAATGAATATTTCAGAGAAAATAGTCTCAGTCGTGGAGAAAAGGCATTTATCACAGAGGTATTTTACGGAGTTATAAGAAATATAATATTTTTAGACTACCAGATAGATAAGAGAGCTACTAAAAAAGTTCATAGAAAGTGGCTGAGAAATCTACTGAGGATCTCATACTACCAGGCCTACTTCATGAGAAGTGATGATGCAGGAGTGGCATGGGAAGCTACAGAACTTGCAAAGGAAAAATTGGGAGTATATGTTGGAAGGTTTGCAAACGGTATGATCAGGTCTTTTATGAGAGAGATGGATCAGGAGTCCGACCAATTGAAGTCCCAAGGGAAAATGGATATTTTATATTCATGCCCAAAGTGGTTTTATGAAAAAATAGAAAAAGAATATGGTGAGGAAACAGAGGCACTTATAAAATCATATAAGAAGATCCCGTACCTCAGTGTAAGGGTAAATAGGCTGAAATACAGCGAGAAGGAGTTTGAAGCTTTTCTTGAAAAAATAGGGATCAACATAATGAAAAAGATAGACTCTATCTATTATCTGGATTCTGGAATACTTATTGATTCTGAGGAGTTCAAAGACGGTAAGATAACAGTACAGGACGGATCGTCTTATCTGGCAGCTAAAATGCTAGGTGCAAAACCTGGAGAGACAGTGCTTGATACATGCAGTGCACCTGGCTCAAAGGCTGCAGTTCTAGCCGAACTTATGGAAAACAGGGGTGAGATAACCGCTCTTGATATACATCAGCATAAGATAAAACTTCTTGACAGAAATGCTAAAAATCTAGGAGCTAAAATAATAACCGGAGTAAAACTTGATGCAAGAAAGGTAAAAGAGCAGGGGAAGAAATTTGATAAAATACTGGTAGATGCACCGTGCAGCGGATATGGAGTCCTACGAAAAAAACCAGAAGCTCTTTATAATAAAGATATGACAAATGTAGAGGAACTGGCTAGGCTTCAGTATGAGATACTAGAATCGGCATCTAAGTCTCTGAAGGATGAGGGAGAGCTGGTGTACAGTACCTGTACTATTTTCAATGAGGAAAACACAGACAATGCCGAGCGTTTTCTAAAAAACAACCCGGAATTTCAGGTAGTCGAACTAGATTTTCCAGAGGGGGTAGAAGGGCACAAAGATATTTTAGGTGGACTTGTCATAGATTATAAAGAGGAGTTTCTAGACAGTTTCTATATTATAAAGTTTAGAAAGAGGAACGGATAATGCTAGAGGAGTTAAGAGAAGCAAACGGGTATATAACGTCTAAGATAAAAGAAACAGATCCTGTCATTCTTGAAATGGAAGCCTTTGCAGAGGAGCACAATGTACCTATTGTGACCAAAGAGGTGTCAGAATATCTGAAGTTTATGGTCAAGATGAATAAAAGCAAAAATATCCTAGAGATAGGGACAGCCATAGGGTATTCTGGAACTATCATGGCAGAGGTGGCTAAAGAATATGACGGATATCTTACCACAATAGAGATAGATGAAAAGAGGTTTAATCAAGCCAAGGAAAATTTTGCCAAGGCAGGACTGGAAAATGTGACTCTTATCTTGGGAGATGGGCTAGAAGAGATAAAAAAACTTAAAGGTGAATTTGACTTTATATTCATTGATGCAGCCAAGGGAAAGTACAAGGAGTTTTTTGAGGATTCATATAAACTTTTGTCTAAGGACGGGATTATATTTATAGATAACATTATGTTTAGGGGTTATCTTTATAAAGAGTATCCCAAAAGATTCAAAACCATAGTAAGAAAACTAGATGAATTCATAGATTATTTATATAAAAATTATCCGGGGTTTACTTTACTTCCCTTCGGAGACGGGATAGGTCTTTTACAGGGTAAATCTGAGAACCGGTCATAAATAGAACCCAAATAAGAAAGCCATATGCTTTTAGATAAGGAGGAAATAAATGAAAAAGTTTTTAATTATATGCACTGTTTTATTATTTACGGCCTGTACGAATAAAGAGGTTGAGATGGGAGATCCAAATTTGGAACTAAAAGGTGGGAAACTATATTATAAAGAAAAGCTTTTTACAGGAACACTTACAAAAAAGATACCTTTAACAGATAAAAAAATTATTGAGGTTCCTTATAAAGACGGACTTATTACAGTGAAATAAATATATCTATATTTAAACTTCTAGGCAGAAATAGGTGACAGAACTAAAAATGGACTGCCTCAACTAAAAAATTCTTTATTTATTTGTTATTGAGAAAATAAATCCGAAGAGAGTATATTATCGGGTAATTAACCTAAGTTGCTACCTTGCTAATTATGCGATAAAATACTCTTAAAATAACAACTTTAGGAGTGCACAATATGAAAGATAACATTTATGATATATTAGAATTTGTTCAATTTATTCTTAATCTTACTGGTCATCAAGAAAATTCTCAAGCTAAAATGAGAGATGCTGAAGTTATTACAACGGCAATAATCGCAGGAATATATTTTAATGGTAACTTCCAAAAGACTTTAACTTTTTTTGAAGACTATCCTCATTTTGATTATGTTCTTTCTAAAAGTAGATTCTCTAGAAGACTTGCTAATTTAGGTTCTACCTTAAGTAAAATAATGGATATCATTATGGAACATAATAAAAATAGATCTGAAACCAAAGAATTTATGATTGATTCTTTCCCTATCTCTGTGTGTGACAATTATAGAATTCCTAGATGCAAAATATATTTAGATCATGATCTTTACAGAGGATACATTTCAAGTAAAAGAAAATTTTTTTCGGAGCAAGACTCCATTTGATGACAAATGAAAAAGGCTTACCTGTAGAATATAAAATATTACCTGGATCTATTGCTGATATTACAGCATTTAAAGATTTTAGTTTTGATTTGCCAAAAGATGCCATTATTTATGCGGACAGAGCATATAATGACTATGTTCTTGAAGACGTATTAAGTGATGTTGATATTTACCTTTCACCTATGAGACGTAAAAATTCAAAGCGTTCTAAAAGTAAAAGTCAGGAATTTCTTGATCATATAAAAAGAAAACTAATTGAAACTGTAGGAAGTTCTATAAATAGATTGATGCCAAAGTCTATCCATAGTGTTACTTCTAGGTGTTTTGAACTCAAAATTCTATTATTTTTAATGGGTTATACATTTTTAAATATGAAGTAGCAACTTGGGTTAATTATTATTTTAAAATTTTATATACAGGAGTTAAATTTTTATGAGTATTTTAAATGTAAACAATGTAAGCCATGGATTTGGAGCTAGAGTAATTTTAGAGGATGCATCTTTCCGACTTCTGAAAGGTGAGCATGTTGGACTTGTAGGTGCCAACGGAGAAGGTAAGTCAACTTTCTTGAATATTATCACAGGAAAACTTATGCCTGATGAAGGTGATGTGAGCTGGTGCAACCATATAACAACCGGGTATCTAGACCAGTACAGCACCCTAGAAAGGGGAAAAAGCATAAGAGATATTTTAAAATCAGCTTTTTCAGGTATGTTTGAACTGGAAAAAGAGACAATGGTTCTCTATGAAAAAATGGCAGACTGTACCCCTGAAGAGATGGACAGTATCCTTGAAGAGGTTGGTGAGATACAGAGTATCTTAGAGAGTTCTGATTTTTATAATCTAGACTCTAAAATAGAGGAGTATGCTGCGGGGCTAGGACTCCTTGAGATCGGATTGGACAGAGATGTGTCTGAGCTTTCTGGTGGGCAGAGAGCCAAGATTTTGCTGGCCAAGGTTCTGCTTGAAAACCCGATGATCCTCATACTGGATGAGCCCACTAACTTTTTGGATGAAGACCATATTATTTGGCTCAAGAATTTCCTGAAAAATTATGAAAATGCTTTTATTTTGGTATCACATGATATCCCTTTTCTAAATGAGGTAACTAATGTGATATATCATATTGAAAAGGCTGTTTTAACTAGATATACAGGAGATTATTATCAGTTTAGGGATATGTATGAACTGAAGAAACGGCAGATAGAGATGGCCTATAAAAAGCAGCAAAAAGAGATCGCCCATTTGGAGGATTTTATCGCCAGAAATAAGGCACGTGTTGCCACGACAAATATGGCAAAGGACAGGCAGAAGAAGCTAGACCGTATGGAGATCATAGAGATAGCCAGAGAAAAGCCTAAACCAATTTTTGGATTTAAAACTGCACGTACTCCTTCTAGAGAGATTATAGGGGTCAAGGACTTAGTGATCGGTTATGATGAACCTCTGACAAGGTCTCTCAATTTTTCCATAGAGCGTAATCAGAAGATAGCCATAAGAGGTGTAAACGGATTGGGGAAGTCCACATTATTAAATACTATTTTGGGGAAAATCCAGCCTATCTGTGGTGAGATAGAGCACGGACAATTTTTGGAAATAGGTTATTTTAAGCAGGAGGAGGAGAGTAGCAATACTCCGGCTTTAAATGAATTTTGGGATGAATTTCCAAGCTTCACAAATGCTGAGGCAAGAGCCGCTCTTGCCAGATGTGGACTGACAAATGACCACATTACAAGCCAGATGCGGGTACTGTCTGGAGGAGAAAATGCCAAGGTGAGATTGGCTAAAATAATGAATAGAGAGATTAACTTTTTAGTTCTGGATGAGCCTACAAATCACTTGGACATCGATGCCAAGGAGGAACTGAAAAGAGCCATCAAAGAGTTCCAAGGGACAGTGCTTATGGTGAGCCATGAGCCGGATTTTTATATGGATATAGCTACAGAGATCTGGGATGTAGAGGACTGGACAACAAAGATCGTATAGGGGGCTAGGGGAAATTCCCTGGCTCTTTTTATAGTTTACAACAAAAAAATATAAAACTGTTAGAATATATGAATTCAACTACAAGTTGGTGAAGATATTATAAAAAATTACAAAAGTGAGGTAAATAATGAAAATAAAAGCAGGGGATATAATAAAAGTCTCCAGAAAAAATAGGGACAACTACAGCTATGGGTTGTACGTAGGACAGGAAGAGGTTATTTATTATGTAGAAACCCTTGAGATAAAAGGTAGAGTGGTAAAAACTACATTGGAAGATTTTAGAAAGAAAAATGGGATTGTTGAAGTTGTAGATTTTCTAGAAACCAAAGATGGAAGAAGCACAGTGGTAAAAGCAGAGGAATTCATGAAAAAGAAAAATTTGGTGTCTAAAGGGACATGGCCAGAATGGTTTGTTTCTCAGTTTGATGAGTATGTATTGAGCACAATATGGGATACGATACAGAGGGCCAAGAGCAGACTAGAAAAAGTCGGAGAACCGTTATTTAATAATGGCGAACATTTTGTATGGTGGTGTAAGGTGGAGCTTAAAAGAAAAGATAAAAAAGATGGTAAATTGGACGAGTTTCTTAATCCCACGACTCTTTTACCAAGATTTCCTCTGTCTAAAAAACCATCATAATTTGAATAAATGTTTTATCATATGAAGAACTTGAAAAGATTCAAAAATTCATACGAATACTCTAATCTGGATAAGGAATAGTGTTTTTTTTAAAATATAATAATTTATTAGAGCAGGTAGCAAAATTCGGTCTGGTGGACTGAGGTTTTATCTGCCGCCGTATAGGGGAGGAAAACAAAAGAGATGAAGGATTCAAAAGAATATCTATATGTTATAAATTATCCGGCATATGAAGAGGAACTTTGTATGCTAGAGATGAGGGCCTTGTTTGGTAGAGAGCCAGAGAGTAAGGTGCTAATTTCACAGAGAAAATTTAATCCTTCCAATAGTATTTTTATAAAAAAAAGTCTGGAGATAATCTACGAAAAGGATACCTTGCAGGAAATTTTGGATCAGTTGGAAAAAGATGAGGTGCACCTGAAAAATTTTAAATCTGAATATTTGAGACTCCAAAATGGAAATGTAAGCTATGAAGAGAGAATCAAGAGTACAAGAGAGGTGGGACTTAGAATAACAGGGAACTCTACCATGACAGCCCCTGAAACCATTCTCGGAGTAACTAAATACAATGGGAAATGGTTTCTAGGAATAAATAAAAATAATGACTGCAAATGGCATCTTCATGAAACCAAGCCATGCTCCTACTCGAACTCTCTGAGTGTAAGGTTGGCAAGAGTGCTAGTGAATATAGCGTCAAAAGGTGATCAAGAGAAAAAAGTAATAGATCCCTGCTGCGGAGTAGGAACCACTCTGGTGGAGGGGCTTTCTATGGGGCATGATATCTCCGGCTATGAAATAAACCCCAAAATAGTAAAAAATGCAAAAGAGAATCTGAGGCACTTTAATCTAGAGACTAAAATCATAAAAAAAGATATGCATGATACAAAAGAAAATTATGATGCCTCTATAATAGATATACCCTATGGGCTTTTTAGCCATACCACTGAAAAGGATCAGCAGGACATAATAAATACCGCCAGAAGAATTTCAAAGAGAATGGTTATGGTGTCCTTTGAAATTTTAGACGAGATGGTTTTAAAAGCAGGCTTTGAGATAATAGACAGAGGGACTGTCACCAAGGGAACCTTTAAGAGATATATTCTTGTGTGTCAGTAATACTTATAAAATAAGTTTTTAAAAGGTGGTGTGCCGTGTCAGGCACACCACCTAATTTTTTCTAAAAAATCTTATCTTTTGCGATATGAATTAATGATTTTTATTTTTCAGTAGTTCTAAAAATTTAATTTTGAGAATTTACTAACTCAAATTGCTACTTACTAAAAAATAGCACTTAAAGATATTTATAGCGTTAAATTTTAGATGAAAAAAATACGGTTCCTGTTGAAAAAATAAGGATAGGAATAGTATTACAAGATTACGATCTATTTCCACATCTTACCGTCGGAAGAAATATATGTTTTGAAATATCAAATTTTTCCAAGAGAGAACAAAAGGAAAGAAAAGGCATGAATCTGAAAAAAGTTGACAAAGGCGCTAAAAAAAGTTATGCTGAAATATAGGGAATAGGGGTATATTTGTAGTTGAATATGGAGGTGTAAGATGCGTCAGTTATGTTTTGAATACTTTAATAGAGGCGGAATATTTGGATGGATGGGAGGTGGCCTTATGATGCTTTTTCCGATACTGATTATTATTTTGATTTTTTATTTTTTCAATAAGAATGACAAGGACAACAATATAGAAAATGTTACTCCGTTAGATATATTAAAGAAAAGATACGCAAGAGGTGAGATAACTAAGCAAGAGTTTGAAGAGATAAAAAAAGATCTACAGTAATATAAAAAAAATATAGCTAAAGAGATTTAAAGGGCAGGATTATTCAATCTAGTTTATTTATATTGAAGAGAATCATAGTATAGAGGTCTTTGCAAGGCCTCTTTTTTTTTATAAAAGAGTTTTATATGGCCTTGTTTCAATGACAAAATCATGATTACTGATCAGGACGATTAATAAAAGCGGTCATTTAAATAGACCGCTCTTATAATCCATGAACAAATTAATTTTTTACAAAATTATAGGTGCTTTTATCTATTATGTTTTTTAAGCTTTACCGCAGTTCCGTAAGCAAAAAGTTCCGCAGCACTTCCGACAACACTTGTTGTCATATAACGGATGTTTATGATGGCATCGGCTCCGATCTCCTCGGCATTGATAACCATTCTTTCTGTGGCAATTTCCCTTGCTTTTCCCATCATCTCTGTATATTCAGTCAATTCTCCACCGAGAATGAGTTTTATTATAGCAGAGAGGTCTTTACCCAACCATATGGCGAATACCGTATGCCCCTGTACCAATCCTAAAATTTCAGATACTTCCGCTCCAGGGATCAGAACTGTGTTTGACATCAAAATCTTGGTTTTGTGTTTAGATGCCCCAAAACCCATTTCTGGGGTTTTATATTTTTTCTGGCTTAGCCCTACTGTCATTAATACAATGAAAATTCCTCCGAGGAGAGAGAAAACTGCTACCCTTAACCATAAGGGGACAACGGGATCTTCAGCAGTAACTACGGCCCAAGGAATTCCAGCGAATATAGAGGTGAAAAGTCCAAATATAAACAACATAGAACCGATATAGCGAATTGTTTTCATAATATCCTCCTCCCTTTATATAATTTACTATAAGATATAAAAAACTCCTGTACAAAGAGCACAGAAGTTTTTTATGGATATTTCTTTTTATGGTTGGAGGTTTATTGAATTCTTGAATATTTATTTTAGAATTCAAGTCCGCCAGATATTTCAAGGTCTTTTTCATTTTTTCCTATTGCAGAAATAGCAGCTTCAAGGCCCTGTGAAATAGTATCTAGTCTCATAGAAGGGAGATTTTTTTTATCAATAACCTGCTGAGGAATATATGGTACATGGATAAATCCACCTTTTTTAGTCACATTAGATTTATCTATGTGGTAAAGGAGACCGTACATGATGTGGTTGCAGACAAAGGTTCCGGCAGTATTGGATACAGCAGCAGGTATCCCTATAGATTTGATGGCTTCTGTCATTGCCTTTATAGGTAGGCTGCTAAAATAAGCATTGTCACCGTCGGAGTATACTTTTTCATCGATGGGCTGATTTCCTTCGTTATCCTTAATTCTTGCATCATCCAAATTAATGGCTACTCTCTCCATGGAAATCTCATATCTTCCACCAGCCTGTCCAACGCAGATAACTGCATCGGGTTTATGTTTTTCTATACCAGTCATTAAAACATCGATGGATTTCTTAAAAACTGTAGGGATTTCTAGCTTAATAACCTCTATACTCTCTATGGTATCTGGTAGGAGTTTGATTGCTTCCCAGGCAGGATTTATCTTCTCTCCTCCAAAAGGATCAAAACCTGTAATTAATACTCTCAATAATCTCAGCTCCTTAAATTTTTATAGTTTTAAATTTATTAAAATGCCCAAAGGTACATAACAACAATATGAAGAAGAAGTAATACTATTGCAACTGGCGCCTGAGCTGTGATCACTCCGTTTTTATTTTTCATTTCCATGATAGCAGCAGGAACGATATTAAAATTTGCTGCCATAGGAGTGAGAAGAGTACCGCAATAACCTGCAGTAAGACCTAATACCCCTGCAATTGCAGGATTTGCACCGTGTGAAAAAACAAACGGGATTCCGATTCCAGCTGTAATTACAGCGAAAGCCGCAAAGGCGTTACCCATTATCATTGTGAAAAGTGCCATGGCAAGGCAATATACCGTCACGCCGGCCAAGATATTACCTTCTGGAATAATTCCACTCATTATTTCAGAGATAACAGTTCCTACACCGGCAAGTGCGAACAGAGCTCCCAGTGATGCCAAAAGTTGTGGTAATATTGTTGTAGATCCTATTTGCTGCAGCATTCTAGAGCTTTCATATCCTATATATTTTGGATTTTCTTTTGTAACAACAAGAGTGAAAATCAAAGAAATAATAGAACCTAACCCTAAACCTATTAATCCTCCTAAATCCGTAAACTGTGCAACAGCAAAGGCAATGAGTCCTATTGAAGTAGCAGGGAAAAATATTGAGTTACCAATCTTTTGGCTTCTTTCTTCTCTGTATTCTTCAGAAGATGATTCTTGAGAACCACATCCGACTTTCTTTAAAGCTGTCAAAGCTCCCATAGCGAAAATAAGAATTCCCACAATATGAGAAGGGATGTTTTTACCCGCCATAAAAATAACTCCAAATAATATCCAAAAGATACCTGTTCCTATTTTAGTTTTATGTCTTTTGTCAGTAAGTGCATATGCTCCGGTGGCAATGGCAACTAGTCCTGTGAGAAGATACATTACTTCTAGAATCATATTTTTCATTCTTTTACCTCCTGTTCCAACTTAGTATCTACATGAGCTTTTGAAAGCTTCCTATCAGTCCAGTAATTTTGGGCAAATGATAATATGACAGAGATAAATGCCATTGGAATGGCAGCCTTAGAAACTGAGTATGGCTGAACGACTATTCCTAGCTCTTGAAGTGTACCAACAATCAGAAGAACTCCACCTGAAGCCACGAAAACATTTTGTCCGAAGAAGTTACCGTAATTTTCCACGGCACATGCAACACCTTTTAGTTTGTCATTTTCTTTTTCTGAAAGGGTTCTGCTCAACTTATTTTCAGAGGCACTTTGTGCCATAGGATAAATGAGAGGTCTTATAAATTGGACATGCCCACCTAGTCTTACAGATAGTGCAGCAGCGAGAGTTCTTATGATCATGTAAAAAGATAAGATCCTTCCACTGGTGAGGCTATTCATTCCCTTAATAAAATTTGCACCTCTCTCTTTTAATCCGTTTCTCTCAAGTATTCCTATAACTGGTAAAGTTAAGAGAAAAAGTGTCATATATCTAGTTTTTACAAAAGCTTCCCCTAAAGTAGAAAGTATTGTCATGAAATCAATGCCAGAAACAAGACCAGTTGTGATCCCTGCGATCAGAACAACAGCGATGGTATCAAGTTTAAACGTGAATCCCAATACGATGATAAGTATTCCGATAAGTTTAATCATAAAATATGCCCCCCTTTAATAAATTTATTATATCTCTAGGTCTTTATCATATAATATTCTTGATTATATTTTTGTAGTCTGCTTTACATTGAGAGAAATTTTTATATAATTACGGTTTTAATGTAATACTATAGTTACTGTTTTAGTTTTAAATGTTTACTAACGGTTATAGTTTCTTATAAATTTTTTTGGAAAATCTCTAGAAAGACCTTTATGCAATATGGTCATAAAAAAAATCCCTTCCTTAACTATATAGATACAACAGTATCATTTAGTAATTATGGGAAAGGGATTAAAAATATAAAAATATTTGTACAATCTATTTTTTTCTGATTTTCTCTCTGTATTCTGCTAAATCTTCTACAGATTTTACAATTATCAGTTTTCTTTTTATAATTACAAAGTCACCTTCTTCAAGTTTTTTAAGAATGTTCGTTATACCTATTCTAGATACATTGATGCCTTTTCCTATATCTTCATGAGTGTAGCCCTCTATTTTTATATTTCTGTTAGAGTTTGGTTCTCTTATTTTACATATTCTCAACAGAAATTCAACAAGTTTTTCTTCGCTGGAATAGAATTTACTAAAACCTGCCTGTATAAGAGAAAGGTTGTATTTTCGACTCATACTATGAATAAAATAACGGTAATATTCTGGATGTTCCTCGAGAATATAATTTATCTTATCTTTTTCTATTTTCCAGATGGAACTCTCTTCCAAAAATTGCAGATGATAATTTTGACTTACATCTGAGAAAATTTCAAATTCCCCTAAAATTTCTCCGGGATATAATCTATAGATCATCTGTTCTTCTCCGCCTATGTCGCAGATAGAGATATTAACCGCTCCAGTTTTAACAATATACAACTGTTTTTCAACATCTTTAGAGACTATGGAACCTTTGTAGTATTTTTCCACATTTCCACATGGACCTAAGATTTCCAAAAAAAACTTTCTCATATCGTTTTGTTTATTTAAATCGAATAATTCTGTATATTTTGTATTCATTTTTTTTCTCCTGATTTTAAAAAGTTATTGTAATACTACTACAAAGGTTATTACAAATCAATACTTTATATGATACAAGCTGAAGAAAAGAATTGAATCTTTCCTAAATCATCTGTAAATAATATTTATAAAAAATTATATTTTCTATCATTTCAGGTACTTATAGCTAAATGTTTTGGAGAGTTGTTTTTTAGCCTTAGTTGAAATATAAATAATTTTTATAAAAAGTACTTGCTTTATATGATATTTTGATATAATATGATTTTATAATCATATATAAAAGGGGTAATGTTATGGAGATAATGGATATATTAAAATTAATTTCCGACAACAATAGAATGAGAATACTAAACATATTATATAAAAAGGACAAAATTTGTGTATGCGTCTTAGAAGATATATTAGGATTAAATCAGTCTAATCTTTCAAGACATCTCAATAAATTAAAAAAAGCGGGAATAATTGTAGGAGAAAAAAGATCTCAGTGGGTTGATTATGAGATATCTGAAAAATTTCTTAATGAAAATCCATTTGTAAGAGAAATTTTAGAAACAAGGCTCACCGGAGAAATATTCTTAGAGGATATTAAAAATCTCAAGTGTTCAGCGTGTTAACATGCACTTAGATGTATATGATTAGACACATGACTATAAATAGTGTGTCTAAATTATTATAAAATTTTTTTAATAAGGTATATGATTATTTAATCATATCAAGGAGGGTCAACATGAAAAAGGAAACCGGAATCAATTTTTTTGAAAAATATCTTACAGTTTGGGTTATACTCTGTATGATAGGCGGGGTGTTAATAGGTAAATATTTACCTCAAATACCGACAGCCTTGGGGAAATTGGAATATGCCAATATATCCATGCCAATAGCAGTTCTTATATGGCTTATTATCTACCCTATGATGCTTAAGATTGATTTTAAAAGTATTGTAGATGCAACTAAAAATTTAAAAGGGCTAACAATAACGACGAGTATAAACTGGCTTATTAAACCCTTTACAATGTATATTTTAGCAGTGTTTTTTTTGAAGGGTATATTCAGCGGACTTATTTCTGCAGAGCTTGCAGATGAATATGTTACAGGAGCAGTTCTACTAGGAGCGGCACCGTGTACAGCCATGGTATTTGTATGGAGTAAACTAACTAAGGGAGATACAGCTTATACATTAGTACAGGTGGCGGTAAACGACCTTATTCTGTTGGTTGCTTTTGTTCCTATAGTAGGATTACTGTTGGGAGTTTCAAATGTTACAGTACCATATGCAACTCTGTTTTTATCAGTGGTTCTATTTGTAGTAACACCTCTTGTTGCAGCGTGGATTACAAGAAAATCTGTAGTATCTCATAAAGGACTGGATTATTTGGAAAACACGTTTATTAAAAAGTTTGATAAGAGCACTATGATAGGGTTGTTGCTGACACTTATTATTATATTTTCTTTTCAGGGAGATAAGTTACTCACAAATCCTATGGATATAGCACTCATTGCAGTTCCTCTAACTATACAGACGTTCTTAATATTTATTATAGCCTATGTTTGGGCAAAAAAGTGGGATATGCCGCACAAAGTTGCTTCTCCTGGGGCAATGATCGGGGCGAGCAACTTCTTTGAACTAGCAGTGGCAGTGGCTATATCTTTGTTTGGTATCAATTCAGGGGTAACCTTAGCAACGGTAGTAGGACTTTTGGTAGAGGTTCCGGTTATGCTTATATTAGTAAAAATATCAAATTCAACGAGAAAACACTTTGAGACTAAGGTATCTATTGCATAAAAGATAATTATGGGGAGGATTAATGAAGATTGTAATAATTGGATCAGTAGCAGCTGGAACATCAGTAGCGGCAAAGGCAAGAAGAAATAATGAAGAATGCGAGATAACAATATATGAAAAGGACAGCGATATAAGTTATTCAGGTTGCGGACTTCCATATTATATAGGAGATAGGGCAATAGAAAGAGATGTTCTTACACCAAGGACAGATAAATGGTTTGAAAAAAGATTTAATATGGATTTAAAAATAGGTCATGAAGTAATGTCGATAAATAAAGATAAAAAAACTCTTGTTGTAAAAAATATTACTACAGGAGAGGAGTTCGAAGATAATTACGATAAGCTGGTAATAGCTACAGGTGCTTCGCCTATAAAACCCCCTATAGCTGGTATAGAAGGAAAGAATGTGTTTTTTCTAAGAAATGTTAAATCTGCAGATAATATAATTGAATATATAGCATCTAATTCTCCTAAAAAAGCCGTTGTTATAGGGGCGGGATATATAGGTTTAGAACTATTGGAAAACTTGGAAAATCTGGGTATAGAGGTCACTGTAGTAGAGAGAGAAGATAGGGCCATGTCGAAGATGGACAAAGATATGGCAGTATACTTAGAGGACTATCTGACTAAAAAAGGAGTAAACCTTATTTTAGGAGAGGAAGTCACTAAAATAAACGAAAAATCGATAGAGACAGCAAAAGGTAAAAAAATAGATGCTGATTTTACAGTTGTCTGCACAGGGGTTAGACCAAATTCTCAACTAGCCAGTGGTATAGGGGTAGAGGTATATCCAAATGGTGCAGTAAAAGTAAATCACAAGTTAGAAACAAATATTGATGACATATACGCCGTAGGTGATGTGGCTATGGCATGGTCAATAATAAACGGAGAACCAATGTATGTGCCACTTGGATCTACAGCAAACAAGATGGGAAGAATTTGTGGAGATGTAATTACAGGGGGACAACTTAGGTTTAAAGGGATTCTCGGGACTGGTATATTTAAAGTATTTGATATGGCAGTTGCATCCACAGGTATGACAGAAGAACAGGCAGTGGAAAGAGGTTATAATGTTGAGGTAGTTCATAATATAAAACCTAATCAGACGACATATTTTAAAACAAGTAGAGAGATGGTAATAAAAGCTGTTGCTGACAGAGGAAGCGGAAAGCTTCTAGGAGTACAAATACTAGGAGAAAACGGTGTAGATAAAAGAATGGATGTATTTGTGGCACTCATGAGTACCGGAGCAACTGTAGATGAGTTCTTTCATCTTGATTTGGCATATGCACCTCCATTTTCTACTACGAAAGATCCTGTGATGTACACAGGAATGATATTAGACAATGCCATCTATGGGAAAAATAAGATTATGACAGTAAATAAACTAATAGAAAATAGAGATGATTATATTGTGATAGACGTAAGAGCTAGTAAACAATATGACGCCGCTCATATTCCTGGTGCAATTAATATTCCCCTCGGGAATTTGAGAGCAGAGGCTCTAAAACTTGATAAAAATAAGAAATATGTTGTTCATTGTAATAAAGGAGTGACAGGAAACGCTGCTCAAAATGTAATGTTAAACCTTGGTTTTGATTGTTACAACCTTTCAGGTGGATATAAAAATTATGCTGTACAAACAAAGAACTAGCTACCAATGGCAGCTAGTTCTTTGCATTGAATCGGCAATGTTTTGTTGTCAATTCTTAAATATCAATGTATGATATTTATGGAAAAGGAAATATATCTTAATAAAAGGAGTGGAAAAATGACTAGAACAGAAAAAGCTGTTGGAAATTTTGGAGATTATAATTGCTGTCAGGCAACAATAAGTGCTTTTGCAGAGGAATTAAATTTGGATATGAAAACTGCCTTGAAAATTTCATCAGGATTTGGTGGAGGGCTTTCTAAAGCAGAAGTATGTGGAGCTGTAAGTGGAATTTGCATGGTGTTTGGTCTTAAATATGGATCTGCAGATCCTGGAGATTTGGAGACAAAGAAAAAGGTAAAAGAATTAGTAAAAATATTTATGGAAAAGTTTATTGAAAAAAATGGGGCATGCACGTGCAAAGGTTTATTAGGATATGATAAATTCACTGAGGAAGGGGCTAAAATTGTCGAGGAAAAAGAACTTACACAAAAGCTCTGCCCAGGGTTTATAGAGGATGCTATTAAAATAACAGAGGATATTATTTAATGTGCCGCGAGTTGTATGTATAATTAAGAAAAACTGATGATTCAGAAAAAAATTATTCTTTTATATCAATATATTTATAGGTTTACTGAACTTATATTGTCAAATTAAACGGTAGTTTAAATATTTTTGTGTTTTTAAGTTCTTCTCTTGATTACTGAATGATACTGTTGTATCTATGTAATTAAGGGAGGGATTTTTTATGGCTATATTAAGGAACTTGTTAGAGATTTTTTTAGAGAAGGAAACTTTAAATCTATTAAGGATATTGAAAAAGCTTTAAAGGATATTTTTAAAGATACTATCCAGAAAGCTTTAGAAGCTGAAATTGAAGAAGAACTTGGATATTCAAAATACGACTTAGCCAATAAATCAAACACCAATTCAAGGAATGGTAAGTACAAGAAAACTGTTAAATCAAGTGCTGAAAACATTGATCTACTTGTTCTAAGAGATAGAGAAGGAGCATACCAGCCTAAGATTGTTAAAAAACATCAAAAAGACATCTCCAAATTGGAAAATAATATACTGTCACTCTATGGAAAGGGAATAAGTACTAGGGATATCAGTTCTCATGTTCAGGAGATATATGGAGTTAATGTCTCTGCTGAGAGTGTTAGCAGAATAACCGATAAATTAATTCCTCTGATTTAAGAATGGCAGAGCAGGCTTCTTTTTTATTATAACGGGCAATGAGCTATCCTATTATTATAAGTCGTTTTCTATTTTCAAGGCCTTCAACTTCCTTCATAAAATAGAACTCCTCAAACTCCCTGAAAAAGTCCCCGATTGTAAAACCATGGGTACTAAGTTCGCACGGACCAAGTTTGCCACCATGCTTCAGTGTTAAAGCCTTTCCAGCCATACTCTCCACCTCCTAAGTACGGCGGACTAAAGCTCGGACTAAAAAATAAAAAAATGGGAAATAACTGATTTTAAAATCCAGTCATTTCCCTAAAAATTTTATAAAATGGCGATGGAGGAGAGATTTGAACTCTCGGGGCTGTTACGCCTTACACGCTTTCCAAGCGTGCCCCTTAACCACTCGGACACTCCACCAATTGTATGGTACCTGAGAAGGGACTTGAACCCTTAAGGACCGAAGTCCGGGGGATTTTGAGTCCCCTGCGTCTACCATTCCGCCACTCAGGCACTTGTTACCTCAATAATATAGACTATTTGAAAGGATTTGTCAACGGTTTTTTTTATTATTTTAACCGAGATAAACGCAGGACTCCCCTTATTTTCAAAAATAATAATAATTGGAACTTTTGTCTCAGCTTTTTTAGTTCCTACATTGTCAAATTAAATGCAACATTCTATTTCGCCCCAGAAGACCTCTTGGGGCGTTTTCCATTTCAAACATTTCCTTGGTCTATTGTTAATGGCGTAAACTGAGTTATTTACCTCTTTTTTCGTTAAATTCATAAAATCTGTTCCTTTTGGAAAATATCTTCTTAATAATCCATTGGTATTTTCATTTGTACCTCTTTCCCATGAATGATAAGGATTCGCAAAATAGGACTCAACTCCAAGTTTATCTTCTAGCTCCTTAAAATTAGAAAATTCCTTGCCATTATCGGATGTAAAAGTTTTTACATATTTGGAAGGGATATATTTAAAATTATCTATTGTCGCTTGATTAAAAGTTGAGGATCTTCTATCTGGCATCAATTCAGCGATTAAATATCTGGATTTTCTGCAAACATACGTCATTATAGCGCCGTGTCTTCCTTTTCCTACAATGGTATCACTTTCAAAATGGCCTATTTCACTCCTATCATCAGCTTCTTTTGGCCTTTCTTCTATCATTTTTTTATCTGGGATTCGGCCCCTCGTTTCTTTATTTCCATTTTGTCTTTTTTTTCCATGTCTGGGTAAAAGATCTACTGTATGTTGAAGTAGCAGTCCGTTTTTAATTGCTCGGTAGATAGTCTTGAAAGAAATACTAAATTGACCTTTAAGCCCATATCTACCTGATATTTGTTCAGGAGTCCATCCTTCTTCAAGTTTATCTTGGATGTCTAAAAGAAAGATTGAATTCTTAAGTTTTTCTTTAACACCGCACCTTTTTTTTCTTTCAGAATCTTTATTGCCCCTTATCCAGTTTGGACTCTTGCGCGAATTAATATATAATATACTTAGATCAATATTAAGGAGCAAAGAGATGACTAGAAGAAGATACTCTATGGAAGAAAAAGAAAGAATATTAGAAGAAGTTAAACTAGCTAAGAATAGAAGAGCTGTGGCAGCTAAGTACAATCTGGCTGAAAGTACCATCAGAGGGTGGGAAAAAAAGCTTTCTCAGAAAGAATCGGGTCAACATAAGGATTTAAGTAAAATTAATAAAACCCTTGAAGCTGAAAATAAGGCACTGAAGGAAATTTCTGCTGAAAAGGATCTTGAAATCAAGATTTTGAAGGATATGTTAAAAAAGATGTAACCACTATTTTTAAGTATCAAGTAGCAAAATATTGGATTGATGAAGGTAATAAACCTTCCTTGGTCCTGAGGATAGTGGGGTTACCTAAGTCTACTTACTACTATTACAAAGATAAACAGAAAGAATATAAAATAGTAAAACCTAAAAGAGCAGGCGCAAAGTCTAAAGGATATACCTTTAATTTTAAAAATGAAAAAGTTTCAGATGATAAGATAAAAGAATTTTTAAAAAGTTATGATGAAACCAGAGAATGTGCATATGGATATAGAAAAAGAGCTCATGCAGTTAAAAGAGATTGGGGAATAATTCTTAATCATAAGAAGTCTTATCGGTTATGTAAAGAATTAAAGCTTCTTCGAAAATATCTACCTCAACCAAAAGAAAAAAAGGTTTTAGCTACAAATAAAAAGGTACAATCATCAAATAAATTATGGGAAATAGATGTGAAATATGGACATATCCATGGAATCGGAAGGGTATTTTATGTTTGTGAAATTATCGATGTTTTTGATAGAAGTATAATTGATTACCATATCGGATTCTCTTGTACTGCAGAAGATGTTTGCAACTCTTTAATTAGAGCTGTGAACAGGAGGTTAGAAATCATACCTGAGGAGCTCTATATTAGAAGTGACAACGGGTCTCAATTTACCAGCAAATTGTTTTCAGAAACTTGCAGAGCTCTAGGAATAAATCATGAGAGAATCCCCAATGCTACCCCTAATAAGAATGCTCATATAGAGTCATTTCATAGTATTTTAGAGCGGGAAGTCTTTGGTTACAAGTATTTTGAAAGTTTTAAAGAAGCCTATGAAGAGATGCAGGAATTTATAGAGTTCTATAATACAAAAAGAATTCATGGAAGTCTGAAATATATGACTCCTCAGGAATTCTATGAGAAATACAAAGGAAAAGAATCAGAGGAATTTAAAGTAGCAGCTTAAAACGCGCAAAATAAGGAAATAAGTCCAAGAATTAGGGGGTCAAACCGATATCTCATAGGCACTCCTTTTTAATGTTTGGTCGCGCATACATTATATCAAGGAAATGTCTATGAGATTTTTTTGTTGCACTTAATTATACAATTCAAGTTTTTTTTTAAGATTAAGACCTTATTTTAATCTGATTTTAATGTTCATCTAGTAGAGTATTTGTGCTTGAGGGTTTTGCTCATTGGTTTTTAGTATTTTGCTTGAGGTGTTACGAGTTGCCTTAAGTTGTCGATTTAAAGTTATTATGTATTTATGATATATGAGCATACTCACAAGTATGATTCAGGGGGTTCGTAAGAACCCCTTTTTTATTGGATTCAATCCCTTTTCTGAGGGTGTAACGATAACCTTTCCATACTGCAGAAGGTGAAGCAATCGTCTCGTCACATCAAACAAGAATAATTGGGTACATCTTCTATATGGGGTGTACCTATTTTTATTTTTTAAACTTTATAGATCAGATTAACGACAAATAGGTATAATTAACTCTCCTTATTTTTATATTTGAAAACTCCCTTACTCCCTTTGGGAGTTTTCTTTTTTTGACACCAACTCCCCCTGAGACGAGTTTATCGTCTTTTTTTATTGTCAAAAATGTTTTTATCCCAAAACCCCTCATCACCTTGGTTTCCAACGGGATTGCCACCGTTAAAGAATTTACCCAACTGGTCGCTGGCCGCTTTGCCGGCAACGGAGGAGTGCAGATGCACTTCCTAACCCTAAAAACCCAATACTATTGTTGAGTGGAAAGCATGGATATTTTTTAACAATCACACTTACCGTACACATATACAGAACAAGTTCTGACCCCGTGTAATCCCATATAACAAATCTCAATTCACAAAACGACTTTATATTCGTCCATTTTTAATCCCTCTCAAATCGTCCCCTATTCAATACCCATCTGTACATATTAGATCCTTTATTTGGAAGGGTATTCCCTTTTGACCCCCATCCTCTTTCTATTTCGTCCATCTATTCCAAAGATTTTTTTTACAAAACTTTTTTTCAAATGTATGTTCAATTTTGTTCACACACCTACTTTGTATATTGCAGAGACAGAAAACAGGAGGTGTAATATGTTAAACAATTCTAGGGTGTCATTCAGGATCAACTTGAACCTGTGGAGACGATTCTGTGAGGTGTCCAAGATGTATGGTATCAACAAATCGGACTACCTAAGAAGTAAGATAATAGATTTTTTAAGGGAAAAAATGAATAACGGAGGTACTAATCATGACCAATAAAGAGTTCATAGACGAATACGAAAGAATCATCAATAAGTTCAAAGAGGACGGTTCTTTCGAGAAAATAAAGAAACACAGGGAAAAGCACGAGGCAACCTACAACTCCTGCAAGAGGGAGCTTGAGGACATCACGAACGATGAGTTCCTTGAGAACTCCATGGAAAAAAAGAAAAGAGAATTACTTGAAAAAATAAAGAAATAAGGAGGCAACAACATGAAACCTATATCTGCTAAGGTTACAATATAGGATTACGAGGAAATATACAGACTCACGAAGGAGTTCCACACAAATAATTCTGAGTTTATCAGAAAGGCCGTCTTACGTGAAATCAGAAGGTTGAAATCCTTCTCCCCAGAGGAGATAAACGACAACATGGAGTGGGAAAACTCAAAGTATTCCATGAAAAACAATTAGTCTATCTATACGTTTTGGCTACAACCCTTAAACGGGTGTGGCTTTTTTAGTTACCAATTCCTTATTCCAGACTTTCCACACATCATAGTTTGGTAAGTCTCCTTATAAAAAAATTGTCCCAGCTTCAGATATTTAATATATATATTTTATTTCATAGGCCGGGACATTTATTGCAGCAAGAGATTTTCAATAGAAAAAATAACATTATTTTTCGTATCATTAAGTCTATCTTATATAAATAACATTATATAGAATATCCTTAACGATAAAACTTTTACCCGTTCTATTTGTAAAAAATCTTAATATAGTTTCAAGTGGAAATAAGAGTCTGAACTTCCCAGAATGTATAGAAAGTCTGACATAAAAAATGACACTGCAAAAGTATCACTCTAAAAAGTAAAAAAGAATCTTAAATTTAAGATTCCATAACAAGTAGAGATTTATTTTGAAACGACCGACAATATTATTTTTTGTTAAAAATTTTTATCAATCATTTCACCCGTTTTGTAATTAAGACATTCGATTTTTAAATCAGGGTATTTCTTTAAAAAATCACTATAAGTTTTTAGGGCTATTTCTTCTTTATTAACAACTCTTTTCTCTTTGATAAAAGTTCCTTCTTCCGTTATTTTGTTAATAACACGGATAATATAACAACTACTATTCTTAGATATACTCATAGCATCACTTCCTCAATGCCATATTATATCATAAATTCTGAATATTTCTCTTAAAAATAAAAATACCCCTTTATTTTAATTTCACTATACATTATAAATTGACATTATTTGATTTTGATGATATACTAATCATTGTAGTAAAGAATTAAGTTTCATATCTGATTTTAGGCACCTCGGTTTAAATACTTTGTGGTTAGTTAGTGTGATTTGTTTTTCTAGTCTATATAAAAGTATTTTACGGAGGTATTACAAATGGCAAACGGAATAGTTAAATGGTTCAACGGAGAAAAAGGATTCGGATTTATAACTGCTGAGGATGGAACAGATGTATTCGTACACTTTTCTGAAATCAATAAACCTGGATTCAAAACTTTAGAAGAAGGTGAAGAAGTAACTTTTGAAATCACTAAAGGTCAAAAGGGACCGCAAGCTTCTAACGTAACAGCTAGATAGTCAAAACCTGCCTTAAGGCAGGTTTTTTTTATTCAGTTATTTATGCGGTTGAATAATTCTCGGGGTGTAATATAGACACTTCTTTGTTTTTACCCTTTAAGAATAGGGACGAATAGAACCCCTAAACGTAAACAGACTTACCATTTTTGTATCTGCTTAGCATTATATGAAAATGAGAATTACACCTAAATAGAAACCTGTCATGATATATTGGAAAGTCTATGTAACAAAAGACCACACCTTTAAAAGTGTGGTGTGTTAGAAAATTTGCTATAAATACCCAATTAATTATCACTATATACAATGATAACACAACAAAAACCGTCTCTATTTCAAGTCTTCCTTAATATAATTTTTTTTCATCAATTCCGTTTTTAATTTAGATTCCAATAAACCTATCTCATCGTTTAATTTCTGAATTTTTTTCCAGTCGATGTTATCTTTCAGCAGTTCCATCTCAACTTCCAACTGCTTTCTAGCGATGGCTCTACCATATTGATTGTATATTTTTAAGTGTTCCTCCCTCATTTTCAAAAATGCCTTTTCCTCTTCAGGTGTCAGTCTTCTCTGTGGAATATACATAACATCTTCATACATACCCCTGTGATATCCATATCCACCCATCATATGACCTCTGTACCCTGACTCCGTCATATTCCCATCATAATATCTTCCGTACATCATATGATCTCCGTAATAATCTCTCTCTGTATATTTTTCACCGTAATTATCTGCATATGCAACTGTCAATAGAAGTAAAATTCCAAATAAAATCAACATTCTTTTTTTCATGATTACCTCCTTTAAATGTTTAAAAATACCATATCCCTAATATAGTATTGACTCTTTTAGTAAAACATCCTCTAAAAAACTTACCAATATGTTATGGAAGGTCTGACATAAAAAAGTGACCCCTAGGGGTCACTTCAAGAACCTATCTATGCTACCAATCTTCCTGTGGTGTTTTTTAAGAGTCCTGTTCTCCATGTTCACGCACCTTTTAGTCATATCCATAGTAGAGTGCCCCATTATCCTCTGCAACGTAAATGCATTAACACCATTTTTTATGAAGTTTGTTGCGAATGTGTGTCTCCATGCATGTACCCCTTTAGACTCTATACCTGCCATCTTGTAATACCTCTGGAAGTCCCTTATGACTTCATCATAAGAGTTGAGAAAAACGTACTCCTCATGGTTTGACTTGGATATGTCTATGAGGTCTTTCAACAACTTTTTCGTCTTGTTGGATATAGTGAGTTCCCTGTATTTCTTGGATTTGGCCTCAGACCCCCGTATCGTGACGATGCCCTCCTTCAGATCAACATCCTCTATTTTTATACTGATTGTTTCGGAGACCCTGGGGCCGCAGTCCAACATGAGAACCATTATGACGAAAGTTCTGAAACCCTGTAGGTCGATCTTCATGACTTCTTTATCAGAAAGTGTCCTTGCCTTATCGTTATCCACCCTTAAGAGTTTCACCTCTTGGAGAGGTTGTCCTTTATCCTCCCCTCCTCGTAGAGCCAGTTAAGATAGACCTTCATGTACCTTAGACGTATATTTACCATTATGTTCTTGAGACCCTTCTCGTTCACCATGTGGTAGAGGTACGACCTCAAAACGTCTATGTTTAAGACAAAGGGGACTGCCCCAGTCCCATGGACATCTTCAACGTAGTTTTTGAAGTACCTCATGAAGTTCCTATGGTCTTCCAAGGTCGATTTTGCAAGACTCTCCAACTCTTTCACCGACATGAAGTACTGGAAAGTGTCGAAAAAGTCACCCATTTTTATATCTCCAGAATAACCCTCAAAGATGAACGCAGTATTTTTCTCTAGGTTGGAAGGCAGTTTAATACCCCTGTTTCTCATGTTTTTCACCTCCGCAAATTGGGAAGTAACCCCGCAGGGTTGTAACTTAACCTAATATTAAAGCACCCTAGAGATGTTGCCAAGGCAAAAAATAAAAAATGGGAATAACCGATTAAAGTCAGCTACTCCCTTTGTAAACTTCATATATTGTATTCATTTGAAATTTCAATTGTGAAACGCGGCATTTTGAGTCCCCCTGCGTCTACCATTCCGTCACTTAGACATTTTTACCATAATAATATAGACTATTTGAGACTCTTTGTCAATGATTTTCTTGTTATTTTACCCGAGAAGAACGCAGGACTAGTATTTTTTTATCAAAATATTGGTTTTAGGAGACTACCCCATCGTTAAGTCTATTTTATATAATAATATTTATTTCATAACAATATTATAATTATAGACTTTAATTTTCGCTCAAAAATAATTTTGAGTTTATTAAAAATTTTTCTATCCAACTTTTTGCATAGCTTAAACTCAATGAAAAATCCTTGAAAATTTCTACTACTGTTGCTTTTAATCTATCTAGACTCAAAATTTTTTTCAGATAATACTCTTTTTACACTTTTCCAGATGTATTCTATAGGGTTTAAGTCTGGAGAATATGGCGGTAAATATACCGCATTAATATTTAATTCTTTTGCTTTTGATAAAAACATATTACTATGGTGACTTTTGAAATTATCCAAAATTACTATTATATACTCATATTCCATATTTGCATCGCTGATTTCATTCAAAAATTCACTTAATGTTTTTTTCTTGGAATCTGGTATGCTTTTTGCAGTGCTGTTACCCACAATAGCATAAAATCCTATTGTACTCACTTTTAGTTTCTCGGTGTTTTTAATTATTGTTGGATTGTTTACAGAACTCCAAAACCTTACAGTATTTGGATTATTTTGAGAGCTGCTTTCATCTAAAAATCCTATAGCAAGCTTTTTAATGTCAAAATTAGGATCTTTTCTAAGAATTCCTATTGCTTCACTGAGTCTTTGATAAAGAATACTCTCTGCTTCGACAGGTCTTTTACTTGACAAAATATATGGTTTCTTATGATGGAATTTGAATTTTTCTTTCAAAATTCTTGCGACATGATCGAAACAATAATTAACTCCAAACATTTCTTGTATTAAAATTTTAACATCTTTTGTGGTGAAAATTTGTTTTTCTATCAAGATTTGTTTTAATTCTTCAAATTCACGTGGAGTCAGTTTAGATGGCCTACCTGTTTGTTTTGTAGGGACTAAACCGTCATATCCATCTTCGTTCCAATAATGATACCAATCATAGATGGTTCGTCTTGGGACTTTAAAAGTATCAGCAGCATCTACGACTTTCATTCCATTACAAATAGTATTTAAACATAGCAACTTAATTTTTATTTTAGAATCTTTTTCGACTGCAATGTATTTTTCTAACAGTTCTGGATTAAGAATTTTCATAATAATCACCCATATAAATTATACTCTATTTTTAAATTCAGAAGTGTGATTATTTTTATAGATAATTATAATACAAATTATAAATATTAATCCTTTTTTAATTTTAAACAAAAGATGACACCTTTTGGTGTCACTTTAAAAAATTATCTATACTTTTTAGATCTATTCTTGCTAGAATTTATTTTGATTATCCCTTTTTTCACGAGAAGCATTTTCCATACGAATATAGTAGCAACTACTTTGGTAATATCAAAAAATATATCAGGAAATAAAAATATAAAATTACCTAAAATTAATAAAAGAGTTATTAAAGTAGTTCTCTCTACGACGAGTCTTTTTATGCTTTTAATTTTTACAATTCTAAACCTATCTCTTAAAAAATATAAGTCTGGTTTTTTTATTAAATAGTTCCTCATCCACTTTTCTGCATCTTCTATTGTTGTGAATTCTTCTGGTGGGTCAAATCCTTCAGCCCTGTCTATCCATAAGAATATAAAAATATATGCCATTTGTATTTTATACATTTAAACCACCTTCTTATAAAAAATTTACAACGAAACTGTTTAAATTCCTACAATGATAATGTAAAATTAAGAAATGTGTGCATAAAAAAAATGACAACCTAAGATGTCACTTTAAAAATTTATCTATAACTAACATCTCTTCTGAGGTGTTCCTTACTTGTACAACCAATTCAAATACATCTTAATGTAACTTAGATGAATATTTATTTTTGTATTCTTGAGATTCTTATCGTTAACCATGTGGTAGAGGTACGAACTCAAAACGTCTATGTTTAAGACACATGGGACTACCTCAGTCCCATGGACATCTTCAACGTAGTTTCGAAAGTACCTCATGAAGTTTCTATGATCTTCCAAATTCTATTTTGCCAGACCCTCCAATTCTTTCACCGACATGAAGTATTGGAAAGTGTCAAAAAAAGTCACTTATTTTTATATCTTCATAATCACTTTCAAAGATGAACGCAGTATTTTTATCTAGGCTCGGTTTGACCCCCTAATTCTTGGACTTATTTCCTTATTTTACGCGTTTTAAGCTGCTACTTTAAATTCCTCTGATTCTTTTCCTTTGTATTTCTCATAGAATTCCTGAGGAGTCATATATTTCAGACTTCCATGAATTCTTTTTGTATTATAGAACTCTATAAATTCCTGCATCTCTTCATAGGCTTCTTTAAAACTTTCAAAATACTTGTAACCAAAGACTTCCCGCTCTAAAATACTATGAAATGACTCTATATGAGCATTCTTATTAGGGGTAGCATTGGGGATTCTCTCATGATTTATTCCTAGAGCTCTGCAAGTTTCTGAAAACAATTTGCTGGTAAATTGAGACCCGTTGTCACTTCTAATATAGAGCTCCTCAGGTATGATTTCTAACCTCCTGTTCACAGCTCTAATTAAAGAGTTGCAAACATCTTCTGCAGTACAAGAGAATCCGATATGATAATCAATTATACTTCTATCAAAAACATCGATAATTTCACAAACATAAAATACCCTTCCGATTCCATGGATATATCCATATTTCACATCTATTTCCCATAATTTATTTGATGATTGTACCTTTTTATTTGTAGCTAAAACCTTTTTTTCTTTTGGTTGAGGTAGATATTTTCGAAGAAGCTTTAATTCTTTACATAACCGATAAGACTTCTTATGATTAAGAATTATTCCCCAATCTCTTTTAACTGCATGAGCTCTTTTTCTATATCCATATGCACATTCTCTGGTTTCATCATAACTTTTTAAAAATTCTTTTATCTTATCATCTGAAACTTTTTCATTTTTAAAATTAAAGGTATATCCTTTAGACTTTGCGCCTGCTCTTTTAGGTTTTACTATTTTATATTCTTTCTGTTTATCTTTGTAATAGTAGTAAGTAGACTTAGGTAACCCCACTATCCTCAGGACTAAGGAAGGTTTATTACCTTCATCAATCCAATATTTTGCTACTTGATACTTAAAAATAGTGGTTACATCTTTTTTAACATATCCTTCAAAATCTTGATTTCAAGATCCTTTTCAGCAGAAATTTCCTTCAGTGCCTTATTTTCAGCTTCAAGGGTTTTATTAATTTTACTTAAATCCTTATGTTGACCCGATTCTTTCTGAGAAAGCTTTTTTTCCCACCCTCTGATGGTACTTTCAGCCAGATTGTACTTAGCTGCCACAGCTCTTCTATTCTTAGCTAGTTTAACTTCTTCTAATATTCTTTCTTTTTCTTCCATAGAGTATCTTCTTCTAGTCATCTCTTTGCTCCTTAATATTGATCTAAGTATATTATATATTAATTCGCGCAAGAGTCCAAACTGGATAAGGGGCAATAAAGGGCTGGACGGCAGTTTAATACCCCTGTTTCTCATGTTTTTCACCTCCGAAAATTGGCAAGTAACCCCGCAGGATTGCCACTTAACCTAATATTAACGCACCCTAGAGATGTTGCCAAGGCAAAAAAAGGAATAACTGATCAAACTCAGCTACTCTCTTTATAAACTTGATATATTATGTTTATTTAAAATTTCAATTGTAGAACATGGCATTTTGATTCTCCTGCGTCTACCATTCCGTCACTTAGGAATTTACCCTAATAAAATAGACTGTTTGAGACTCTTTGTCAATGATTCTCTTATTATTTTACCCGAGAAGGACGCAGGACTAGTATTTTTTTTAGTCATAATCTTGATTTTAGAGGATTACTCCATCTTTAAGTCTATTCTATATAATAATATTTATATAAGATACCACTAACGATAGGCTTTCCATAATCAATCCAAAAAATCCTCTGTTCAAGCGCTGACGCACCAAATGTAAGTTATAATTAGAAGTATGAAGGAATCTATATAGCAGCAGAGGAGGTCTTTATTCTGTTTTTATTAGGGTTAATAGTTTTTGTTTGTATAATAGGTAATTTCCCAGACGAGCAGAAGCAGACGACATACCATGGAAAAGCTGAATTGGAGGATGATAACTATAGGGATATAACCTCGAAAGATGAATCTGACCTCTTTAGTAATAAATCTAAAAAGGGAGACGAGTTTTTCGATGACGAACTCTCAGATGACGAGTCTTTTCACAATTGTTTGAAAATTCCTTAAATTTACTTTGAAAAAATATAGACAATTTACAAAAATATAGATATACTTTTGTAAAAATCTCAGATGACGAGTCTTTTCACAATTGTTTGAAAATTCCTTAAATTTACTTTGAAAAAATATAGACAATTTACAAAAATATAGATATACTTTTGTAAAAATCTAATATTTAATGGAGGGTTTATGAAAGTTGTTAAAGATTATTTTATAGAAGATGAAATTGAAGGGTTTAAGTGTAGTTATGAAAAAAGAAGTCAGTATAATATCGTAAATTTATCTATAGAGGTTCCAGAAGGGATTATGGAAGCTCCAGGAATAACTTTAGGAAATGTTGACACTCAAGAAGAGTTCGAGAATTTTTATAAAACTTATGGAAAATATCAATTAAAAAAATTGTTAGAGCAATACAAAAGAGGGGATTTTTAATAATAGGGAGAACTAATGACCTCTTTTTATTGGATTCCACCCCTTTTCTAAGAGTGTAACGATAAACTTTCTATACTGCAAAAGATGGATTAATTTTCTCATAACCATCAAAGACGAATAATTGAGTACATCTTTTATGATGGGTGTACCTATTTTTTAAACTTTATAGATCAGACTAACGACAAATAGGTATAATTAACTCTCCTTTTTAATATTTGAAGACTCTCATACTCCCCTTGAGAGTTTTCTTTTTTTGTTGTCAAAAATATTTTTACTTCAAATTCTTGTTTATCTCGGTTTCCATTGGAAATACTTCCTTTGAGTAATTTAACCTAAGTTGCTACCTTGCTAATTATGCGATAAAATACTCTTAAAATAACAATTTTAGGAGTGCACAATATAAAAGATAACATTTATGATATATTATAATTTGTTCAATTTATTCTTAATCTTACTGGTCATCAAGAAAATTCTCAAACTAAAATGAGAGATGCTGAAGTTATTACAACGGCTATAATCGCAGGAATATACTTTAATGGTAACTTCTGGTCTTCTGTCAATATAGTAGTCAACCTAACACCAACTTTTTCTGTAATTTTTCAAATTCAACAGGGGAGACATTTCCTAAGAAGCTGTGTCTCCTCTCTTTATTATAAAATTCCATGTAATCAAATACTATTGCCTTTATATACCTCTTGGTTACTAATCCTTCTACATAAACCATCTTTTTCTTTAAAGAAGCATGAAAAGATTCTATCACTGCATTATCATAACAGTTCCCACGTTTACTCATAGATTGGACTACCCCTAGCTTCTTTACAAGGTCAGAGTACTCCCTGCTTGAATATTTCGATCCTTGATCACTATGAATTATAAGCCCTTCTTCAGGTTCTTCCAGTAAAAATGCCCTTGTTAAAGAATCGATCACTAACTCACTAGTCATGCGCTTACCTATATCGTAGGATATAATTCTTCTAGAAAAAAGATCCATAATTGTGCTTAAATATAGCCAACCTTCGCTTGTCCAACATTTATACTATCACCAACAATAGGAGAATCCAGAAGAAATTAGGATGGAAGTCTCCTAGAGAGTATCTAAAAGCAGCATAAAAAACGAAAAAAAATTGTCCAATAACTTGACGTAATACCAATTTGTTTTAATTCTTGAAATTCACGTGGAGTCAGTTTAGATGGCCTACCTGTTTGTTTTGTAGGGGCTAAACCGTCATATCCATCTTCGTTCCAATAATGATACCAATCATAGATGGTTCGTCTTGGGACTTTAAAAGTATCAGCAGCATCTACGACTTTCATTCCATTATAAATAGTATTTAAACATAGCAACTTAATTTTTACTTTAGAATCTTTTTCGACTGCAATGTATTTTTCTAACAGTTTTGGATTAAGAATTTTCATAATAATCACCCATATAAATTATACTCTATTTTTAAATTCAGAAGTGTGATTATTTTTATAGATAATTATAAATTTTCTAAAAAAAAATTGATTACTAACCAAAAAATATGATACTCTAATACTATAAAAAAAACATATGTTTTACAATATATTAATTTTATATAGGAGTTAATTATGAAAAAAAGAGAGCTTTATATTGTAAATGGTCTTATTATGTTCCTTTGCATGGGAACTATCTATTCATGGGGTGTTTTCCAAAAACCCTTGGTAGAGGCCCTAAGATCGGTTCATGGTGTTGAAACCTCCCCCATCATGGCTAGTATGCCCTATACGGTATTTTTATTGTTTTATGCCTTTTCCATGCCTGTAGTTGGATTATTTATAAAAAAAACAAATCCAAAAATAATGGCAGTAGGTGGTTCTATAGCTATATCTGTAGGATGGATCTTGGCTGGATCTGCAGACAGTATCAATTTTATCATAGCTACCTATGGTGTCATTGGTGGAATAGGGGTAGGAACAGTATATGGAGTACTACTGGCTGTAGTTGCAGAGTGGTTCCCGGACAAAAAAGGTTTTGCAGTAGGACTGACACTTTTAGGTTTTGGATTGTCTCCCTTTATAACCGCTCCGCTGGCTAGCACTCTGATAGAAATATTCGGGGTTTTTCCTACATTTAAAATACTGGGTGTAGCATTTGCAGTTATACTGAGCTTACTGTCCTTGAATCTTAAGTTTCCAGAAAATAAGATAGACTATAATCAGGTGAGCAACCATATAGAACTAGAGCTTACTCCTAGTCAGATGATGAAGACCCCTACCTTTTATGCACTGTGGACATGTTTTGCAATCGGTACCTTCTCAGGACTTATGATAATAGGATTATCAAGTACTTATGCCCAGGAGGTTATGTACCTGACCCCTATAAAGGCAGCTTTTTTTACATCCTTCTTTGCAATATTCAACGGAATTGGAAGACCTTTATTTGGTACACTCATTGACAAGCTGGGAACCAAGAATACTATTACTTTGTCATACTCCCTTATTATAACCGCAGGAATCCTTTCAATACTGTTCAAAGGAAATGTATTTATATTTGGGCTGGCATTTTCAATTATGTGGTTAAATTTAGGTGGATGGCTTGCAATTGCTCCTGCATCGACCTTTTACCTGTTTGGCAAGAGTCACTACAGTGCAAACTACGGTGTACTTTTTACAGCCTATGGAATAGGGGCCCTGTCACAGGGATTTGTGGGGGGGTTTGTAAAGGAAGCCTTTGGCTCCTACTTATATGTCTTCTATCCTGTGGTGGCAATGTGTCTCCTTGGCCTGATTGTATCCAATAAATTTATCAAAGCAAAAACTGTTGATATAGAATAAGAAAAGCTGCCCCTAGGGGCAGCTTTTCTTATTCTTCCAAGGTCTTTTTAATTATAAACCTGACCTTTGTTTGCTTTATAATTTGAGTACTGTTCGTATGAAATCTTGCAATAATTTTCTTAGTGCTTATGAACAACTATAACTTTTTGGGGTTTTTTATGTCCTTGCTTATGTTTATGGTGCTTATATCTATGAACCTCTTTTTCTACATACCTTGGCTGGTGATATACATGAACTTCTTTTTCTATATATCTGGGCTCTTCATATATATGAACCTCTTTTTCTACATATCCTGTCTGATGATATCTGTGAGTGTCTCCTTCATTAACACTGACAGCTATGCCGATATCAGCACCTCCTCTGTGCCCGTCTCCTAGGTTCAAATTTAAGCTTCCACTGTCGGCAAAAGTTAAACTGGATATAAATACTAGTCCTATCATTAATAGTTTTTTCATTTTTACTCCTCCTATGCTTTGAAACTTTTCTACGAGACTAATTTTACTAATTTTGTGTGACAAAAGTGTGTCAGAAAAAAGAAAAATAAACTCTCTGATGAAAAATTAAGAATAAAAAAAATAAAAATGCAGACTATTTAACCTAAGTTGCTACCTTGCTAATTATGCTATAAAATACTCTTAAAAATAACAACTTTAGGAGTGCACAATATGAAAGATAACATTTATGATATATTAGAATTTGTTCAATTTATTCTTAATCTTACTGGTCATCAAGAAAATTCTCAAACTAAAATGAGAGATTCCGATAGGTGTTTTGAACTCAAAATTCTATTATTTTTGATGGGTTATACATTTTTAAATATGAAGTAGCAACTTGGGTTAATTATACAATTCAAGATATTTAAAATTTAAATTTCATAATTGGGAGGAATAATACCATATTCCTTCCATTGTTCTAGAGGATATTCCATCTCTTTAATCCTTCCATGCCGAATGTCTAATATCCATCCGTGAATCTTAGGATATTTCCCAGAAATTATTTTGTTTTTTATAAATGGAATTTTAAAAATATGCATCAACTGTTCTATGACATTTAATTCAGTGATTCTATCCATTTTTTTATCAAAATCTTTTATTTTTTCAAGTTCATCCCTATTCTGCAATATGATTTTTTTTATTGGCATCAACCAATTTCCAGTAAGGTCTGTGCAGCCTTCGTTCTTATAGGCTGATTTTATACCTCCACAGTTGTAATGTCCCGATATTATAATATGTTCTACCTCAAGACTTTCAACTGCGTATTCTATGACAGATAGTAAATTCATATCATTTGGGAATACTTGGTTAGCAATATTTCTATGTATGAAGAAGTTACCGGGTTCAGATTTTGTGAAGGTGTCTATTGGCATTCTGCTGTCTGAGCATCCGATGTACAAAAAAGGTGGTTTTTGACCCTTAGATAATTTATCAAAGTAGTCTTTATCAAAATTTAATTTCTCTTCTACCCACTCACTGTTCTTTCTAACTAGATCTTTATATTTCATATTTTTTTCCTTTTGAAAACATAATGATTTTTATTTTTCTAATTTCAGAATGCTTAATAGTCTAAAATGATATTTCTAGGATTTAAATTAAAATCTATTTTAATTATTATATATGTTATTCATAATTCTTTCAACTTATTTCTTGTAAGCTTAAACAGATTGTTATATTATAAAAAAAAAGCAGGAGGAAAAATTTTATGAATAAAATTATAGTTGAATCATGTGAAAAAGTAAAAAACGGATATAAAGTAATTCTAAAAAATTCCCGCCTATACCCAGACGGTAAAGGTGGCCAGTTGGGGGACAGAGGAACAATAGACGACAAGAATATCCTGTCCGTAGAAAAAGACTATGTGCTGGTCGACGGGGAAATCCATCTAGGAGAAAATGATGTTCATATAGACTATGACAGAAGAAAAGATATAGAGGTACAACACACTGCTCAACATCTTTTCTCTGCTATAGCATACAATAATTATGCCCTTAATACGGTTGGATTTAGAATGTCCGAAGGGTATTCTACAGTAGATTTAGACTCAAAAGAGCTTACTGAAGTGACCATAAAAAATATAGAAGAAATGGTTAATAACACTATTAAAAATTCGGTTCCAGTAAAGATATCAGTTGTTACAAAAGAGGAGACAGCAGAACTAGAAGGGCTTAGAAAAACTGTCAGTGAAAAGGTTACAGGAGATGTTCGCATAGTGAAAATAGGCAACATAGATACAAATGCCTGTGGGGGTTTTCATGTAAAAAATACCTGCGAGATGCAGCTTTTTAAAATTCTCTCATGGGAAAAAATAAAAGGGAACTACACGAGATTTTTTTATGTGGCAGGAGAGAGAGCCCTGGAAGACTACTACAACAAAAATAAATTGGTTTCGGAATTATGTCAAACCCTTAGCTGCAGAGACAATGAGATAGTAACCATGTTAGATAAAATAATTACCGATAAAAAATCTATAGAATTAGAACTTCGTTCTGTTACACAAAAATATTCAGAATTGTTGGCCAAAAAACTAATGGATAATTCAGAAGAACTCAAAGGTAAAAAACTGATATTTTATCCTGAAAACAGTCATGTCTCAAACTTTTTACCGAGATTTGTAGATGTTTCGGAATATATTTTGATTTTTGGGGAGGCGGGACAGTTCACAATCGCTTCAGAAAAGATAGACTGTAAAGAATTTTTTAATTTTTTAAAGAGTATAGGGGAGATAAAAGGCGGCGGAAACGAGGTTAGGGTCAATTTTAAAGGAGAATTTTCGAAAGAACTTATTTTTCAACACTTGGAAGAGTATTTATCTAAGTTGTAACTTTGCCTATTTTGTGGTATGATATACCTTGATTGATTAATATTTTGGAGGTAATTATGGAGAGTACAACAAATCTCTTAAATTTAAATTTAAAAGAGTTAGAAAATTTTATTGTTTCCATCGGGATGAAGAAGTTTAACGGTAAGCAGATATTTGACTGGCTTCATGGAAAAATAATCAGAAATATAGATGATATGACAAATATCTCTAAAAATAACAGAGAGCTTCTTCAGTCTAAAAGCCATATTCCTTTTTTGAACATTGTTAAACATAAGACTTCTAAAATAGACAATACTGAAAAATTTGTTTTTAAACTAGAAGATGGGAATACAATAGAAACTGTTCTTTTGAAGCATAAAGAGAGAAATACTCTTTGTATATCATCCCAAGTCGGATGTCCTGTGAAGTGCAGCTTTTGCGCTACGGGACTAGATGGTTTTGTCAGAAATCTGAATGTGCATGAAATCTTAAATCAGGTATACACGGTACAGAGAAGATTTTTCAAAAGCGAAGGAAAAAGTATAACAAATGTAGTTTTTATGGGTATGGGTGAACCTATGCTGAACATTGAGAACGTCATAAAAGCGGTAGAGATTCTTTCAGATGAGAAAGGAATGAATATTTCTAAGAGAAGGATAACTATCTCTACTTCTGGGATAATTCCAGGTATTGAAAAGCTTTTACAAGAAAGAATACCAGTAGAACTAGCCATATCTCTCCATGCAATAACAAACGATAAGAGAGATGCTTTAATACCAATAAACAGGAGATATCCTTTAGAAGATCTGTATACAATATTAAATGAATACCAAAAGATTACAAAGAGAAGGATAACATTTGAATATGTGCTTATAGATAAGTTAAACGTGACTCAAAGTGATGCAGACAGACTTGCTGAGTTTATGCATAGTTTTGACCATATTTTGAATCTTATTCCATATAATCCAGTTCCTGGAAATGATTACGAGAGGCCTTCTCCTGAAAAGATAAAGAAATTTTACACTTATCTTTTGAATGATAGAAAAGTGAATGTAACTCTGAGACATGAAAAAGGTTCTGATATAGATGGTGCATGTGGCCAATTGAGACAGAGCATCAAAAAATAAAACTTATTCCCCCTATTTTGAAGGGGGGATTTTTTATGCCTATATAGGTTTCAAAGGTTAAGATTATATCTTACTTGCTATGCTGTCCTTTATTGTTTACTTATTGTGTTTATGTTAAAATATGAATATAAAATTATAAAGAGGATGATTATGAAAAATAGTATGAAAAAAATATTTAAAGTTTCGATTTTGTTAGTTTTTTTATCGATCGTTGTTATAGGGATAGTATCTTTTTCCCTTATATTCAGTGCCTACAAAAGTCTACCAGATGTGGGGAAACTCGTAGAATCATATACTCCTGCAGTACCAACAACCATATATGATAGTAATGGAGATGTTATTGATCTAATATATAGGGAAAGGCGTGATACAGTAACCATTTCAGAGATACCGGAAAATTTAAAAAATGCCTTTGTAGCCATAGAGGATAGGAGATTTTACAAACATCATGGTCTAGACCCATTCAGACTAGGAAGAGCAATAGCGGTAAATATATCTCAGAGAAGAGCAGCTCAGGGAGCGAGTACCATAACACAACAGCTTGCAAAGAATGCCTTCTTGACGCATGAGAAGAAGCTTGCTAGAAAAGTAAAAGAAGCTCTCATAACTATAGAAATTGAAAAAAGATATACAAAAGATGAGATTTTAGAAAAATATCTGAATGAAATATATTTTGGAGCGGGAGCTTACGGAATAAAAACTGCAGCTAGATCTTTTTTTGAAAAAGATGTGGAAGATTTAAATATAGCAGAAGGGGCGATGCTAGCAGGAATGCCAAACAGGCCATCTCTCTACAATCCTAGAAAAAACTTGGAGCAGTCTTTAAAAAGAACAAAGTTGGTCTTAAATCAGATGAAAAAATACGGTTATATAACAGCTGACCAGTATGACAGGGCTATGAAACAAAAATTTGTCCTTGAGAAGGAACTTCCTAAAAATTTTGTTGCAGACAAATATACCTCTGTAATCATGGAAAAAAACAGCAGAGGATCTCTTAAATCTCCTGATTTTACAGATATAGTTGAAAAAAAAATATTTGAAATGTTTGACGAAAATACCATTTATGAAGGGGGATTAAAGGTTTATACATCCCTTGACCTTGAAATGCAAAAAGCTGCTCTTGAGACTTTCAACAATTACCAGTTATTGAGAGAAAATCCAAAACTGCAGGGAGCTCTCATAACCATAGATTCAAACAACGGATATGTAAAAAGTATAGTGGCCGGTAAGAACTTTAAAACTGGAAATTTTAATAGAGCCACCATGGCAAAAAGACAAGTTGGGTCTTCTTTTAAACCATTTGTATACTTCACTGCTCTAGAGGAAGGAATCCCGATGAACACAGTTATAGAGGATTCTGAGATAGAATACGGAGACTGGAAACCACAGAATTACGGAGGTACATTTTCAGGTAACATGACTATTTTGGAAGCTTTAGAAAAATCTGTGAACATAGTGGCAATAAAACTTCTTGAAAAAGTAGGAGTTAGAAGTGTAATAAATACATTTAAAAAGACAGGGGTGAATGTAGACATCCCTAATAATCTCTCTATTGCCCTTGGTACAATGAGTATGAGCCCTTTGGACCTCGCCACAGCTTATTTACCTTTTTCGAACGGAGGGTATAAGGTCAAGCCTATATTTATCTCAAAAGTTCTTGATAGATACGGAAATGTTTTGTATGAATCCACTGTGGAAAAAGAGAAAATATTTGATAGCGACAATATCTCTTTGATAGTTCATATGATGAAAAATGCAGTTAATAATGGTTCAGGAAGAAGAGCACGTGTGACCGATAAAAATGGGAATGGAATAGAACAGGGTGGAAAAACAGGTACAACAAATGACTATAGGTCTGCTTGGTTTGCAGGAGTTACGCCTGAATACGTCACGACCCTCTATATAGGTTATGATGATAACTCTTCGATGGAAAATGCCACAGGTGGTGGAGCAGCTGCACCTCTTTGGGGGGAGTATTATCAAAGGATTATAAACACAGGGACCTATACCCCTGGAGAATTCCAGTTTATGGAAGAACAGATAGAAAACGGAAACCTTGTAACTGCAAGTATTGATTCTAGAACTGGGTTGCTCGGAGATTCTTCTAGCATATCTATAAGAACAGGTCTTTTTAAAAGAGGTCAGGTTCCTGTGGAAAGCAACAGAAGTTACTTCAGTAGTTTTGGAGACTTTTTCACAGGTGATGTCACTGTGACAGATGAGATCTCAAACGAGGAATTAGAAGAAATAAAAAACCAAGAGAATCCAGATAGTAATGCTGGCATTTCAAGTGATCTGTTCTAATTGAAAGAATGATTGTTTCTATATCTGAAGTTAAAGTATAAATAGTCTTACTCTTCGGTGGACACCTATAGAAAAAAATGTTATAATTTATAAATATTCTTTTATAAGAAAATTCTGAAAATTGCTACTAGAATTCGAAAATAATGTTTAGTTAGAGTTTCAGAGTTTATATAAAAAAGGCTAAGCAACAGAGCTTAGCCTTTTTAAATGTTTTATATAGATATCATGAAATATAATTTGTTTGGAGGTAAATATGAGTAAGAATGATATAATGAGGGGATTCAGATACGCTTTAGATATTAAAGATTCTGAAATGATAGAAGCTTTTGGAATTTCTGGTTATGAGCTTACAGTGGAAGATCTAAAAAACTTTCTGAAAAAGGATGATGAAGAGGGACAAATTAAATGTAATGATCGTATTATGACCCTATTTTTAGACGGATTTATAACTCTGAAAAGAGGTAAAAAAGAATCTAAAGATGGAGAAATAAAAAAGCCTGAAAAAAAACTTACAAATAATATGATATTGAAAAAAATGCAGATAGCTCTTAATTTAAGAAGTGACGATATGTTGAAAGTATTTAAAGCGGCGGGATTAGAACTATCAAATTCTGAACTATCGGCTTTATTTAGAAATAAAGATCACAAGAATTATATGGAGTGTGGAGATAAATTTATGAGGAATTTTTTAAAGGGACTTACTATCTGTTATAGAAAGTAGTAACTATTAATAAATAATTCTACATAAATTATTTTATAGGAACACATAAAAAAGGGTAGTGTAAATATTTTTGTGTTTTTGAGTCCTTCTCTTGATTACTGAATGATACTGTAGTATCTATGTAATTAAGGGAGGGATTTTTTTATGGCTAGATTACCGAAGGAACTTGTCAGAGATTTTGTTAGAGAAGGAAACTTTAAATCTATTAAGGATATCGAAGAAGCTTTAAAGGATATTTTTAAAGATACTATCCAGGAAGCTTTAGAAGCCGAAATTAAAGAAGAGCTTGGATATTCCAAGTATGATTTAGCCAATAAATCTACTACTAACTCTAGAAATGGTAAGTACAAGAAAACTGTTAAATCAAGCGCTGGAAACATTGATCTCCTCGTTCCCAGAGACAGAGAAGGTGCATATCAACCTAAGATTGTTGAAAAACATCAAAGGGACATCTCTAAATTGGAGGATAATATTCTATCGCTTTATGGAAAGGGAATGAGTACTAGGGATATCAGCTCTCATGTTCAGGATATATATGGATTTGAAGTATCTGCAGAAAGTGTTAGTAGAATAACTGATAAATTAATTCCTCTTATTCAGGAATGGCAGAGTAGACCTCTTGATCCTGTATATCCATTCATTTTCCTTGATGCAGTCCACTATTCAGTCAAAGAGGAGAATAGAATCCTTAAAAAGGCTGCCTACGTTGTCTTAGGAGTTACTTTAGAGGGAAAAAAAGAAATTTTAGGAATATATATAGGTGAGAATGAGACCTCCAAATTCTGGTTATCAGTAATGACTGATCTTAAAAACAGAGGGGTTAAAGATATTCTCATAGCTTCTGTTGATGGTCTGAATGGATTTGATAATGCTATTCTGAGTGTATTTTCACAGGCTCAGATCCAGAGGTGCATAGTTCACCAAATAAGGAATACGCTAAAATATGTAAGCTACAAAGACAGAAAATCTTTTGCGCATGACTTAAAATCTATTTATACCGCCCCAAGTGAAGAAGCAGGACTAACTGCCCTTAATACTATCAAGGATTCCTGGAAAGCGAAATATCCATACGCTCTAAGGAGCTGGGAAGTGAACTGGAGTCAATTAAGTGCATTCTATGAGTATACAGAAGAAATAAAAAAGGTGATGTATACAACCAATGTGATAGAAAACGTCCATAGGCAATTCAGAAAAGTTACTAAATCCAAGGGGGTATTTCCTACAGATATGTATCTATTGAAGCAGTTATATCTTGTAGTAATTGATTTAGATAAGAAATGGGATAGAAGTTTTAAAAGAGGTTGGGATCAGATTCTTGGACAATTGGCAATTAAATATGAAGACAGACTCTCAGAATATTTATTCTAGAGAGCCTGTTGGTTTATTCAGTAATTAAGTCTTGGAGAATACACAAAAGGTGTTACATTACCTAAAAAAGTAGGAGTATGTTTGTATATACTCCTACTTTTTTATTTATGTTACGTCAATAGGCTCCTTTTCGGTTTAACACATATTTAATAGTTTGAAGCAGGAGAACTATATCGAGCCATAAAGACCAGTTTCTTATATAGTACAGGTCCGATGCAATTCTCTCTCTGTAGTCTTCCACATCTGAACGCCCATGGGATTGCCACATTCCTGTTATTCCAGGTTTTATTTGAAAAACTTTTTTTCCTATTTCATTACCATAATGCAGTTCAAGTTCTTTTTTTACAATCGGTCTAGGTCCCACAAGGCTCATCTCTCCCTTTAAGACATTTATAAATTGGGGAAATTCATCTAATGAGCTTTCTCTTAGGAATTTACCAATTGGAGTAATTCTAGGGTCATCTTTCAATTTGAAATTATTATAGTATTCTTTTCTTTTTTCTTCATCTCTTAACATCTCTTGTAGTCTTTCTTCGGCATCAACATACATGGTTCTAAATTTATATATTTTAAACTCCTTTAGGTCTTTTCCTATCCTGGAATGCTTAAAAAATATTGGTCCTCCATCTTTTTTTATTCTTTTAAAAAAAAGAAGTATTAATATTCCCAGGATGAAGATCCCACCAAAACTTAATAAAATATCCATAATTCTTTTGATGATATTTCTGAATTTTGAATGTATCTGCTGGGTGGCTGTTATTAGAAGCAAACCGTCATAATCCTGGATCTGGGAATTTAAATTGAATATACCATTATTGTCAGGTATAAATTTTAATGTTTTGACATGCCCGTCTAGGTCATTACCTATTTTTCTCCAGTTTAAATTCTTAAGGTCAGTATCTGGAAGAGCGACAATAACTTGGTCAATAGAGTGATTTTTTATAAAATCAAGGATATCTTCATACTTACATACTATTTGTTCTTCAGGAACCTCATGATCGTCATTGATATAAACGAATCCCAAAATATCATACATGGAAGAATGGTGGATTTTTATGAGTTTAGAAAACTGTTTTGCAATATTACCGGTACCGATTACCAATATTTTTTTATTAAGATGTTTCCAAAAATGATTCTTAACAAAATTGATTAAAAAGATATTGAAAAAAATAAATGTAACACTTAGAAATAGAAAAAACCAGACATGCTTAAATTCGAAGAATACAAAGTCAGTTATGATGATAATAGTAAAAAATTCAGAATGTATCTCAAGCTGCTTTTTTAAGTCTTCCCAAATCAAATTATTATTTAAGAAATAAGTTCCTTTGAAAAAATTCAAAACGAAATATATAAGAAAACTATAGATAAGATATTTGTTTTCCAATTTAAAAATGTAGCTAATGAAAAAATAACATAAAAGTTGGACAGTGATTAATAAAGTTTTCAAAAAAAATCTGGCCACAATCACACTAATACCTCCTGACACATAAAATTTAATCTATGTCATGTGATAAATTATTTTCTAAGGTAGCTTTTAGTCCACTTAAAGTATTTATAAAGATTGTGTTTTTTTAAAAAATATCCAATTTTCCCTATGAAATCTAAGTCATAATATTTTTTGAACTCATAGAGAATTTTGTTATTTAATTCAAGATTTTCGGATAAAACCACCTTATTTTCATAAAGGTCTGTTTTGTATTTTGAACCTGAACTTGTACAGTGGGTAGAATTTATTCCAAATCCGATATTCTGGAGCTTCGAGTTCACAGGATAGATGGTATACATACCTTGTTTAAACTGAGAATAACAGGATCTTATGGCCCAGGAGTCTAATTTTCCGAGAGCTTGTAGCTCAAGCATTTTTAAAAGGTCGTTTCCTCCTTTTTGGAATGCTTTTACAGAGTCAGGATGAGCTATAAAATCTTCATAGTCAGAAAGATTCCAATCGTGTTTTTCCCAACGGTTTTTCCATGTGCCCCATCCCCAACTACACCCCCTATAAGAGAGGTAAATATCATGTTGGTAGCTTTTGTCTATTTCGATGGGAGGGCCATATCCAGTCACAGTCCATATTGATTTATTATTTTCATATAGATTTAGAGCGCCATTCATATATTCTAAAAAGTTCCCTGACAATATTAAATCGTCTTCTAAAACTATAATTTTACCGTATTTATCAATTATTTGAGTTACCCCTTCTATGATGGAACGTGCAAGGCCTTTATTTTCAGTTGATTCAAAAATCTCAATATTTTTAAATCCAGAGGTGTGGTTGATTATAGTTCTAGTTTTATTTACATTTTCTCTTTGTTCCGATGATTTTGGGGCATCTGAAAAAATAAATAAAGAGCTCACTTCAGCAAGTTTATTTCTTTTTAGGGATTTTAGGAGTCCGGCTGTTTCTTCGGGTCTATTATATACAAATAAGGCTATAGGTGCTGGGTTTTTCATATGAACCTCCTCGGATAAAAGATTATTTAATAGAAGAAGTCATTATTCTATTTACTCTTTCAACAAAATCCTCTGGCCTATAATCATTTATTGCCTTTTCATAATTGTATTTTTGAAATTTTTTTAGTTCTTTTGCAGTCTCTAAAATGGCAGTATAAATAGAGTATGGATTTTTCTTGAGACATTCTATTCCATTTAGATTTTTTTTGAATATATCACCTATACCTCCCTGATCTGTGGTGACTATGGCACAGCCATTTATCATAGCCTCAAGTATGGATATAGGTTGGCCCTCTATAGGGTAGTATGTGGGCAGGATAAAAATGTCACTATTTAAAAGCAACCTTCTCTTCTCCTCACCGCCTAACACACCTAGATAGCTAACTCTATCTTTATGTTTTTCAATAAGGGCAAAGACCTCTCTTTCTAGGTTTTTTTCGATATTTCCTGCCAGATTCAGTCTATAGTTCAATTTTTTCTCATCTAAATATTCTAGGGAGTTTAAAAGGTCTAAAACACCTTTTTCCTTCATCAAATTACTCAGGTAGAGAAGGTTTGTCTGTTCTGTAATTTTATCTATTTTTTTGTCTATATCTTCCTCAGGAGACAGTACGTTCCTCGGTACACCGTTATGACATACAAGAATTTTATCATGAGGAATCATATCCTGAAACATCCACTTTAAACTTTCTCCAAGAACAATCGCACCCTTGGATTTTTTGACAAAAAATTTAAGGAGGGCTTTTTTTAAAGTTCCAGAGTCGTTATAGGTTTGGCCTAGCTGTCCTCCATGGCTGTGTAAAAGATATGGGATTTTTTTTATTGAGCAAAAAATCATATAAGGGGAATATCTCATAAAACCTAGGAAACTGTGGCCTGGGGTAATATAAATTAAATCATATTTATTTTTAAAAAGTTTTAAAAGTTCTCCTGTCATATGTTTAATTGCAATAAAAAATTTTTCAAAAGATATTTTATTTTGATCTTTCGTACTTTGGATTTTTGAAAGTAAAGCAGTATTTATATGATCCATTTTATAGCCCTTTTCACAGAGTCCATGGAAAAGGATCTCATTTGCCATACTCATTCCATGGACTGGCTCAGGAAAGGGTCCTATCATCAGTATTTTTTTCATATTACCACCTGACTTTTTTTATTTTTAATCTTTATTTTCTAGATACCATTTATAGACCTCTCTTATTCCCTCTTCTAGCTCTATCTTATGTCGCCATCCAGTAGCATGTATTTTTTCTACATCTAAAGATCTTCTGGGCGTTCCATCGGGTTTTGTTGTATCAAAAACAACTTCGCCTTCATATCCAACAACTTTTTTTATTAGATGAACCAAATTATTTAATTCTATCTCGATGCCAGTACCTATGTTGATATGTCCTTCTTCAGAATAATTATTCATGAGATGTATTAGGGCATCGGTGAGGTCTTCTACAAATAAAAACTCTCTAGTAGGTTTACCTGTACCCCATACAACCACTTCTTTACTTCCATTTTTTTTGCCTTCATGAAATTTTCTTATTAATGCCGGCATAACATGAGAAGTTTTAAGGTCAAAATTGTCTTTTGGACCGTAGAGATTAGTAGGCATTGCACAGATAAAATCATCACCATATTGACGTCTGTAGGATTTGCAGAGTTCTATTCCAGAAATTTTTGCTATTGCATATGCTTTATTTGTAGGCTCAAGCTCACCGGTAAGAAGGGACTCTTCTTTTATAGGCTGACCTGCAAATTTAGGATAGATGCAAGCACTTCCCAAAAATAATAATTTTTTAACTCCATACTTATGGGCTGAATTTATAACATTGGCCTCTATCATCAGATTGTCATATATAAATTCTGCTGGATATGTATTGTTAGCGTGTATCCCCCCTACTTTTGCAGCTATCAAAAAAACATATTCAGGTTTTTCCTCTTCAAAGAATTTTTCTACTTGATCCTGCTTTCTTAGGTCTAATTCACTGAAATCCTTTGTAATGATATTTTTATAATTTTTATTTTTTAAATTATTTAACAGAGATGACCCAACTAAACCATTGTGTCCGGCAAGATATATTTTTGAATTCAGTTCCATAATTAACCTCCTATAACCTTAAAATCAATTTATTTATTAAACCAATATTTTTATTAAAAATTCCATTTTTTAATAAATTCTTCATGACCCATTCTTATGATATGATCCTTTTCTACAAAGTCTAGATCGTGTTCTACCATTATTTTTACAAGGTCCTCAAATGAAGTTTTTCTGGGATTCCATCCAAGAAGTTTTTTGGCTTTAGACGGATCTCCAAGAAGAGTTTCTACTTCTGCCGGACGGAAATATTTTGGATCTACCTCTATTAGGGCTTCCCCGGTTTCTTTTGAAAATCCTTTCTCATCTAATCCTTCTCCACGCCAATCAATCTCTATACCAACTTCACGAAAAGCCAGTGTCGCAAATTCTCTAACAGAGTGCTGCTCTCCGGTGGCAATTACAAAATCTTCAGGTTTTTCATGCTGAAGTATCATCCACATACACTCAACATAATCCTTGGCATATCCCCAGTCTCTTAGAGAGTTAAGGTTTCCTAGATATAGTTTTTTCTGATATCCCTTTGCTATCCTAGCAGCAGCTAAGGTTATTTTCCTGGTTACAAAGGTTTCCCCTCTTCTCTCAGACTCGTGGTTAAAGAGTATACCGTTGGCAACAAACATATCATAAGATTCCCTGTAGTTTTTTGTTATCCAAAAGCCATATTGTTTTGCAACAGCATAAGGGGATCTAGGGTAAAATGGAGTAGTCTCTTTTTGAGGTATCTCCTGCACTTTTCCATAAAGCTCAGATGTTGATGCCTGATAGATTTTTGTTTTTTCAGTCATTCCAAGAAGTCTGACAGCCTCCAGTATTCTCAGTGTTCCCACAGCATCTGCATCTGCTGTATATTCAGGAACTTCAAAAGATACTTTTACATGAGATTGAGCAGCAAGATTATATATCTCATCAGGCTGAACCATCTGTATAATCCTGATAAGGTTACTAGAATCAGTCATATCTCCATAGTAGAGTTCTATATTTTTTTCTTTACGCATATCCTCTATAGCTTCCTCTAGATAGAGATGCTCTATCCGTTTTGTATTAAAAGAAGAAGATCTTCTCATTATACCGTGTACCTCATACCCTTTATCTAATAAAAATTCGGCTAGAAATGAGCCATCTTGACCTGTTATTCCAGTTATGAGAGCAACTTTTTTTTGCATAATAACCTCCTTGTTTAGAAGCTCATAAAGTCTTCCTGTATTTTTTAAGTGAGTAGATTGCGGATTTTTTTCTCTAAATTCTTCATTACATTTTCATATTTATAGTTTTCTATAACATGTTTTCTAGCTTTTTTTCCTTTTTCCTCTCTTAAATTGCAACTGCGGATTTCAATTATCTTTTCCAGACAGCGATCATAGCTGTTTTCATCTAAGACATATCCCAAATCGTTGTTGTAAATTTCAAGATAAACTGATGAGTTTTTATTGGCCAAACAAAGGAGGGGACGACCTGTAGCTTTTATCCCCATAACTTTTGAAGGCATAAAACTGTCCACCTCATTTTTCTTTTGAGGAAGAATGTGTAGGTCTGCAAGATTTAAAAATTCATTCAGCCTTGATTTAGGCTGTAAAGGAAGTAAAATTGTGTTTTTTAAATTTTTTAAAGCACTATGAACATACTCTTTCTTGTTACCGTCACCTGCAATTACAAATTTAATATCTTGTTCAGAGGATATTTTTTTTATTGTTTTTATGAGGATATCCCAATCTTCTTTTTTCCCTATATTTCCAGAGTACATAACTACAAACTCGTTGTCTTTAATTCCTAGCTCCTCCCTATAGGGGCTTCTGGAAATTGGATAGAGAAAATCCACGTCGGCCCAGTTGGGCAAAAGAAACTGTTTTTCTTTGGAAGCTCCCCGAATGTCAAACTTCATAATCATTCCCTCGCTTATTGTACTCACCACATCAAATTTGGAAAAAAGTGTTTTTTCAATAAAGTGAAGGGAATTTTTAACAGTTTTGATTTTTCCAAGATTTTTCATCATTTCAAGTCCTGCATCGATTTCAAAATCCTGAACATGCACCCAGATTTTTAGTTGCGGAGACCTCTTTTTTAGCTTTATAGCCAAATTGAGTAGGAATATATTTGGAAGAATTACCATAACCATATCAAAATTTTCTTTTTTGCTCACTGATAAAGCCTTACGATAAAAGTCCCAATAGTGAAAAAGCCGATTTACAGGATTGACCTTTGAAGGTACATATTGCTTGACTCTGGTTATTTTCACATTGTTTACAGTTTCTTCTAGAATTCCATTTTTTTTAGAATATTCTTCTTTTATTTTCCATTCAGGATAATAAGGATATCCTGTAATCACTTTTACTTCAAAATGTTTTGAAAGATACTCACACATCTCAGTTGTATAAAGTCCAGTTGAGGAAATCTCTGGAAAGTAATTTAACCCTATTACACATATTTTTTTCATAGGAGACCTCCATTAAATAATTTAATAAAAGATAAAATGTATAAAGAGTTTATCTTTGTTTAATCTATTTTTTAAAAACATCTTCTTTCAGTTATACAGATAAATCACTGTCATAATGTTTTACTGAAGGAGAGCTAAAAAACCTTTTTAAAAAAATATCCATATGGTGATAGTATAAAAGTTGGACAATCTACTTTCGTTTGATATGATAAATATTAAATAGAAAATAGGAGGTCTGCATGGCAGGGGAAAAGCATAGTAATGAAATTAAAGAAATGATGGTTAGGCTTTACAACGGGGGTAAAGGTAAGAAGGTTAAGGACTTAGCAATAGAATATGGTATAGCAGAATCAACAGTTAGGTATTGGGTTGTAGACAAACCTAAAAAAGAGAATAAAAATAAGACTAAAGAGTCCTCGAATCCAGAAATTGAAGAAATGAAAAAAGAGATTGCGAAGCTTAAAGAAGAGAATGATATATTAAAAAAGGCTATGACCATATTCGCCAAAAACTAAGTAAAGATAATTGCCAGACACTGATCACCACTCTTTCTAAAATACACCCTATTTGCAAGTTAACCAAAATTCTAAAGATTCCTAAAAGTACATACTACTATAGAATATCAAGCACAGAAAATCCTAACAAACTTAAGAGGGAAGAGATGAAGCGCAAAATCTTCAAAGTATGGGATAATAGCCATAAAAGATATGGTGCTCCAAAAATACATCAGGAATTATTAAAAAAAGGTAATAAATGCAGCTTAAAACATGTACAAAATTTAATGGTAGAACAAGGAATAATGTCTATTACAGTTAAAAAATTCAGACCTCAGAGAGGCAATGAAGCAGTGGAAGAAAAGTCTGGACCAAATATTTTGGACCAGGATTTTAGCGTAGAAAAAATTAATGAAAAAGTGGTTGGAGATATCACATATATCCATACAAAAAAAGATAAATGGTGCTACCTAAGCTCATTTATGGATCTGTATAACAATGAGATTATTGGATGGAGTTTTTCTAAGAATATGACAACAGATATGGTGCTGGAAAGCTTGAAAATGGCATGCATAAAGAGAAAAGATATTAAGGGTGCCATTATCCATACGAACAGAGGCAGCCAATATACTTCAAATGCATTTAAAGACACAGTAAAATCTGAGGGGATGAGATTATCCTACTCAAGAAAAGGAAATCCCTACGATAATACTTGTATAGAGTCTTTTCACTCGGTTTTAAAAAAGGAGCTTATCCACCATAAAGTGTATGAAGATTTTGAAGAAGCAATGACTGATATTATTGAGTATATAGAAAATTGGTACAACAATAGGAGAATCCAGAAGAAATTAGGATGGAAGTCTCCTAGAGAGTACCTAAAAGCAGCATAAAAAACGAAAAAAAATTGTCCAATAACTTGACGTAATACCAATAATTAATTTTTATGATTATTAGAGATTTCGCTAATAATTAAAATTTAAAAAGGAAATCATTGGTAATTTTGAAAATCAATTATAATATTAGTTTAACAAATCAAATTAATCAGAGGTGATTTTATGCTATTTAATTCCCTTGAATTTCTAATGTTTTTTATATTAGTTGTCACAGGTTATTTTTTATTACCGTATAGATTTAGATGGATATTATTGTTAGTTTCTAGTTATTATTTTTACGGAAGTTGGAATTCTAAGTATCTGATATTAATTGTAATCTCTACATTAATTGATTATTTTGCAGGAATTATGATGGGAAATGAAAAGAAAAAAGAAAAAAGGAAAAAATACTTAATTTTAAGCTTGGCAAGTAATTTGGGAATGTTATTTGTATTTAAATATTTTAATTTTTTCATTGGGAATGTTAACAGTATCTTCAACTTTTTAAAACTTGATTTTACTGCCCCGGGACTGAGGCTTCTTCTTCCTGTGGGTATTTCCTTTTATACGTTTCAGACTTTGAGCTATACCTTTGATGTGTATAGAGGCACAAGAGAGGCAGAAAGACATCTGGGTATATTTGCCACTTATGTTGCTTTTTTCCCGCAATTAGTGGCAGGACCTATAGAGAGCTCAACAAATTTACTTCCGCAGTTTAGGAAAAAAATGGATTTTGATTATATTAGAATGACAGAAGGATTAAAACTAATGGTTTGGGGATTATTCAAAAAAATGGTCGTAGCAGACAGAACAGCATTGATAGTAGATAGGATTTATAATGATGTAAACAGTTTTGAAGGACTTACATTACTTGTGGCTTCTGTTCTTTTTGGGTTTCAGATTTACTGTGATTTTTCCGGATATTCAGACATCGCCATTGGATCTGCAAAGGTTATGGGTTTCGATCTTATTGAAAACTTTAAAATTCCATATTATTCAAAATCCATTTCTGAATTCTGGAGGAGATGGCATATATCTTTGGGGAAATGGTTTAAAGATTATCTGTATGTATCTTTAGGGGGGAATAGAGTATCAAAAAATAAAATTTATAGAAATCTTATGATTGTATTTTTAGTAAGTGGACTCTGGCACGGAGCTAGCTGGAATTTTGTAATATGGGGTGCACTTCACGGGATATACATAGTGGTAGATATTTCTACAAAATCTTATAGAAAACAGTTTTATGAAAAAATTAAACTGACTAAATTTCCTGAATTGATGAAATGGATACATGTGGGTTGCACCTTTTCATTGGTTACTTTTTCATGGATTTTTTTTAGAGCCAACACACTTAAAGACGCTTTATATATAATAACTCATACTTTTAGCAATATGGAAAGTTACACTACATTTAGCGGAATATATCAGGCTCTAGATGCTCTAAATGCTGGCAAGGTAGGTTTTATAATTACTCTTTTATCCATAGGAATTATGGAGGTTTTTCATCTGAGATCTAGAACTAAAAAAATTCCTGAAATCCTAAAAAGAAGACCGATTTACCTGAGATGGTGTGTCTATTATTCTCTAATGCTCTGGATAATCATGTTTGGAGTATTTGAAGGTGCCAGTGAGTTTATATATTTTCAGTTTTAAAGGAGGTGATTTAATTGAAAATCCAGGTTAAAGAGAGTTTTATGTTTACAGGTATATTTATTTTTATAATATATTCGATTTCATTATTTATTAATTCAAAGATTTCGCCTTTCGGATATAACGAAAAGAGGTATCCCAACGTTCAAGAGGCAACTCTCCAGTCAGATTTACTTATTTTAGGCAGCTCCCAAGCCTATAGTGGTTTCAATCCAATAATTTTTGACACAAATCTTGGTATTGACACTTACAATTTAGGGACTCCTGCAGAGATTCCTGTTATAACTTACTACAGGTTTGAAGAGGCGATGAAAAAATCCAATCCAAAAGTAGTTATAATAGATATTTATTTCAGGATTCTTAGTTATGATGTGAATTTTCAGTATATTCCCCTGTGGATAAAAAGTGTCTCCAGTGAAACAAAGGAAAAAATTATGAGTGAAATTCCTCTTAAGGACAGGTTAAAGGTAACTTTTAATATAACCGGTATGGATCAAAACATAAGTGAATATATTAGAAATTTTTCAAAGGAAAGATCAGCTGGTCACAAGGGATTTGTGTCAGTAAAGAAAAAAGCAAGTCTGGACACTCTAGAAGAGGAAAATAGGTTTGAAGAATACACCTTTGAAACCAATTACCATGTAGCAAAAAATATAGAGTATTTGGATAAAATAATCGACATCAGTAAAAAAAGAGGGATAAAAGTAATCTTTGTTACAACACCTCTTCCAAAAAGTTCTGTGGAAAAAATAAGAAATTATAATGATATTAATAATTTTATAGAGGGTCATCTGAGAAAAAAAGGTGTAGATTATTATGATTTTAACATATTAAAAAATCCAGTTTTCATTGATACAGAAGATTTTGAAGATGGAAACCATTTGAACTATTACGGAGCTACCAAGATAAGTGAATATGTGTCTAAAGAAATATTAAAAAAGGAAATGTTTAAATAAATTGTTAGTCTTACTGTAAGAATAAAAAAGGAATACTGATTTATATAACTATTGTGAGGTGAAAATTATGAAAGCGGTTATTCTAGCTGGTGGATTTGGAACAAGGCTCAGTGAAGCGACTCACCTGATACCAAAACCTATGGTGGAGGTAGGTGGGAAGCCCATATTATGGCATATAATGAAAACGTATTCTCATTATGGGATAAATGAGTTTGTAATATGCCTTGGATATAAGGGATATGTAATTAAAGAGTGGTTTGCAAATTATTTTTTGCACAGCAGTGATGTGATGATAGATCTGTGGGATAACAGTATAGAGATTCTAGACAATCACTCAGACCATTGGAAGGTTACACTTGTTGATACGGGACTTGACACAATGACTGCAGGAAGGGTAAAAAGGATCCAAAAATATGTAGGGGAAGAAACTTTTTTACTTACATACGGAGACGGTGTGGGAGATATAGATATTCATAAATCTCTCGAACATCATAAGAAAACCAAAAGGGCTCTGACTGTCACTGCTTATAAGCCACAGGGTAAGTTTGGGTCTTTAGAACTTGACAGAGAGGGGAACGTCCTTTCCTTTACTGAAAAACCTAAAGGTGACGGCATGTGGATAAATGCAGGATATTTTGTTTGTGAACCTACTGTCTTTGACTACCTTGGGGGAGATGACATGATGTTAGAAAAAGAACCCCTTGAAAAATTGGCAAAGGAAAATATGATGACTTCATATATACATGATGGGTTCTGGAAACCGATGGATACCTTAAAGGACAATAATGAATTAAATGAAATGTGGCATTCAGGAAAGGCTCCTTGGAAGGTATGGTGATTTTAATTAAATAAGGGATAGACGGTTGTAGTAATGGAGGAGACTATGAAACTTTACAATGATGTTTATAGGGGAAAGACAGTGCTTGTAACTGGTCATACAGGATTTAAAGGGTCATGGCTTTCAATATGGCTGAGAGAGATGGGGGCCAATGTAATCGGCTATGCCTTAGACCCGTATACAGATAGGGACAATTTTGTATTGAGTCATTTAGATGAAAAGATTATAGATATCAGAGGGGACATAAGAGACGGTGAAAAACTTGCCTTTGTCTTTAAAAAATATAAACCTGAAATAGTGTTTCACCTGGCAGCACAGCCTATAGTGAGACTTTCCTATGAAATCCCTTTGGAAACATATGAAGTAAATGTAATGGGGACCATAAAACTCTTGGAGTGTATAAGAAATACAGATGAAACAAAGGTCGGGGTAATAATAACAACAGATAAATGCTATGAGAATAGAGAGCAAATTTGGGGATATAGAGAAAGTGATTCTTTTGGAGGTTATGATCCATATTCCTCATCAAAAGGGGCCTGTGAAATTGCTATAAATTCCTGGAGGAGATCCTTTTTCAATCCCTGTGATTATAAAAATCACGGCAAGTCAATATCTAGTGTAAGAGCGGGAAATGTCATTGGAGGGGGAGACTGGACCAAAGACAGGATCATACCTGACTGCATAAAAGCTATAGAGAAAAATCAGGTTATAGAGATCCGAAATCCAAAATCAATAAGGCCGTGGGAGCATATCTTAGAGCCTCTGAGTGGTTATCTTTTGCTTGGTCAGAAAATGTGGGAAGATCCGATCACTTACTCTGAAGGATGGAACTTTGGACCTAATCCAGATTCTATAGTGGATGTAATGAGTGTAGCAGAAGAACTAATAAAAATATATGGTAAAGGAAGTATAGAGGATATTTCTTCTGAAAATGATCTTCATGAGGCAAAACTTTTATTGTTAGACATTACAAAGGCCAGACTGAGATTAGGTTGGAGTCCGACCTTGGATTTTTATGAATCTCTGGAAATGACTGTAGATTGGTATAGAAATTACAGAGATAAAAATGTATATAATATTTGTGTGAAACAGATAGAATCCTTTATAACTAAAGGGAGGTTAAAATGAAATTTATTGAAACAGAGATAAAAGGTCTCTTTGTAATAGAAAATTTCCATGTGGAAGATGAAAGAGGAAGTTTCACAAAAACATATAATAGAAACATTTTTAAAAATAATAAGCTCAAGGGGAAATTTAAAGAAAGCTTTTATTCTGTCTCCAAAAGAGATGTAATAAGGGGAATGCACTTTCAGCTTCCACCACATGATCAGGATAAGATGGTGTATGTTACTAGAGGTAAAATTATAGATGTGATTTTAGATATCAGAAAAAAATCTAAGACATATGGTCAAGTGTTTTCAATAGAGCTTTCAGAAGAAAAAAGAAATTCATTATATATCCCCAAGGGGTGTGCTCATGGTTTTAAGTCTCTAGAGGATGATTCAACCATTGTCTATGATGTGACGACAGTTCATAGTCCCGAAAGTGATTCTGGAATAAGATGGGACAGTTTTGGATATGATTGGGGAATAGACACCCCTTTGATATCGGAAAAAGATAAAAATCTTATGGGATTTAGTGAATTTAAAAAGAAAAACCCATTTTAATCTATAGGAGGCCGCCATGAGAAAAAAAGCTATTATAACAGGAGGAACAGGTTTTGTGGGCTCCAATCTTTCAAGAGAGTTATTGAGGCAAGGGTGGGAGGTATCTATAATTGCACAAAGAAAATTTGGCTATAAAAATATTGAAGATATAAAAGATAAAGTTAATATCTTTGAATATGAGGGAGATATAGATCAACTTATATATTTTTTTCAAAATACTAAGGCTAATATTGTCTTTCATCTAGCCTCTGTAATTGTCTCAGAACATAAATCAGAAGAGATCGATATGCTCATTGACAGCAACCTGAAATTTGGAGCACAGATTTTGGAGGCTATGAAAAAATCAGAAACAAAACTTATTATAAATACAGGAACTTCTTGGCAGCACTATCACAGTGATGAGTATAATCCCGTATGTCTTTATGCCGCCACAAAAGAAGCTTTTGAAAAGTTAATAGAATATTATATAGCAGGAGAAGGAATAAGAGGAATTACTTTGAAATTATTTGATACATATGGAGAGACAGACACCAGACCAAAGCTTATCAATCTTCTTCATAAATTTTCCCTGGAAAAAACAGAACTAGACATGACCCCCGGAGAACAGGTAATAGACTTAGTTCATGTTGATGATGTGATAAATGCCTTTATAAAGGCATATGAATATATATCTGCAAATAAGGAAATTCAATATGAAAAATTTGCAGTAAGTTCTGGTAGAGAGATGAGGCTAAAAGAGTTGATAGACCTTTATGAAAAGGTTTCAGGAGAGAAAGTTCTGGTAAAATGGGGGGGACGTTCCTACAGAAAAAGAGAGGTCATGAAACTCTGGAGAAGTTTTAAAACACTTCCTGGATGGAATTGTAGAATCTCTCTTGAAGAGGGCCTTCAAAGAGTATCTTGTCAAAATAAATAAAATATAAATTAAAGGTGATAAATATGGAAAAGTTTATTTTGGAAAAAGAATTAACCAAGGATTTGAAGTTGATAAAAATGACATCTTTTAAAGATATGAGAGGAGAGTATATCAAAAGTTATAGTGAGAGAGACCTTTCTTCTTTTGGAATAAACAGTAAATTTTTAGAGGACAACTATTTGATATCTAAAAAAGGCAGCGTAAGAGGACTTCATTACCAGAGGGAGAATCCTGAAGCAAAATTAATTCGTTGCCTTGAAGGAAAAATAATGGATATCGTTGTAGATCTCCGGGAAAATTCAGATACCTATAAAAATGTGTTTAAGGTAAAACTTTCTGGAGGAGATAATCTCATTTTTTCAGTCCCAGAGGGTTTTGCCCATGGATTTATAAGTCTAACTGATTCCATTGTATTTTACAAAAGTTCCAACTATTATTTTCCCCAGGACCAGTATGGAATTTCTATTTTTTCTTCAGGAATTGCTTTGAAAAAAATAATGAAAGAGGAAGGAATTGAAAATCTAATAGTGACTCCAAAGGACAGCTCACACATAAAAATAGAGGATTTATAGAGGCTGGTAAAAAAAATATTTTGAATTGGATATTAGTTTATTTTTATTTCTTTCTAAGGCGGGGATTATCATGGATAATATAAGCTTAATAAGTGTAATAATACCTTTTTATAATATTGGAGATTACATAAAAAAGACAGTAAGAAGCTTAGAATCCCAAACTTATAAAAATTTTGAAGTTTTATTTATAAATGACGGGTCTACAGATAACAGCCTGGAAATTTTGGAAAAACTGTTAAAAAATGTAGATTTTAACTATAAGCTTATAAATTTACCAAAAAATAAGGGAGTGAGCAATGCAAGGAATACAGGGCTAGTGCTTGCAGAAGGAGATTACTTATATTTTTTAGATGCAGATGATTATCTAACTGATAATGCATTTGAAAAAGTTATGGAAATGTTTGCAGCTGAGAATTTAGACACAGTATTTTTTCAATTTAGACGTGTTGATGAGAATGAAAATTTATTGGAAAATTATAATGAATCATTTATAGATGTAAATAAAATTGAATCAAGTAGAGATATTTTATTTAAATATATAAATTTGGAAATTTTTATATATACATGTAGTATATTTTACAGCAAAAGAATCATAAAAGATATTTTTTTTAATGAGATCGATTATATTGAGGATCAGGATTTTGCTATAAGAGTCCTTCTTAATTCTCATAAAGTAGGATACATAAATTTGGAACTTATAAACTATCTTAAAAGAGAAGGTTCAATTATGAACAGTAAGTTTAACTTAAAAATACTGGATAAAATAAAACTTTTTGATATTTTTTTCAAACAATATGAAATGGAAGATAGTGAGTTGAGTGAACTGTTTTTTAAAAGAGGAGCAAGAGAAATATTGTGGATAACCAGAGCCTATATAAAAGGTGAAAAAGAATTAAAAATAAGAGAGATGAAAAAATACATAAAAAAAAATATTTTTAACGACAAAATCATGTCTCATGTCAGTAAAAAAGGCATAAAATACCTAGATACAAAGCATAAGATGCAATTTTTTCTGCTGAAATATTTTCCTTTTTTATTTATAAAGTCTGTTCAAGTTTTAAAGGTCAATAGAAGTACTTTAACATATTATAAAAAAAAGGGTATATGACTATGAAGATAAAAACATATATCCAATTGAATTTTATATATCTTAAAGGTATTTTTTATAGAAACAGATTTAAAGAATATAAAAACAAGAAAAAAATAGTATTGACTCTTACTCCCCGACATAAGAATATGGGAGATCATGCAATTGCCTTTGCAAGCAAAAAATTTATAGTAGAAAATTTTAAAGATTATAATTTTATAGAGTTGGATACAGTTGATCTTTATAAATATGGTATAGCTTTAAAAAAATTTCTAACTCCTAATGATATAATTATGATTTTAGGAGGAGGAAACATGGGGGATATGTACCTGCAAGATGAAGAACAAAGGAGATTTATAATAAAAAAATTTAAAAATAATAATATAATTTCTCTACCCCAAACGATAAATTTTAGTGATACTGAAAGAGGGAGAAAGGAACTAGAAAAAAGTAAAAAAATATATAATTCCCATAAAAAGTTACTTTTAACTGCAAGAGAAAAAAAATCTTTTGAAATAATGAAAAAAAATTTTAGTAAATCCAGAGTTGTTGAAATTCCTGATATGGTTTTATATCTCAATGAAAGAATAAATCAAAGGCGAGATGGAGTATTACTCTGCTTTAGAAAAGACAGAGAGGGAGTTTTGTCTCGGGAGTTCAAAGAAAATATACGAATTTTATTGATGAAAAAATATGAAAAGGTTAAGGTGATGGATACAGTTTTAAAAAAAAATGTAAATAAAAATACAAGAAACGTAAATTTAAAAAGACTTTTGACAGAGATAAGAAAATCCCAATTTGTAATAACAGATAGATTACACGGTATGATATTTTGTGTAATTACAGGTACACCGTGTCTTGTTTTGGGAACATTTAATCATAAAGTTACAGGAGTTTATAAATGGATTGAAGAGTTAAAATATATAAAATTGATTACGCAAGAGGATTTAAATGAAGGCCTTATAAATATATGTAATGAGATTATGAATTCAAAGATAACAAAATATAATTTTTCAAAAGAGTTCGATAAATTAACTAATTATATACAAAATTTAAATTAAAAAATTGCTAAAATATAATGATTTTTTAAGGATTAAGGCGGTGTTTAATTTGAGAAAGTACATTAAAGTTAATAAAATAAAATTTAAAGATAATTTTACGGTGGAGTATGAGATAGAACATAGCGAAGGGCTGGAGTATTTTAATCGGAATATGTATGTGAAATATGATAATAATATATCAAATATTCCTGAAAGTATATTGGTTATTCCACTTCTGTCAAATCTTCTACCTATATGTTGGTTTTTAGATATAAATTTGTATTTAAAAGAGATAGATAAAGATTTTTACTTATCCCTTGAAAAAATAAAGGGAGGGTTCCAAAGTGTATACAATCAAATAAACATGGGTGGACATATATATGTTGAGAAAGTCATTGAAAATAATTACAAAAGAGTAAACTCTGCTCTGCTTTTTAGCGGAGGAGTGGATTCAGTATCGAGTTACATCAACAATGTAAAGAAAAATCCATTATTAGTTATAGTTAGAGGGGCCGATATTTCTCTTGAAGATTCAAAAGCATGGAAAATTTGTACTGATGTAGCCCTGGATTTTTCCAAAAATAATAACACGAAGGTTATTCAAATTGAATCAAATTTTAAAGATTTTTTAAAAGGTAAAAAAATAGCAAAAAATTTTGAGGAAGTAATTTGGCATTGGTGGCCATGTGTTCAACATGGATTTGGATTTTGTGGATTGATTGCACCTATATCTTATACAGAGGGGATAAGTGATCTATATATAGCCTCCTCATTTACTGAAGAGACTAATATTCCGTGGGGATCTGACCCTAGGATAGAAAATGAAATAAAATGGGGTGAGACCCAGGTACACCATGACAATTTTAATCGCAACAGGCAGGAAAAAATAAAACAAATATCAAATTATGTAAATAAAACTGGAAATCAAATTAAACTGAGGGTCTGCTGGGAAAATCCTGACGGTTTTAATTGTTGTAAATGTGAAAAATGCTCCACTACAATGATAGCCTTAATGCTAGAAAACCTAGATCCAAAAAAATTTGGTTTTGAGCTAAATGATAAAATATATGAACATTCTAAGAGGTGCCTAACCAGAGGAGAGTGGAACTTTACTCATGGTGGTATAGATTCCTGGGATTATATTAAAAAAAATATTTCAGATTCAGAAAAAAGAGAATTTTTTATTTGGCTTAAAAATTACGATCTAAATTTGGCGGTAAAAAAACATCATGTTTTTTACAATAAACTCAGAAAAAAAATAGTAAAAACTTTAAGAACACTCAAATGATTGTAAAAATTTGAATAAAAAAAATTACAAAAATAGATACTTAACAACATTTTATCTTGTCATTATAAAATGTCTGGAGGGATATTATGGAAAAGTCCTCACTTTCAATTTTTTTTTATTTCAAAAAAATTATTGCAATAATTAACTGGTTATTTATTTTTTTATTTTTTATGAATCTACTTTCCTGTATTTTCAAATTTGCATTTGGACATCCCTATGTATACGGTTTCGTCCCCTTATTTGACTTTAACTCTGAAAATAATATACCTACATACTTTTCATCATTTATTCTACTTATATCTGCAGTTTTTTTAAAAATAATTGCACTTTTTAAGAAGAGTGTAAACGATCATTTTCATTTAAATTGGTCTGCCTTATCCATTATATTTTTATGGATGTCTGTAGATGAGTCATCAAAAATACACGAGTTATTATCCTATCCAATAAAAAACGCGTTTGATCTGCCTAGGATATTCAATTATGCCTGGGTTATTTTAGGGAGTTTCTTTGTTTTGATTTTATTTTTATTCTATTATAAATTTTTATTTGATCTGCCAAAAAAAACAATGTACTATTTTGTGATAGCTGGATTTGTCTATCTGGCAGGAGCCATAGGAGTAGAGACAATAAGCGGATACTATAGACATATTTCAATTGAAAAAGATCTTATATACACGGTGATGACAACAATTGAAGAATCTTTTGAAATGATAGGCATTATCATTTTTATAAATGGATTGATACAATATATTGAAGAAAATATATATAGTGTTAAGTTAAAGCTTAAACTATAAACTCTTAAACTTGTAAAGTAAAAAATTATGAAAGAAATCGTCAAAAGTAAATAATTTGGAGTTGATGTATCATGGAAAAAATTTCAGTTTCAATTTTTCTTTCTTTAAATAGATTTTTTAAAGTAATTTTATGTCTGTTTTTTATTTTACTTTTTTTTAATATAATTACCGGATACTTTAAATTTATACTTGGACATCCCTATGTGTATGGAACTGTTCCCTTATTTGACTTTGATTCTGAAAATAATATACCTACATATTTTTCTTCTTTTATTTTATTATTTTCTGCGATACTTTTGAAAATAATAGCTTTATTTGAAAAAAAAAATAGAAATCCATTTTCTTGTTATTGGTCATTTCTTTCAGTCGTTTTTTTATTTTTATCGATTGATGAGGCTTCTAGCATTCATGAATTATTTATACTGCCATTGAGGGAAGAGTTCAATTTATCTGGTATATTTTATTATTCTTGGATTATTTTAGGAATTATATTTGTGTTAATATTGTTGATATTTTATTATAGGTTTTTATTTGATCTACCAAAAGAAACTAGGAATAATTTTATTGTTGCTGGTGCTGTGTATCTAATGGGAGCCATAGTTTTTGAGATGATAGGAGGCTACTATATTGATTTAAACCCAGGAAAAGAACTTGTATACTCTGTTATTACATCATTTGAAGAATCTCTGGAAATGATAGGGATAATTATTTTTATTAATTCATTATTACGTTACATCGAGAAAAAAATTTATGAAATTAATTTTAGCTTTAAATATTGATGTTATTTTAATTAAAAGTTTCAATGGCCTGCTTTATCTTATAAAATTATAAAACAAAAATTGTAAAAGGCAGGAATTATTATGGAGAGAGACAGAGTGGTAAGTATAATAATACCTTTCTATAATGTTGGAAATTATGTAAAAGAGACTATAAAAAGTCTTGAATCACAGATTTATAGGGAGTTTGAGGTTATATTTGTAAATGATGCTTCTACAGACAAAAGTTTAGAAATTGTGAAAAATTCTCTAAAAAAGGTAACATTTGACTATAAGATAATAGATATACAAAAAAATTTAGGTCCGAGTGCCGCCAGAAACACAGGACTTTCAAAGGCAGAAGGAGAATATGTATATTTTTTAGACTCGGATGATATTTTATCAAAAGATATGATAAAAAAAGTTATGGATAGGTTTGTATATGATAATCCAGACCTTGTTTTTTTTAGATTTAAACGAATAGATGAAGAGGGAAAAGTTGTCCAAAATTATAATGAAATATTTGATGATGTTGAAAAAATAAAAAAGTCTAGAGATATTTTAAAAAAATACATAAACTTAGAACTGTTTTTATTTACAGGGAATGTAGTTTATAGAAGAGAGCTATTGAAAGATATTTGTTTTAATGAAGATAACGTTAACTCCTATTATGTTGAGGATCAAGATTTTATTATAAGAGTTTTATTAAAATCTTCTACGGTAGGATATATAGATCGTGATTTAATCGGCTATGTACAAAGGAAAGGTTCCATAATGAGAAGTCAGTTTAATTTGAGAAGACTGAATAAAGTAAAAATTTTTAATACCTTTTATGAGGAGTACAGGCAGAGGGATTCTGAGCTTAGCAGATTATTTCTTAAAAGACGAAGTAAGGAAATTTTGTGGGTCACGCGATTTTACATAAAAAATGAGTCTAATCTAAAGGACCGTAGTATGGCTAACTTTTTAAAAGAAAATATTTTAAAGGGGGAGATAGACGCTTATTTACAATGGAAATTTTTAAGAGAATTGAAAGCAAGGCATAAAATTCAAATTTTTCTGTTGAAATATTATCCTTATTTATACGTAAAAATTTCAAAAATAATTTAAAGTAATGAGGGAGGGCACAGATGAATTACAACGTAGTAATTTTAGGAGCTGGAATTTCAGGGATTTCCACAGCTTATCATTTAAAAGAGAAGGGGATAAACTCTGTAATATTTGAAAAAAACTCTTCTTGGGGAGGTCTATTAGATAATTTTGAGATTGATGGTTTTAGATTTGATAGATTTGTGCATCTTTCTTTTGCAGTAAATGAGCATGTAAAGGAAATATTTTCAAAATCTACAGATTTTTATACTCATGTGCCTGATCCATTTAATTATTATAGAGGATATTGGGTAAAGCATCCAGCTCAAAATAACCTTTATCCATTGCCAGAAAAAGAGAAAAAAGTAATACTAGAAGATTTTAAAAAAAGAGAAATTAAAGACATATCTGAAATAAACAATTATGAAGAGTGGCTGAGAGTTCAGTTTGGAAATTATTTTGCTGAAAATTTTCCAATGGCATATACTAGAAAATACTGGACGGTGGATGCGAAAAAACTAGAAACAAAGTGGGTAGGTAAAAGGATTTACCTTCCTTCTGTAAAGGAGATTGAAGAGGGATGTAAAACCAGTGAAACTCCGGTAACTTATTATGCTAAAGAGATGAGATATCCAAAAACTGGGGGATATAAATCCTTTTTAACTTCCATGGTTGAGGGGATAGACATTAGGCAAAATAAAGAAGTAATAAAAATAAATTTGGAGAAACATAAAATTTATTTTTCTGATGGTACTCAGTGTAAGTATAAAAAATTAGTATCTAGTCTACCACTCCCTGAAATATGTAAAATTATAGAAGATGTACCAGAAGAAGTGGTTGCAGCTTCAGAAAAACTCTTATGGACCTCAGGTTATCTTGTGTCATTGGGGTTTGATAAACCAGATATACCAAAAAATCTTTGGTTTTATATCTATGATGAAGATATACTAAGTGCCAGAGTATACTCACCTAGCCTGAAATCTCCTGAAAATGTTCCTGATGGATGTAGCTCCCTTCAGGCTGAAATATATTTTTCAAATGAAAAAAACTTTAACCTTTCAGAAGATGAGATTCTTCAGAATACAGTAAAAAAGCTTATAGAGATGAAAGTTTTTAAAAAGGAAGATCTTATTTTAAAGGATATAAGAAGAGAAGAGTATGCAAATGTTGTTTTTAAGCATAACATTTATGAAAACAGAAAAATTGTTTTGGATTTTCTAAAGAAGGCTGACATCAAAACCGCAGGAAGATTTGGCGAGTGGAAATATTTGTGGAGCGACCAGAGTCTTATAAGTGGACAGACAGCAGCTGGAAAAATCATAGACGAGCTATAAATTAAAATATAACTTATATCAAGAGGTTTTTCATTCAAATATTTAGGAGTGGTTTTTATGAAGAGTGAAAAGAATGAGATATTTAAATATAAAAATAACTTTAAAAAATACAGTCACGTAAAATCAAGGTTGATTTTTGGAGATCTAAATTATAAAAAAAAGCCGTTTTTAACAATTGCGATTCCTACATATAAAAGACCTGAAATGTTAAAAGAAGCCATTGACAGTACCCTTAACCAAAAAGATTTTGACGATTATGAAATAATTGTTGTAGACAATGATTCGGAATGTACGTCTTCTGAAAGTAAGACAGAAGAATTAATTAAAAACTATAATAATCCCAAAATATTGTATTATAAAAATGATGAAAATTTGGGTATTTACGGGAATTGGAACAGGTGTATCGAACTCGCAAGGGGTAATTGGTATACAATGCTTCACGATGACGACCTTTTGCTTGAAGATTTCCTCAAAGAAATTTTTAATTTAATAAAAAATATTCCTGAAATCTCATGTGTTAAAGCTAGGCATTATATTTATGACCAAAGAATAGATGCCAAGAAAAAAAAGTTTAAAGAAAAACTTAAAGATTTAAGGGGAAAGATATGGAAGTACAGTGAGTTGGATTTTTTGATATCAAACCCAATAGGTGGACCTGTGGGAATAGTAATGGAAAGAGAGAAGGCCGTGGATATAGGGGGATTTAATGAAGAATATTATCCTTCTAGCGACTATGTATTTTTCACAAATTATTGTACAAAATACAATCTTTACTATTACAATAAAGTTTTGTGTTTTTATAGGATATCAAAAAATGAAAGCTTGAACAACGGTACTATGATAAAAGCCACAAGGGTTCATTATGACATTATAAATATCTTGAGGAAAAAAAATGCTTTTAGAAATTTTTTCTTTAAAGAATATTCGCTTTATTTTTCTTTAAAGGCTTTAAAAGAGATTAAGTCTCTTTGGAGGGTAGATGTTAAAAAAGAGGATATGGAGTTTTTAGGAGATAACCCCAGGTTAAATCCTTTGGTATACTATACCTATTTTATATTTAAAGGTTTGTGGATTTTAAAAAGATCTATTTCATTAAGATCTTTAAAGAAAAAAAGAGCATTTACAGGTATAATTTCTCGGGTAAAAGATTTAAAATTTTCTCTATTAAAAATAAAATAAAAGTTATAACTATAAAATAGTCAGAAATACTTATTTAAGAGTAGGTGCCTTATGTCTCTAAAAACTGAACTTAAATCAGGACTTATAATAAATTTTGTAGCAAGATATTCTGGGGTTCTAATACAGATAGTTATTGTAGGAATCTTATCAAGGCTATTAACTCCAAAGGAATTTGGATTTGTTGCCGTCATCATGGTATTTCTAACTTTTTTCGAAATGATAAGCAGCATGGGAATAGGACCTGCAATGATTCAGGAAAAGACTCTTTCAGAAGAGGATAACTCTACAATATTTAATCTAACTATTATTTTAGGGTTGTTGTTTGGAATCTCATTTTATTTTTTTTCATTTTTGATAGCTGAATTTTATCAAAATAACGAGTATATAAGTGTTGGAAAATATTTATCTGTAATTGTTTTTTTAAACTCAGTTAATATTGTACCCCTATCTTTGCTAAAAAAATCAAAAGAGTTTAAAAAAATAGCTTTGATAGGAGTGAGTGCTAATCTGATATCAGGGTCTATAGCCGTTTATTTGGCCTTTAGGGGGATGGGTTATTTTGTGCTTATTTTGAGGCCGATTATAGGCTCGATATATGTTTTTATGTTTACGTATAATATGTCTAGATTGAGGTTTAGATTTATTTTTAATTTGGAAACATTGAAAAAAATAGCACAATTCTCAATTTTTCAGTCCCTGGCGGATATCTTATATTATTTTACAAAAAATCTGGACAATATATTGATCAGCAAAATAATCGGTATAGAAGCATTAGGATTCTATGATAAAGCTTATAAACTGATGGTTTATGCAGTACAAAATATGACCAGTGTCATGAATCCTGTACTTTTGCCAGTTTTTTCAAGTTATAAAGACGATAGTGATCTAATTTATAATTCCTATTCCAAACTTAGTAAAATATTGACATTGTTTGGCTTGCCGCTGTCAGTATATCTGTATTTTACTGGTGAAGAAATAATCTATATTATTTTTGGAAATCAGTGGGGACAGAGTGTGCCAATATTTAAAATACTTGCTTTAAGTGTCTGGATGCAATTAATATTAATAAGTTGTGGATCAATATTTCAAGTATCAGGAAGATCAGACCTATTATTCGTAAACGGGGTTGTTTCTTCTGTTATCTTAGTCTGTGGAATCTCTTACGGTCTGATTAAAAAAGACCTTGTTTTACTTGCTATAGGTGTTTTAGTGGCTTTTTTTATAACTATTATTTTTAGTTATTGGGTGATGTTTAATAAAATTTTCAAAAAGAATTTTTCAATATTTTTTAAAGAGTTAATAACCCCAATCTTAATTTCAATTATAGTTTTTATTTGTTTGTATTTAACAACTAGATTTTTTCATGTGAAAAATCATTATGAAACGTTAATCATAAAAACTTTTTCCACTTTGATTGGATTTTTATGGGGAATTTACATAACTAAAGAATATAAACTCATAATAAAGGTTTTGTTTAAAAAATAGTAAGCAGGGGGAGATTTAACTCTAAAATTAAGAGGTGGTTATAAATGAAGATAAATACAATATTTTTGACTAAATCAACCCAAAGCGGGGGAGTTCAGACCCTTATAAAGACAATAGAAAAAGAAGCATTAAAAGCAGGCCTCAAAGTAAATGAAATTTACCATAAAAATCCATGGACAGAACTTTATAAAGAAATAGACGGTGTAAATTATATAAAACTAAATACAGCTTTTGAAAAAAAATCTTTTACTGTTAATTTTATTTTAAATATCTATTATGCCAGAAAAAAGTTAAAAGAAACTGTTGAGGAAAAAGACAAGATTATAATTTTTAGTCCAAATTATTTACTATTTATTCCCTTTAAAATATTAAAAAATAATCAAGTTATCTTAGTTCAGACTAACAAAATGGATGTATACTTTACCAAGAAAGCTAGGATTGTTTTTAAATTACTGAGTAAATATATAAACTTTTTCGCTATATTTACAGAATATGATAAAAAAAGGCTGGATAAAATTTTTCCAAAATTAATTTTTACTTTAAAAGATAAAATAAGATATATTCCGAGAGCATGTACGATAGAACCAGCAAAAAATCCCCGTAAATATGGTAAAAATCTTATATTTATCGGGAGAATTATGGAAGATCAGAAAAATTTCATAGGCCTTATTGAAGTTATGAAGCTTCTCCCTAAAACTTTTAAGCTGAATATATATGGTAATGGACACGAGAATGAAATAAAGACCTTGATTAATGAAATAAAAGGCTATGACAATATTAAATTTTGTGGTGCAACTAAAAATGTAAAAAAAGTATTAAATGAAAATAATATATTTGTGATGACCTCTTTTTATGAGGGATTTGCCAATACCCTTGTGGAGGCAAGGAGCCAAGGTCTACCTATTATAGCATATAATACTTTTGAATCATTAAAATGGATAGTCCGTGACGGTGAAAACGGCTATATAATTCCCCTAGGAGAAACTCAAAAATTCGCCGATGCCATTAAGGAGATAGTAAGTTCAGAAAGTAGGTACATGGAAATAAGTAGAAACGCACTTATAATGTCAGAGAGCACAGAATATAATAAAATAATGGAAAGGTGGATGAAGCTTTTGGCTGATTAGAAATTTATGTGTTTATAATTTAGATTAAAAAGGTGGTGCTGGTGAATGAAATCTTTTATAAATAAAAAATATTTCAAATTAATAATTACTTTTGTTTTTTTTATTACTTTTAGTGTTAGCTCTATATCAGATGATTTTTTTGTTTCTCCTAGAGGAAGTGATCTGAACCCTGGTACTAAAGAAGAACCATTTAAAACACCTGAAAAGGCTAGAGATACCATCAGGGAAAAAAACTTGAATAAAAAAGAAACTGTGGTGATCTGGTTTTTTGGAGGCCGTTATTTCCGAAAAGAGAGTTTTAAATTGGAAGAGAAGGACTCAGGAAGCAAGAAAGCTCCTATTGTATACAAGGGTTTACCTGGAGAAACAGTCTACTGGGACGGTGGGGATATTTTGGAGAAATATGAACCTATTTCAGAAAAAGATATCTTAAATAGAATTTATTCAAAGGACAGAAAAAATATTTTTCAAATAACATTGGATAACTTTCAAGGCGAAAATATGGGGAGTTATGGCCCTAGAGGATTTGGAAGAAAGGAATTTCCGGCTCCAGCAGAACTGTTTATAAATGGAATTCCACAAACCATTGCAAGATGGCCAAATCATGGAAGAGTTCCTCTTGGTACGGTTGTCGACAAAGGAAGTACACCACGATGGGGAGATCCAACTAACAGAGGTGCTGTTTTTAAATATGAGATTTTTCGACCTGAATTGTGGACTCAAGCTAAGGATGCATATATAGGAGGGATTTTCAGTGAGAGTTATGCAGATGACTCTATAAAAATTTCAAAAATAGACACAGATGAAAAAACTATTACAATGTCCGAGCCACATCTTTATGGATTTAACAATAAACCTTACACAAGCTGGTATATTTCAAATCTTCTTGAGGAAATAGATATTCCCGGAGAATATTATATAGAGAAAGAAAATAAGAAAATATATTTTTATCCTAGTACAGATGATGTTAAATTAATTCAACTTTCTCAATTAGACACTCCTTTGGTTGTTATGGAAAATGCATCGCATATTAAGTTTGAAAATATTATTTTTGAAAATTCAAGAGGAATGGGGATAGTAATAAAAAACGGTGATAACAATACAATAGCAGGATGTGTCATCAGACTTATAGGGGGGGTCGGTGTAGATGTATCTGGAGGAATGAATCACTCGATTGTTAGCAGTGATATCTATTATACAGGAGCAGGAGGGGTATCTCTTTCGGGGGGGGATCGTAAATCTCTCACACCATCTAATCATATGGTTAAAAACTGCGATATTCATAATGTTAATAGATGGTATAAGACTTACAGACCTTGCGTAAATTTAGATGGAGTAGGGCAAAAAGTATTAAATAACCATCTACATGATGTGCCAGGTCAGGCAATACTATTTTATGGAAATGATCATTTAATAGAGTATAATGAGATTAATAACTGTGTGACAGATATGTCAGATATGGCGGCAATTTATACAGGAAGAGATCCAAGCGTCTTAGGACACGTTATCCGGTATAATTTTTTCCACCATTTAGAGAATAAAATAGGATCTGGAAACGGAGTCCAGTCTATATATTTTGACGATGATAACTTATACACAGGTATAATTTATGGAAATGTCTTTTATAGAGCTGGAAGTAATGCAGTTATTCACTTTAACGGTGGCGGGAGCTCATCCATCGGAAATAATATCTTCATTGATTGTCCAAAGGTTATATGGGGTGGAGAGAATGAACGTGTGCTTTCTGCCATCAGAAAGATGCATGATATAAGATATAAGAACATTCAAAAGAGAATCTTTGAAAATGTTGATATAAGAAAGGAGCCTTTTAAAAGCAGGTATCCTTATCTATTAAAATCTTATGAGAGTGAATATAATATAGGTACCCCGATGTGGAATAACGTTGTAATATCAAGTAAAGAAAAAGAATTAATGAGTCAGTTTGTAAACCCTGAAGAGATGAATTTTAAATTGAAGAGTAATTCCAAAATTTTAAAATTGAAATCAGAGAAAGTGGTAGATCCGGTTTACGGACTTGACAATCAGGAGGTTAAGTTTAAAGATATTCCCTTTGAAAAAATTGGAATTTATAAAGACAAATATAGAGGGTCGATTGCCCGTTGAATTTAATTATCTCAATGATTTTAATATGTAAATTTTGAGATCAGTGTAAATTTAGAGGCTTCATGTGTTTCATTTGGTTTTTAATACTTCAATGAACCTAAGCCTCTTTTTATATTACTTTGCTAAAAATTAATGATATAAATTTTTTGAATGCCAATCAGAATATTATATTGAAGGATTTTAAAAAAAACTTGGTAGATTATCATTAAGTAAAATAATAATTTTTAAAAAAAATTGCTGAAGGTGATGTGAAATGCAAGATAATAATAAAAAAGAGAGAGAAAAAAATGAAATAAGAAAAGAAATAGACATGGTTGAGCTTTTTATGGTTGTTAAACAAAACTGGAAAGTTCTTTTCAGGACGATTTTTATAATGGTGGCATTGGGATTTACCTATTCTTATTATAAGGAGGATCTTTATAAGGCAGAGGTTGTACTCATGGTTTCAGGTAGTAATATTATATCACCAGATAGGTTGGAAAATTCGCAAGTTTCATTGAATCAAAAGCTTGTTTCAACTTATACAGAAATTGCCCAAAGTTCAAGTATAATGCGAGATGTTGTGCAAAAGTTAGATTTAAAAAAATCTCCAGAATCTTTGGCAAAAAAAGTTGAAGTTTCTCCACTGGGGATGACAGAACTGATAAAGATAAGTTACATAGATAAAAATCCACAAAAGGCTGCCCTTATTGTGAACCATGTTTCAGAAGAGTTTATGATTAAAATCAAGTCAGTTATGCGTTTTGATAACTTAAAAATAATTGAAAGTGCTAGAGTTCCAGTGAATCCAGAATCTAAAAAAACTAAATTAATAATTGCAATTTCAAGCATGATAGGTATTCTTCTGGGAATTTTTGAAATAATGTGGGCAGAATATTATCAAAATAAAATAAAAAATCCAGAAGAGATAGAAAGGCTCTTGGAATGTCAGGTGCTTGCAAATGTTCCAGATTATTCCTCAGTTAAATTAGATAAAAAATCTAATGAATTAAAAAAATCAAAAAACATTAAAGTTAAGTAAATAAATTCTTGTTATTTATTGGATAGGGGGGGTTCCAATGAGAAAAAGAAATCTAGTATTTTTTGATAGAGATAAAGAACATATTGCAGAAGCAATTAGAATATTGAGAACAAACCTATATTTTACAGAATCTAAAGACAGAAAAGTAGTCTTGATAACAAGTTCTATACCAAAAGAGGGGAAAAGTACTATAGCTGCAAATTATGCTTTAAGTGTGGCTATCAGTGGAGAAAAGGTGATTTTAGTAGATTGTGATATAAGAAGGCCAAGAGTAGTTGACAGTTTTGGTATAAAAGCAAATTATGGCCTTGAAGAGGTTCTGAGGGGAAAGAAAAATTTAGAAGATGTTATTTTGCATAATGTGGAACGGAATTTAGACTTACTTCCGGCAACAAGTTATGGTGAAAACGTTACAGAACTCTTCCTAGGGAAAAAAATTGTAGAGATTTTGGATAAACTAAAGGATGAGTATAATCTTATAGTTCTAGACACTCCTCCTCTAACTGTAGCAACTGATGCGGCACTTTTATCAACATATGCAGATGGAGTAGTTTATGTTGTAGGTTACGATATGGTTTTTAAAAAAGAACTTCTCAGCGGGAAAAAATTACTTGAAAAAGCAGGAGCAAATATATACGGTGTGGTTGTAAATAAAGTAGATATAAATGGTTACGCCATGGGAAATTATGGACACTATAGCTCTAATTATAAGTATTATGACGAATATAAAAAGCGTTGAAATTTAACATTTAAAAGAATAAATTTTAAATTATATTTAATGAAATATTTTTTCATTGAGGGGGATTTTAGGTTTATTTTTACTAACTTAAGGGAGGTAGATATAATGAATAAAAAGAAATTTATTGTTGCTGCTCTAATTACTATTTTTGCAAAAGGTTATGCTGTAGAAATGAATTTGGAAGATGTATTAGATAGATTGGACAAAAATAATCGAGAGATAGTGATTCAAGATATGGAGATTGAATCAAGAGAATTAGAGAAGAAAAAGCAATTTAAGAATATGCTTCCAAGTGCTTCAATTGGATGGTCAACTGATTTTGTAGAGGTTACTGATGAAGATCAGAATGATTTTGGTAGTGGAGATAGTACCTCTGCAATAAAAATCAGTATTCCTTTATTTCAAGGAGGGACTTTATACAATCAATATAAAAAATCATCTTTAGGTAAAGAAAATTCGGAGTATGAAAGAAATCTTGTAAGCTATGAAGTTCAAGAGAGGGCAATTTCCACTTATTTTGAAGTTTTGAATAAGAGAAAGCAGGCAGAAATAAGCCGTATGGTACAAAATTCTCTCGGTAAACAAGATGAAAGACTAAACTCTCTTTATAAAAGTAATAAAATGATTCCTAAATCAGAGCTTTTAAAAGTACAAGCAGATTTGGTATTGATTAAATCTAAACTAACTAGACAAATCAAGGAGCAAAGATCTGCTGAAGAGGCTTTGTTTGTATTACTTGATATGCCACTTAATTCAGATGTTTATTTTACAGAAAATTTATCTGAAGAGCTAAAAATAGATATGTATGATATTGATGCAGACTTGGAAAGAGCCTTGAAATACGGAAGTAAAATAAAACAAGAGAATATTATATTGGAAAACTCAGGAATTGACGTAAATATAGCAAAAGGAGAGCTTTATCCTAGCTTAGATGCTTCTGCTAGCTATAGATTGGACAGTGTTCCTGATGATGAAAGCGAATATCAAGTGTCTCTTAGTGCCTCATGGGATATTTTTTCTTGGGGAAGTACTATAGATGATATAAAACAAAAGAAAATTAATTATAATCAAGCGATGATTAACTATAAAAATGCAGTGGATACCATAGCACTAGAGGTTCGAGATCAGTATAGGGAGATGGAAATTTTAAGTGAAGAGGTTTATTATTCTCAAAAGATCAATTTGGAATTGGAAGAGGAAAATATGAGAATTGATAAATTAAGATATGAGAATGGAATAATAAGTACATATGATTACCTAGATTCAATAAATAGATTGAGTACAGCACAAGAAAGATATTATTCACTGCAAAGAGACCTTTTGTTGGCTATAATAAAATATGAAAATTTATTAAGATAGGGGAAGAGTTGTATGAAGAGGAAAAATTGGATAATACTCATAATAATTTTAATAATTCTTGCCACTAGGAACATGGATTTTGTAAATGATATTAAAAATTTAGATTTTCATAAAAAAGATGAAGGTAATTCCGTCCCTGTGGTAAAAATAGAAAAATTAAAAAAAGGAAGTATGAATGGAGATCTCATATTTCAGGGTGTCGTTGTACCGAAAGAAACAATTCCTCTTTATGTTGATGTGCCTGTGACAGTTGAAAATATTTTGGTGAAAAATGGCAGCCTCGTAAAGTCAGGTGATCCACTACTAGAGTTTAGTGCTTCTATAAAAAGTGAGTTAGAAAGAAGTTTAGAAGAGATAAATTTGGATTTGAACAACATAGACCTTGAATTGAGAGATATGACGTCAGGATCACTTAAATTGGAATTAGAAAATAAAACTTTGGAAATAAGAAGCTTGAAGTCAGAGATCAATGCCATGGAAAGGACACTTAAAGTTTTGAAATTTGAGTCTAAATCCTTGAGAGAACAGGCAGACGCTAAGATGAGATTATTTGAAAATGATGGGATATCTTCAATCGAAGCAAATGCTGCGGTAACTAATGCAAATAAAAAGGAAGCAGAGTTGACAGATCAGATCTCTAGCCTTGAGATTTCAAGACAACAATATGAATTGCTACTTTTGAGTTATGAAAGGCTAAAAAGAGAACTAAATCTAAAAAGTATAACTCTTAAAAGTAGAAGAAGAAAAATTTTGCTTGAAAAAAGGGATTTAGAGACAAAATTAAGTAATGTAAATGAACCGCTGAAATCTCCAATCAATGGTATGGTGGCTGAAATTTTTGTAGAGGAGGGGATTCCTGTTGCAAGAGGGAAAAAACTGATTTCAGTGGTACCAGAAGGAAGCTACATGATAAAAGTTGACGTACCATTATACATAGCTTCATTAATAGAGAAAGGACAAAAAGCTATTGTGACCTTGAGTGACAATAAAAGCGATAAATCTTATAAAGGTGTGGTGGAAAAGGTTGCACAGGGAGCTGTAATGGTAGAAAATAGGAACTATGAAAACAAAATTGTAGAGGTCTATATAGATATAGAAAAAACAGAAGGGCTGAAGTTAGGTTATTATGCTACTGTGAGTATAGAAGAAGGGAAATCTGGAGATTTATTAACACTTAATTCCTTTTCGGTTTTAGAAGAAGACGGAAAACATTTTGTATATGTGTTTGAAGATGGAATGGCAAAAAAAAGGTTTATAAAAACTGGGAAAGCTGATTCTTTTAGAATTGAGGTATTAGACCTACCAGAAGGAACCCCTATAGTGGTAAATCCTTTTGAAGTATATGAAAATAAAAAAATTGTTGCTGAAAATTAAGAGTTTATTCACAAATTAAATATGAGTAATTTATAAATAGATCCTTGGGATGGTGTTTTTCTTAAGCACATTAAACCAAGGGTCTATATTCTATAACTACAATTTTTGTTTATATAATTTTAATAGTGATATTTTTTTGGATATTCTATTTACATTGGGGTGAAAATAATGAAAAAATTATCTATAAATTATGATGCAAATAAAAGAATGGTTTTATTATTGATTGTATTAATTATAACAAATTACTCTTTTAATCTAATATTTAATTATACATATCTTTTACCATTAAATTTGTTTATTTTGATGGCCTTTTATATTACAATGCATTTTTTATTCCCATATAAGTTTCAATTGTTAGGAGAAGATGTGTGCATGTTTGCAATAATTATATATTGTCTAACACATTCTATTATTTTTGAAACTTATGATTACACATTTTTAGTTTTGGGAATGTCTTTTATCCCATACTTTTTTTCGAGATTTATTGTACTAGAGGATAAAGATATAGATTTTATTATAAAGATGTTATATGTTATAGGAGTTGTACTTTTAGGGGTTTATTATCACTATGTAGGGTTGAAGGCGGTAGAAAATAGGTTTAGAGTTGACGGAAGGCATCCTGTTGCCATTGCAGCAGATTTTGGATTGGCGGCCATTATTTTTTCATATGTTTTATTTACAACTAAAAATTATTTTGTGAAATTAATTAGTTTCTGTCTATTAATTGCAACCTTTTACTTAACTGTTTTTGTATTAGCAACAAGAGGAGCTAGTTTTACAGGATTAATAGCTATAACTTTTCTTTATTTTATGCTTAGTAATAAGAGCATTAAAGATAGGTTAAAAAGTATAATAATAATTTCAATTTTTATTGGACTTTTTATTTATACTATAAATAATAAGACATTTATAACACAATATCCGATGTTAGAAAGGTTTACTTTAGAAGGAATGCTCAAAGATCCCTCTCTTGTAGGAAGTAGAAGATATACAGGAAGAACAGATTTAATGATGAAAAGTCTTAAAATGATAATGGAAAAACCATTTTTTGGATATGGATTGGGTTCAGTCTATTCACATAATATTTTTTTAGAATGGACAGCTTCTTTAGGTCTCATTGGATTTTTTCCATTTTTTCTTTTTATTTTTTCAATATTTAATAAGTTGTTTAGGCAAATTAGATCTAATCCTAGGTTTGCACTGTTTTTTACCTTAATAATTTATGTTTTTGTACTCAGAATGGTTAGTTTTGCCATGATTTCTCACAAAGCATTTTTTGCACTGGCAGGAGTTTTTTTATCTTATCACGATACATTTCAAAAATCGGTAAAAGAGTTATAGAATTTAAAAGAACTCTGAATTGATTTGTGTAAGATGAGAACATAACTAGGAACTGAATACAGAGTTAGAAATTTTAGATGAATTGAGGAGGGGTTTAAATGAGTGATCTTTTAAAATATGAAAACAGTTTTTCAAAAATAAAGCATGTTGATTTAAAATTAGTCCATGGTGATTTGAATTTTAATAAAAGCCCATTAATAACTATTGCAATTCCAACTTATAAAAGGGCAGTTCTTTTGGAAAAAGCTCTCAACAGTGCACTGAATCAAAAAGGTTTTTCAAATTATGAGGTAATAGTTATAGATGATGAAAATAATCCTGGGAGTGAAACAGAAACCCAAAAACTTATAAGGGGTTATAATGACCCTAAACTTTTATACTATAGATATGAAGGAAATGGCACTCTGGGAATGGCAGGTGCCTGGAATAAGTGCCTAGAATTGGCAAGGGGAAAATGGTATTCAATGCTTCACGATGATGATCTGCTTAAAGAAAACTTTTTAGAAGAGATGATGCAAATTTTAAATTCCAATCCAAATATCTCATTTTTAAAGGCCCAACATGACCACATTGACGAAAGAAATTTATCAAATTTGAATAGTGAGTATCAAATAGGAATAATAAAAAAAATGTTTGAAAAAAAGGTGGAAAAATTTTCTGAAATAGATTATATCTTGTTGAATCCAGTAGGAGGTCCTGTGGGAATAATCATGAAAAAAGAGAACGCTATAAAAATTGGAGGGTTTAAAGACAGTACCTTTCCAGCAATTGACTATGCTTTTTTCACAAAATATTGTATGGAGTATGACACCTATTATTATCATAAAACCCTTTGTTCCTATAGAATAGCTCAAAATATCTCCTTAAAAAATGGGGTTCTGATGGCTTGTGCAAAAATACATTATGATATAATAAATGATTTGAAGGCAAAACAATTTACAAGAAAAGTTTTTTTTAAAAAATATCCGGCTTATTATTACTTGAAAGCAGCCGAGCATGTAGAAAAATTTTGGGGAGTAAAAGTTACAGAAGAAGAGATAAATTTTTTAGAAAAAGACAAAAATCTAAGTATATTTTGGATGGGTACATACGGTGTATTTAAAAGATTGTGGAGGATAAAAAAATTGATCTCTAGTAAATATCCTTTGTAAAAAATATAAAATTTATTCTTTTCAAATTTATCAAAAGATGGTTTAATAAGTAAACTTTAGATATAAGGGGGATAAATAATGTTTAAAACTAATGAGTATTTCGACGGAAAGGTAAAATCGGTTGCCTTCAAGTCTGAAAAAGGACCTGCAACTATAGGGGTTATGGCGGCAGGAGAGTATGAATTTGGGACTTCAACAAAAGAGTATATGACTGTAACAAGCGGAAAACTTACTGTAAAACTTCCTGGTAGTCAGGAATGGAAAGAGTATACTTCAAATGAAACTTTTATTGTAGAAGCGGGACAAAAATTCGGTGTTAAAGTTAATGTGGAGAGTTCTTATCTTTGCATATACGAATAATATTTGTGAGTTAAAATATGGCTTTAAATAAAAAAAGTTACCTGAAGAATTTTATTCAGGTAACTTTTTTTATAATTTATATTAAAGGTTGCGAATTAGAAACTATTAACTTTTTTAACTTCTAACTTCTTTTTACAAATATGTTGTTTTCATTTGCAAATTTTTCAAATCTTTGAAGATATTTTTCTGTTTTGTCCTTATCTTTGTAAGAAAGAGAGAATATCAGGGCGTTGATAAGACACATAACCGCTGCCAAATGATCTACAAAGAAAGATTTTCTTACTGGGATTATCAGTAAAATATCTGCAAACTCTGCAAGGGGAGAGACCACGCTATCAGTGATAACGATGATCTTAGATTTTTTTTCTTTAAGTATACCAGCGATAGTGACCACATTGTTGGGATATCTAGGAAATCCAAAAAGCAGAGCCGTGGTATTTTCATTGAGATCATTTAGATAATTGAACCATCTCTCGTTCCATTCCTCTACAATCTGTACGTTAGAGTGTATTTTACTCAAATTGTATCCAGCATAGCTAGAAAGACAGAAGGACCCCTTGAATCCAACTGTAAGTATACTATCTTTTTCATAAAGTGCATCTACGGCAGCATTGAAAGCCTCTGCAGAGATTTCATTAAGAGTACTGTTTATGATCTCTACCTCAGATTCAAATATTTTTTCATATGCAGATCCATGACTATCTGCTTTTTCAATGGAAAATTTTTCCAGAGTAGAGAGCTCTATCTTCAAAAAATCTCTTAAATCTTTTTGAAATGCAGGATACCCCTTGTACCCTAGCGATGATGCAAATCTAATAACTGTGGACTCACTAACTTCGGCGGCGGCTCCAAGGGCAGTAGATGTCATAAAAGCACATTGTTTTTGATTTTTTAAAATGTAATCTGCCAATTTTTTTTGTTTTGGAGGAAGTTCATTAACAATGTTCATTATTTTTTTAGTCAGATCAAAATCTGTTATTTTCATATTAGTCACCTTCACAATCTTAAACTATATTTATCATATTAGAATATAATTTTTCACATTCTTTGTCAAGGATATATGGGGAAGGATAATATTAAAAAATAGATGTTGTCATAAAATGATCCTGAGTAAAAAAATCTAAAGATTGTGAAAGTGTCTTTTGAACCATATTTTTATGGGGTTATTCTCGTCAATATAGTTGAATATTATCGAGCCCATATTTTCATTTACTTCGGAAGATATGAGGAAAACAGTTATTCCCTCAAGTGCAGATATAAATGAGATCCCCACTGTAAAATAAAAGAAAGTTTTGCTATAACTGCCGATAAAAAATGCGTGTACAAGAAATGCATAAAGAACTACAGTAGAGAATTTTGACAGATAAAGATGAAGGTTCGCAAAACGCCTAAATTTTATAAAACCGACCAGCAAAAAAGTTATGTAAGTTCCTAAAGTCACTAAAAAAATTAATTTATTGTCTGTAAAAATTTCAGGCATAAGCATGACTGTCCACAGAATTCCTGAAATAAGCAAAAAATTGTCGGCCCAAGAGTCTAAACGGCTTCCTATTTCGGTGATCTGATTGAGTTTTCTTGCAAGGAATCCATCTAAAAAATCTGTAATGCCACATAGAATAAATCCAAAAGCCAGATAATAAGTAGGCTTTTTCTGAAAAACTCCCAGCCACATAATGAAGAGAAATAAAAATCTTAAGAGGGTTACCTGATTTGAAATTTTTTTGAGATCACTCCACATATATTTCACCTCTCTGTAAAAATCTTTAATTTGCAGTACATAATATATTATCTGTTAAATAATAGAATACTGATTTTTTCAATAAATCCTATTAATCCAATGCTAAAAATATTAAACTAAATCAGTTGTTTTAAAAAAATCAAGATAGATCAGTTGAGAAACAAGGAATAACTAAAAATCCTTGAATAATTAATTTAAGATTAGAATTTATATAAATATGTAGGAGTGATAAATTGAATGTAGTTATTACAGGGGCAAGCAGCGGGATAGGAAGGGAGCTCCTGAAGATATTTGTTGATAATGGACACTTTGTAGTGGCCGTGGCAAGGCGTGAAGAAAAACTCAAGGAGATAAAAGACGAATTCGGAGATAAGGTTGCGGTTATATGTAAAGATGTATCTGAACCTAAAAATATAGATCAGCTTTACAAAGAGATAAAAGAGTTGAAAATAGAGATAGATCTTCTTATAAACAACGCCGGAATGGGAGAGCCAGGTTTATTTTATGAGATAGAAATGGAAGCTCATATGAAAACCTTAGATTTGAATATAAGAGGATTGACTTATCTTACTAGAATTTTTTCCGAGGAGATGATAAAAAAGGGAGGTGGAGGAATAATAAATGTGGCTTCTACAGCATCATTCCAAAGCGGGGGGCCTCTGATGGGGGTTTACTATGCATCAAAATCTTATGTTCTGTCCCTTACAGAAGCCCTCGTTGAGGAGATGGAGTATAGGGGTGTAAGGATAATGGCACTCTGTCCTGGTCCTACGTCTGGTGAATTTAAAGGTATGAATCCTGAAAGGAAAGGAATCGAGAAGTTTTATATAACAACTCCTAAACAGGTGGCAGAGTGTTGTTATAAGGATTATTTTAGGAATAAAAACATATGCATACCTGGTTTTATAAACAAAATTACTGTTTTTTCTACGAGAATGCTTCCACGAAAAATACAGAGAAAAATAGTTAAAAAAATTCAGGAAAAGAAAAAGAGGCTCTTATAAGCCTCATTTGATTTTTTTAGAAAGTCTCCACCTGTCATGAAACCACATCCATTGTTCAGGGTACTGGGCTATGATTTTTTCCATTTTACTTATGAGAAGCTGGGCATTAGACTGGACATCCTCTTTAAAATTTCCAGTTTTTATAAGCTGAATTTCTTCAACTATTTTTGTTGTGCACGTATTATCAGGATTTAAGATATTAAACCCCCAAATAAGAGGTACATCATTTCTAAGAGCAAGGAAAACTGAACCGGTTGGAGAGATAGTTGTTTCTCCAAAAAAATTTACAGTGGCACCTTTATCTCTATGGTCGCTGAATAGAGCTATTATATCTTTTTTCTTTATTGACTCCATAAGTTCTCTAGATGTTCTCTTGCTTTTTTTCAAAAGTGTTATATTTACTTTTTCTCTATTTTCAGTTATGAGTTTATCTAGGTAGGGATTTCTTTGCTTCTTTGCTACAGTGACTATGTGGTATTTTTCGGCAACCTTAAGTGAGGCCTCCATATTCCCCATATGCATACACGCAATTATGACACCTTTTCCTTTAGAGTAAGCTTTATCCAGCACCTCCATATTTTCAACAGCCACTTTATCTTTACTTTTGAGATACTCCTCAAACCACAGTGATGAGAGGAAGGCTTTTGACATTATCTTATAAGAATCTAAAGCTATTTTTTCAATCTCTTCCTGTGATTTATCAGGAAAGGCCATATTTAAATTAGCTAAAGTTATGAGTCTTCTTTTTTTTATTAGTCTATATCCAGCAACTGCAAAAGACTCTGCAATTTTAAATCTTATTTTTTCAGGAAAACTGCAGAGAATTTTTATAAAAAAAAGTATGATCAAGTATTCAATTTTATATTTCATAGAACCTCCAAAAGACTTGAATTAAATTTAGATAAACTATTTATTTCTGAATTATTCTATCATAAGAGCAGATATAGAACAAGAAAATATAGTTGTGTACATTACTACTTAATAAAATTAAAAAGAAATTGACAGAACACAGGAAATACTATATAAAAATAAAAAAGTATGAGGGGAGAGGAGATACCTATGAGAGATTTGGATTATTTAAAACTTTTATCAAAACAATACCCATCTATTGCCGATGTGGCAAATGAGATAATAAATCTGAAAGCAATTCTGAGTTTACCTAAAGGAACAGAGCATTTCCTTACAGATATGCATGGTGAGTATGAGGCATTTTCATACCATTTAAGAAGTGCTTCAGGAGTCTTAAAATTTAAGATAGACGATATTTTTGGGCACACTTTGACCATGGACGAGAAAAAAAACTTGGCCACTTTGATAATATATCCTGAAAAACGTCTTAAATATGTAAAAGAAACTTATAGTGATTCTGTGAGTGAATGGTATAGAGTAACTATTTACAGGCTTATTACAATTTGTAAAGTAGTCTCATCAAAATATACCCGTTCTAAAGTAAAAAAAGCTTTACCTTCTGATTTTAATTATATTTTAGATGAGCTACTTAATATAGAAAGCAAACAACTAAATAAAGAAAAGTATTACAATGAGATAGTTGATACAATAGTTGAATTAGATAGAGCTGACAGATTTATTATAGCAATATGTGGACTGATACAGAAATTGGCAGTTGATATACTTCATATTATGGGAGATATATACGACAGAGGCCCTGCTCCTCATCTCATAATGGATGAACTTATGAAACATTCAAATGTTGATATTCAATGGGGTAACCATGATATATTATGGATGGGGGCGGCTTTGGGACATCACACAATGGTGGCCGAAGTTTTGAGAATAGCTCTTAGATACAGTAATATAGAGTGCTTAGAAGAAGGCTATGGAATAAATCTCCTTCCACTAGGTTCCTTGGCTATGACAATATACAAAGATGATCCTTGCAAAGAGTTTCTTCCAAAAGTGAGTAATGAACAGTTTTATGAGGAAAAGGACCAACTCTTAATAGCAAGGATGCATAAGGCTATAGCTATAATACAGTTTAAATTAGAAGGGCAACTAATCAAGAGAAAAGAGGTCTTTAAAAGAACAGACAGACTTCTTTTAGATATGGTGGATTATAAACGTGGAATTCTTACGATTGATGGTAATGAATATCCTCTTACTAGCTGCAATTTTCCTACAATTGATCCTGCAAACCCTTATGTATTAACAAAAGATGAAAAAGATGTAATTGATAAATTATCGTCTTATTTTAAAAATAGTGAAAAACTTCAAAAACATATATATTATTTTTACACAAATGGGAGTCTGTATTTAAAATATAATGGAAATTTACTATATCATGGCTGTATACTTTTAGATGAAAAAGGTGACTATCTCAATGCTGTCATAGAGGGGAAAAAGTATAACGGTGTTGAACTTCTTGATAAATATGAGGAGTTGGCCAGAAGGGCATATTTCACTAGAAAAGAAAGTGATGTAGATTGGTTATGGTATCTGTGGACCGGTAGAAAATCACCGATGTTTGCCAAGGAAAAAATGGCAACCTTTGAAAGATATTTTACTACTGACAAAATACTTCATGAGGAAAAGTTGAACCCGTACTTTAAATATAGGGAAGATGAGGATATCTGTAGAAAAATACTTGAAAGTTTTGGACTCGATCCAGATAAAGGTCATATAATAACTGGGCACACTCCCGTAAAGGTAAAAAAAGGTGAAAGTCCACTGAAAGCCAACGGGAAACTTTTGGTAATAGACGGAGGAATGTCTAGAGCATACCAAAATACAACAGGTATCGCTGGTTATACACTTATGTATAATTCATGGGGATTAAGACTTGTATCTCATCAGCCTTTTACTTCTGAGGACAAGATAGTGAGAGAAGGTGTAAAAATAAACTCTAACATAGATGTTTTGCAAAAGACAAACAGAAAGACAGTGGGAGATACTGATATAGGGAAAAAACTATTATCTCAGATAGATGACCTAAAAGAGCTTATGACAGTGTATAAAAATGGTCAGATACAAGAGGGAAGAAAAAAATAAGTTGAAAAAACCACCCATGTGGGTGGTTTTTTCATTCGTCTATATTTAAAAATTCATATTCGGATTTTAGCAGGAATATTCCCTGTTGGATTTAATATAAATATATGATGGGAGGGATTATATATGAAGATAGAAGTCGCATATTACACAGGTATAGGGAACACAAGAGAGAACAACGAAGATTCGATATTGATTTATGATAAGGTATATTCAGAATCAAATTTTGGAAATTTTAAAATAAAAAAAATAAATACAAAAGAAGGTTTTGTTTCAGTAGCAGATGGTCTTGGAGGACATGCCGGAGGTGAGATTGCTAGCGGAACGGTACTTGAGTTTTTAAAATATAAAAAAATCCAAGAGAAAAGAGACCTGAAAAAACTATTTGAACAGGCTAATATCAATTTGAATGACATAGCTAATGAGAGGCCAGAGCTTCGCGGAATGGGAACCGTGTTAACGGGGATTTATATAAAAGAAAATAGGGCTATTGTCTTTAATATAGGTGATAGCAGGACTTATTTTATGAGAGAAAAATTTATAAGGATGACAGATGACCACTCCCTGGTGTGGGACCTCATGAAAAAAGAGAGTTTTCAAAATGAGGGGGAGATGCATGATTGGGTAAGAAAACATCCTAGAAAAAATATTATCACTTCTGCTCTGATTGCCGGTGCAGATGAATTCTATTATTATATTAAAGAGATTGAAATAAAAAAAGGGGATAAGTTTTTTATTGCAAGTGATGGTGTATGGGAGGAACTCTCCTATGATGAGATGGAAGACGCTGTTTCTAAAGACCTAAGTAAGGGTGCAGAGTCTCTTTTAGAAAAGTGTAGAAAGAGGGGGAAAGATAACGTCTCTTTTATAATGGTTGAAATTATCGATATTTAAGAGTAAACTTATAGAAGTAATCGAAACACTGGGAGGTATAAGTTGATTGTAATAAAAACTGAAAAAGAGATAGAAATCATGAGAGAGGCTGGAAGAATAGTGGCAGAGTGTCATGATCTGATCAAAAAAATGATAAAACCAGGAATTACTACTCTTGAAATAGATGAAATGGTTGAAAGTTATATAAGAGGGAAGGGTGCCATACCGAGCTTCAAGGGTTACCATGGGTTTCCTTTTTCCATATGTGCAGCTCCTAATGATGTCATATGCCACGGAATGCCAAATAATGTGCCCTTAAAGGATGGGGATGTCATAACCATAGATATAGGTGCCCTCTATAATGGGTTTCACGGAGACTCGGCATGGTCCTATGCTGTGGGACAGGTTGGCAATGAGATAAAAAAACTGATGGACACCACCTTAGAAGCACTTCTAAAAGGGATTGAACAGGCGGTAGAGGGAAACTGCGTAGGAGATATAGGTCATGCCATAGAAAGTTATGTGAGGCCTAAAGGGTACGGTATAGTAGTGGAATTTGCCGGACACGGAGTCGGGAGCACTCTCTGGGAGGATCCTGAAATACTCCATGTAGGAGAACCTAAAACTGGACCTAAACTAAAAAACGGAATGACTATAGCCATAGAACCGATGATTACTCTCGGGCATTGGAAGGCAAAAATAGATTCTGATGGATGGACAGCTAGAACAATAGACGGGAGTATATGTGTTCAGTACGAACACTCTATAGCAATAACACCTGAAGGTCCTAAGATACTTACAACTTTATAAAAATAAAAACAAACAAAAAACCGGATATCCGGTTTTTTGTTTGTTTAAAATGAAAAACTATTTTTTAATTCATTTTCTTCTTTTTTAAACAGAAGGTCTATTGCCTTGTACATTGCAGATTTTCTAGAACTTACATCATAAGAAGTTGCCGATGAAGTTTTGCTGATAATATACGACTCCATCTCTTTGTTTTGTGCTGTGATAGAAAGATTTATGAAGGCTTCAAACCTCTCTTTTGTTATGGGTTTATTATTATATAAAATAGGTTCTTTTTTATCAATGACATAGGAATTGATATTGATATTAAAAATTGTATTTACATTTTCATTCATATCATTAACTATGGCAAGTTTCTTAGAAGAGTGATTGAAAATCTTGGTTATAAGATCATCAGCCCTGTTTTTTATATAGGCGTAAGATTCATCTGGAAAATCCCCGGTCAAAGAGACAAATACTATTCTAGGAGCATCTAATATCGCATTTATGTTGCCAAGCTGATTTTTTAACTGGGCTTGAGTATACTGGATAGAAAAAGTTTTTTTACTTCCCAATATGAATGCCATATTTTTATAGTCTTCATAAAGGCCAAAATCAGTTATGCTTTTTTCTAAGAGCTCCTTTTTTTGAGCTAAGCTATCAGTCTTTTCAACTCTGGACATATTTAAATGTATCTGATTTTTAAGAGTTTCGACTTTACTTTCGTATAGTGGAAGTTTTTTATCAGTTATAAAAGCTCGGACACGATATTTTTTTCTGAGAAAATATTTTTTGACTTTATACTCAACACCTAAAAGTTCATTTCTAGAAAAAAGATTTACATTGTTTTTTAGATTTTTTCCGACCTCTCCGTTTTTAAAGATGTTTTCACTAGAGTAGTTGCTCTCCACCGTAACCCTTATCTGCTGAGAAAGGTCGTTTAAGGCGTTTTCTTTTGCCTCCCTTTCAGTAGAACCATAACCTGTTCCGATGATATCATTTCCAAAAGTCAAGGCAAATAAGGTAATAGTAAAAATAATAGTTAAAATTTTTTTCATTATAATCATCCTTTCAGATAAATGTTCTTATTAAATTTAACGCTGCGAATAATTAAAAGGGCCTAGCGGCCCCTATACTAATTAAAAAAGTTCTTAAGTTCTTGCTGAAGCCTATCCTGTGCACCATCAGATTTTAATTTGATGAGTTCTGGATTTGTAGATGTGTTGAAATTTTTTACTGCTTTTTCAGCTGATCTTATGATGTCCTCGTTATCAATTACCATAAGAACATAGAATTCCCCCTGTGGATTTTCCCAGGCCTCTATAATCCTAGAATTGAAAAGATCCTGACTGACGATATCCTTATAAACTTCTTCTACCATCTTATCAACTGCGGCATTATCCCCCACACCAGCCTTTGAAGTATATGACTTTAAAGTAGAGTTAACTTTGAGACCGATCTGCTTGGCAAGGTCAGCCCTTGCATTTGCCATGGCTTCCTTCCTTGCAAAATCAAATCCTAATTCTGTAATCTTAGATGATCCTACCCCTGCAATCCCATTTTTATAGCTTGGTTTCAGTACCCAATCTGGATATTTTTTGTTTTCAGAGTAATCTACACTAGAGCATGCAGCAGCAAGAAAAAGTATTATTATCGAAAAAATAAGTTTTTTCATGAGACTCTCCCCCCTTCCTATGAGAAGTATACTTTTTACCAAATACAAAGTCAATAAAATGCCCATAATAATTGCTTAAAGATATGGTATATGTTATACTTTTTTTGAAAAAATCTATTAAAAATCAATGAAATTAAGAAATAAAAAATACTAAGAATATGGAGGAAAAATGTTGATCGGAATAATAGGAGCTATGAACGAAGAGATAATAGAATTGAAGGAAGTTATGGAAAATATTCAGGAGGAAAAAAAAGTAAACCTGACTTTTTATAGAGGAAAATTAAATGATAAGGAAGTTGTCCTTGTAGAGTGCGGAATAGGAAAGGTAAATGCAGCCATATGCACGACCTTACTTATAGATCACTATAAAGTGGATAAAATAATATTTACGGGAGTAGCAGGGGGAGTCAATCCAGATATAGAGGTTGGAGATATTGTAGTTTCGACAGAACTTATACAGCATGATTTTGACACTACAGCCTTTGGAACTGACCACGGTGTGATACCTAGAATGGAAAACTCGGTATTCAGAGCAGACGAAACACTTAAGGAGATTGCAGAAAAGGTGGCTGTGGAAAAATTTGGAAAGGAAAAAGTATGGACAGGAAGAATCTTGAGCGGAGATCAGTTTGTAGCCTCTATAGATAAGATAAAGTGGCTAAGGGAGACTTTTAACGGCGAATGCACTGAGATGGAAGGAGCAGCTGTAGCTCATGTGTGTTATCTTTTCAATACTCCTTTTCTCATTTTGAGATCCATATCAGATAAGGCAAACCATGATGCAGATGTTGATTTTGCAGAATTTGTACATCTGGCTGCAAAGAATTCAAAGGAGATTCTAGAAGGAATACTAGACAGGATCTAAAGGACGGGATATTCATGAATACAGAGAAAATCTTAGAGGAACTTTACTCTTACTCCATGTTTGGCATAAAGTTGGGGCTTGAAAACATCGAGAGGATGTGTGAGGCTCTCGGAAACCCTCAAGACAGATACAGGGTCATACATATAGCAGGAACCAACGGGAAGGGCTCTACAGCGACAACTATAGAGGCAGGGCTTATAGAGGCTGGTTACAGAGTTGGAAAATTTACATCGCCTCACATCATACATTTCAACGAAAGGATACAGCTTAACGGTGAGGAGATATCCGATCAAGATATATGCAGTTATTATCTGAAGGTAAAAGAGCTCGTAGAAAAAAATATGATCAAAGCAACTTTTTTTGAAATGACCACAGCCATGATGTTTCTCTATTTTGCAGATAAAAATGCAGAGTTTGTGGTTTTAGAAACTGGAATGGGTGGAAGGTATGATGCCACCAACGTTGTGAATTCTGAAATAGCTGTGATTACAAATGTAACTTTAGACCATGTTGGATTTTTGGGGGACAATATCTATGATATCTCTAAGGAGAAGGCCGGTATAATAAAAAATGGCAGCAAAGTCATAGTTGGAGATAACAATCAAGACTTCATAAGAGCCATAAGCGTGGAGACAGAAAACTTCGTTAATATCAAAAGCAAATATAAAAATGTAGATTATATTCTTGATAAAGAGAAATTTGTTACAGATATAAAAATAGGAAATAAAAGATACTTTTTTTCACTTTTTGGAGAGTACCAGGTGGTAAACTTTTTATGTGCTTATGAAACCTTGAAAATGTTGGGGATAGAAGATGAGATAATACAAAAGGCTGCACAAAAAGTCAGATGGCCTGGAAGATTTGAAGTATATAGCAGAACCCCTTTGGTAATCTTAGATGGTGCACATAATACTGATGCAGCAGAAAAACTAAAAGAAAATTTAAATCTTTTGTTCTCTCCAGATGAGGTTGTGACAATAGTTTCAGTTCTAGAGGATAAAGATATCAAAAGCATTATGAAAGAGATACGAGGTTTTTCTGATACAGTTATTTTTACTTCCCTTAAGATGTTTAAAAGGGGGCTAAAAGGGGAGGAACTGATGAAATATAGTGACTCATTTAAATTGTGTGTTGTGGAAAATGATGTAAAGACGGCATATGAAAAAGCGATTTTTATGAAGAAAAGAGTAATAGTGGTATGCGGTTCTTTTTATCTTTTGAGCAGATTTAAGCAGGAGGCTTAATTTTGAAGAAAAGAAAAGTTTTTTTTAGATCAATAATGTTGGTGTTTTTGCTGGCAGTTCCATTATATTTATTTAAATCAGTTTATTCTAAATGCAAGATTACTATATCGAAGAGGTCGGAAAGAAAAACTATGTTGACCGATGAAATTCGAAAAAATTTTCTTATTAGAAAAGAAAATTTTTTCGAAGATAAAAATTATAAACTTGCCCTTGAAAAATTGAAAAAAGAAAAACTAGAAGTGGAAGGAGTTGTGATAATTGAATAACAGGATAATTGCTCATAAGTCCATATCTATAAAAGAGATCGTATCAGAGTTCAAACTGGAAGTCATATGTGAGGGGAACCTAGACTACCAAATGACCTCTCCCAATATAAACAGGTCTGGTTCAGAGTTAACTGGTTTTTTTGATGAGAACTCTGATATTTTAGAGTCATATATTCAAGCTTTTGGAAAAGAGGAGATGACCTACCTTAAAAAACTTAAGGCTGATAAAAGGGTGGAAATTTTAAATAAATATTTTTCTTATCCTTTTCCCGGAATAATACTGTGCGACACAGATACTATAGAAGATGAGTTTCAAAAAATAGCTGAAAAAAATAATAAAAGTCTTCTCAGAACAAAGCAGCGTACCAGTGTATTTATCAGAGATATAAAATACTTTCTCCAAAAAAGACTTGCAGCAGAGATGATGTTAAATGACCATATTCTGTTAGAAATTTTTGGTATCGGAATTTTAATTACGGGGGATGACGATGCAAAACAAGGTGTTGCCATCGAACTTATAGAGAGGGGGCATAAATTTATAACAGATGATAATGTTGTCTTAAAAAGGACCGGAGATGACCATCTTGTAGGCGAAAACAGATTTGATAAATCGTCATCCAGCGAACATTTCTTTTTGGTTCATAAGGGAGGAGGTAAAATAGATCTGACTGATACCTTTGGTCTAGGTTCTACAAGAAAAGAAAAGCAGATAAATCTTCTTGTAAACCTTGAGCGGTGGAATGAAAGAAAATTTTATGACAGACTTGGATTAGACCAGGTTTTTGAAGATTTTCTCGGTATAAAAATTCAAAAGTTGACTCTTCCAGTACGTAAGGGAAGAAATTTGGCTGTTATTTTGGAAACAGCTGCAATAAATCATAGATTAAAAAAGTCTGGAGTAAATTCAGCAGAATACTTTTTAAACGAAACTAAAAAATTGATTTTAGAAAATAAAATGAAAAATCAGGGAGAAGAAGGTATGAAAAATCATATATCTCTATTAGTCAATGATTTAAAGAAAACATTCAATCTAGAAGTACTGTGTGGCGAAGATAAGCTGAATTCGACGTTTATTTATAAAACCAGTATTCACAGGCCTGCTTTGGCTCTTTCAGGTTATTATGACATGATAGAAGAGGATGGACCAGACAGATTACAAGTTTTTTCAGAGAGTGAGTTTAGATATTTAGAAAGCTTAGATGAAGAGACAAGAAAGAAAAATCTTGAAACTTATTTGAATTATAATTTTCCAGCAATAATTCTTTCTAAAATTGATGATATACCAGAATATTTTATAGATGCTGTGAAAAAAAAAGATAGAATACTTCTCCGTTCCAGTAAAATTAAGACAAGCCAGATCATTGCGGACTTCAACTCGTTCCTTGAGACTTATTTTGCTCCATCTATAACACTCCATGGTGTGTTTGTAGAGATGTATGGATTTGGGGTACTCCTTACAGGAAAAAGCGGAATAGGTAAAAGTGAAACTGCTCTCGAGTTGATACACAGAGGACATAGACTTATTGCAGATGACATGGTTAAGTTTATAAAACATCCCAGCGGAGATATTGTAGGAAGAGCTGCAAAATTGCCTCATTTTATGGAGATAAGAGGGCTAGGTATAATCGATATCAAGGCTCTTTACGGTTTGGGATCAGTGAGGCTGACCAAAAGATTAGATGCAATATTGGAACTTAAGGAATTGAAGTCCGATGAATATTTGACTTCCACAAAATACACAGGAGGAACCATTGAGCTTCTTGAAAGGTCAGTGCATAAAGCAGAACTGTATATCTCATCAGGACGTAATGCTGCAGCCATGGTAGAGGTAGCCACTATGAATCTCATGGCAAAAAAATTGGGACATGACCCTGAAAAAGCATATAAAGAAAGTTATAGCAGGTTTACTGAAGAGGAAAAAAAAATCCTAGATTTTCAGGAAAACTAAATTTTAAACCAGAAAGGGAAATTAATGAAAAGAAAAAGAAAAAATATTTTTATAGATTACTTTGTAGTTAATCTGGGTTCTTTAATAACTGCAGCTGGAATAGCTTTCTTCCTAGCGCCAGCTAGGATCGCCCCGGGAGGAGTCTCGGGTTTGGCAATCATAATAAACGCCATCTGGGGACCTCCAGTGGGTATGACCATGCTTTTTTTAAATGTCCCAATATTTCTAGTAGGACTAAAAATATTTGGGAAAGCCTATGGTTTTAAAACTTTTCTCGGAACTGTACTTCTGTCTGTTTATGTAGACCTTCTAAATTATCTATTTCCTCATATAGACACCCTAATAGATTTTGCAAAAGGCGGGAACCTATTCTTAGCGACTATATATGGTGGCCTTCTTGTGGGATTTGGTGTAGGTATAATAATGAAATTTGGAGGGAGCACAGGAGGAACAGATATTCTGGCCCAGATCATAAATAAGTATCTTAAACTTTCCATGGGATACTCTATGATGGCTGTTGATATTATTATTGTTTCAATTGCAGCTATGGTCTTTGGCTTTGAAAAGGCACTCTACGCCATAATAACCCTCTACGCTGTCGGGGTAGTAATAAACAAGGTCTTTGAAGGTATAAGTTATAGTAAGATGGTGTATATCATAAGCGACAGATATGAAGATATCAGGAATATAATAATTGAAGATTTAGATAGTACAGGTAACGGTATGGATATAGAGGGGCTGTATACAAATAAAGATAGAAAAATGATAATGACTGTAATGAGAAATAAAAAAATACATGATTTGAGAGAACATATAAAAGCAGTAGATTCCAAAGCTTTTGTAATAATATCAGAGGTATATGAGGTATTAGGGGAAGGGTTTACTCCAATAAAATAACGGAAGTGATAAGATGGATAAAATAATAATTAAAAATATGGCTTTTTATGGATATCACGGAGTTTTGTCAGAAGAGACTATCTTGGGTCAAAAATTTTTTGTGGATATAGAGATCAATAAATCTCTAAAAGAGGCTGGAATAACAGATGATCTGACGAAAAGTGTAAGTTATGCAGATATATATGAAAGAGTTGAAAATATCGCCAGAGGTCAAACTTACAAGCTTATAGAGGCACTAGCAGAGGCTGTAGCAGAGGATATTCTAAACAACTTTGATATAACAGGAATAAAAGTGAGAATAAAAAAACCCGAAGCCCCTATACCTGGTCACTTTGACTATGTAGGGGTGGAGATAGAGAGAAGTAAAAATGTCTAAAGAAACTTTTGCCTATCTCAGTCTTGGATCTAATATGGGGAACAAACTTTATTATATTGTTTCTGCAATTCAAAGGATAAATATCACAAAGGGAGTAAAAGTAAGTAAAATCTCCTCCTTTTATGAGACGGACCCATGGGGTGTAAAGGAGCAGGACAGTTTTTATAATATTGCTTTAGAAATCAGGACAACATTGCTTCCTTTTGATCTATTAAGAACCCTTCAGAAGATAGAAACAAATCTCAGAAGAAAAAGAGAACTCAGGTGGGGGCCTAGGACAATAGATATAGATATAATTTTTTATGGGGATTTGAAGATAGGTATAGAGGAGCTAACTGTTCCTCATCCTAGGTATAGATACAGAAACTTTGTATTAAAACCTATGTACGAGGTCTATCCCCATAATGAATATCTATTGAAATATATGAAAATAGACAGCAGTAAAATAAAAAAAGTAATCCCCAAAATACTTGTAAGTTCCTGTCTTATGGGGGAAAACTGTAATTACAAGGGAGGAAACAGTAAAAACGATCTGCTGATAAAGCTCAGAGACAGAGTAGAGTATATATTAATATGCCCTGAAGTAATGGGGGGGCTTGGAATCCCAAGGGTTCCAGCAGAGATAAAAGACGGTAAGATAATAACAAAGGATGACAAAGATGTGACAGCTGAATTTGAAATTGGGGCCTTTTTGGCTTTGGAAAAGGCAGTAAAAAGAGGCTGCTCACTGGCAATAATGAAAGGGAAAAGCCCATCTTGCGGTTTTGGTAAAATTTACAGTGGAAATTTCACAGGAGATTTGATAGACGGTGATGGAATAACGGCAAAACTTTTTATAAAAAACAAAATTGACATAATATCTGTTTAAGGAATTTTAATCTCTAAGATTTTAGGAGGATAAATGAATAGCTATACTGAAATAATTGACAAAATAAAAGATTCTGAAAGAATTCTTCTGACCTCTCATGTAAATCCAGATGGAGATGCCCTCGGTTCTGGACTAGCACTTTTTCTTGCTTTAAATGAATATAATAGAGAGCAAAGTAGATTAGATAAAAATTACATGGATAAAGTAGTGAGATTTGTACTAGAGGACAATGTCCCTGGAAATCTAAAATTTCTAAAGGGAACAGAAATGATCGAAAATATAAAAAATGTAGAAAGTAAATACAAATTTGACCTAGTTATCTGTCTAGACTCTGCAAATAAGGAGAGGATAGGAAGAGTAGAAACTCTTATAGGGGAGAAAAGTTTCGTAATAAATATAGATCATCATACAAGCAATAGCAGATATGGTGATATAAACTGTATAGAAAATATATCTTCAACTTCTGAAATAATGTACAATTTTATAAAAGAGCTGGGAATAGAAATAGACAAATCTATAGGTGAGGCTATTTATACTGGAGTTGTAAATGATACAGGTAATTTTGCACATTCGAATGTTACCAGAGATACTTTTCTATTAGCCAGCGACCTTTTAGAAAGAGGAGTTGATAATTCTAAGATTGTAAGAGAATTTTATAACAGTAAGAGTATGTCAACCCTAAGACTGATGGGGAAAGCTCTAGAAGATATGGTATATGTACCTGAAAAGAAATTTGTTTACCTCTTCATATCTCTTGATACTCTAAAAAAACTAGAGGCTAAAAGAGAGGAGTCAGAAGGCTTGGTGGAATTGATCAATTCCTACGAGGGATCTGAGGTATCAATGTTTCTTAGAGAAGAGGAAAACGGTAAAATAAAGGGAAGCCTAAGAAGTAAACATGACAAGGATGTCAATGCCATCGCAAAATCTTTTGATGGCGGCGGCCACATAAAAGCAGCCGGATTTACAAGTGATTTACCGGTAGAAGAGATAATAAAAAAAGTAACAGCAATGCTCTAAGGGGGAAGAATTATGAAAAAGATTTTTTTAGTTTTTTTAATGTTATTAACTGCAGCTGGATGCGGTAAAACTACCAGTACTGTAAAGAAAGATAATAAAATTCAAAAGCTAAGAGAGTATGATGAAGCAGAATCCCAAGCTGGACCTAAGAGGAAAATTGTCATAGGGAAGGTAAAAAATGAAACAAGATTTGGAAATAAGAGACTTGGAGATATAGCAAAGGATGTACTTATATCTGAATTTTCCAAAACAAATAAGTTTATAGTTTTAGAAAGAGAAGATCTTGATGCCGTGATGGAGGAAACAGAATTTTCCAATGCACTTGGGCAAGGTATTATTGCAGATCAGCAACAGTTTTTGGATGCCGAATACGTCATAGTGGGATCAATTACAAAATACGCTGTGAATACAACGGGTTCAAGTAAAATAATCTCTAAATCAAAAGAGCAGAGAGCGGAAGTGGCAATTGATATCAAAGTAATAGATGTGAGAACGGGGAAGGTATGGAGTGAACTCGGTGAGGGATATTCCACTATAAAATATGGTACAACTTTAGGGGTTGGAACCTCTGGTGGTTATGATGAAAGTTTGGAGCAGGAAGCCTTTAGAGCTGCTGCAATCAATTCTATGGAAAATATAATTGAGAGAATAAGCAAGACTCCGTGGAGTGCAAAGGTAGCAAAGGCATACTCGAATAGAATAATCATCACCTCAGGAAAGATGAGTAATTTGGAAATTGGAACAAAACTAGATGTGTTTAAACAGGGGGAAAAAATAGAATTTGAAGGAGAGTTCCTAGGGTATATAGAAGAGAAGATAGGAACGGCTAAAATAGTTGACTATATGGGGGAAGATGCTGCCGTTGCAGCCTTTGACGGTGAAAGATTTGACCTTCCGGCAGTTGTAAAGATAAGAAGATAGGGTGTTTTTATGAGAAGAGGAGTACTCATAACTATCCTTCTCCTGTTTTTCTTTACAGGATGCAGCAGCAGGAGAATGGTTCTTAGGAGTGAGACATCGACCCCTCCTGCAAAACTGGCCATATTACCTGTAGATAATCTAACAAATGATGTGCTAGGAGCACAGGTTTTAAGAACGGTCATCTATGCTGCTTTTAAAGAAAATCCAAAAGGATATGAAGTTCAGCCAATAGAAGATACAGATGAGCTTCTTCTCAGTGAGGGGTTGACTGACGGAGGGCAGCTGAGGTCTATTAATCCATTAAAGCTTTCTGAAATTTTAGGAACAGATGGACTTCTTTATGTAAAACTTGAAGAACTGTCTCTTATGACTCTGCCGTTTTATCATGTTCGGAAGGTTGATATGACTTACAAGATGTATAATATGGGGAGGCTCTATAGTGAGGAACCTCTTGTTGTAGCAAATAGATTTCTGGATATAAATGGTATTTTAAAAACCCTAGATGATCCTTCGAATGGACTAGCTTATGCCAGTAAGGGGATCGTAATACACCAGGGGCTCAGATTTATCACTGCTGGACTTGGGAAGCACGAGCTCAGACCTGAGATGGGGATGGTTTCGTTAAAGCTCCTGAGGACCCTTCCCATAGGTTCAGGTTGGAATGAAGAATACAGGGAACAGGTTGAAAGAGAAATACTGAAACTAAGGGAAAAATTTATAGACAATGAAAATTTTATTCCTCAAAAGCTGGGAAATGAGTATATTGAGAAAAAGATTTTAGAAGATGGAATTCAAGTAATAAATTAAATACTGTCTTTACTTGTATTTTTCCAATAAAAATATTAATATATAAAATAAGAACTATGTATTAAAAGGAGACAGCCTATGAATTTCGATATAGTATTTCTAAAACCTGAAAAATTTGAAGAGTGTATGAATATAGTGGAGCATATCAGAAAAGAGAGGATAGTTCATATAAATCTCTCAAAAATGGATGCAAAAAATTCTCAAAGAGTGTTAGACTTTGTTAGTGGAGCAGTCTATATTCAGGAAGCCCAGATAATCCAACCTGGAGAACAGGTGTTTTGCTCGGTTCCAAAGGGGAAAAGTTATTCCATGGAAGGAAAGGAAAAGTCTATTACAGGCGACACAGAACTTATTGACCTCAGATATGATGAAGAAGAGGAGATAAAGCCTAAGTTTGGTTGATAAAAATATAGATATAATTTATAAAAAACAGTTATTTATTGATGCTGTTTTTTATTTTTTTAAAAAATAAGAGGAATTTTTTCACCTGTATCATAAAATATATTGTGTAGACATATTTCTAATGAGAATTCATATTTTATTGTCGGTTGTGCTTTATATTTTATTTTTCATTGAAATTTATGGATTATGATTTAAAGGGGGAGAAAATCTATGGAATTAATTGAAATGTTAACAAGTCAACTTGGAGTAACTGCTGAGCAGGCAAAAGGTGGATCAGGGCTTATATTTAAAATGGCAAAAGATAAATTAGATGAGGAGGAGTTTGGGAAAGTCGCCGGTGTTGTTCCTGATATGGAAGGTATAATCTCTTCTGCTCCAAAGGCCGGAGTTATAGAGGGACTGACCTCTTTGCTAGGAGGGAAGGCCGGACATCTTGCAGGTCTAGCAAGCGGTTTTAAGCATCTTGACCTCGGTGGTGACATGGTAGGTAAATTTGTTCCTATTATACTTTCTTTTGTACAATCAAAGGGTGGAGACGAAGTAAAAGATATACTTGAAAAAATAATGAAGTAGAAATTTTCTAATTAAAAAGAGATTCTTATAAAAAGAGCCTCTATACTTATTTTTGACTTTTATATTAGTCCAATTTTTTCAAGTATTCTGAATGTACTTCTACAAAATCCTCTAGCATTTAAGTTACAACATTTTCAGGGTTATTGATTATTTTTTTCATACATCTCCTCCTCAATTATTTTTATCTTAACAAGTCTTTTAATAAAATTTGACCTTATTCTTTATATTTATAATTAAAAATTTTTTACAAATCTTTTTGTATATATTTCTTAAAATTTAATAATATTTCATTTTTAATGTAAAGTCAATAAAACAGAGGTCAGAATATTAATAGGACTTTTTGTGGCTTGAAATAGAGAATTTTTTGAAGTGACTCGGAAAATAAGGGGATAAAATGGAAATATTTGGGCATAGAGGAGCATCTGGGTATGCCCCTCAGAATACTATGTCGGCTATGAGAGTGGCCCTAGAACAGGGAACAGATGGGATAGAACTCGATGTACAGCTTACAAAAGATAACGAAGTAGTAGTTTGCCATGACTGGAGTATAGACAATGTTTCTAACGGGAAAGGCAGAGTAAGTGATTTTACACTAAATGAGATAAAAAAATTTGATTTTGGGTCTTATTTTTCCAGAGAATTTCAGGGGGAAAAAATTCCTACTTTGGGTGAAATATTGGATTTTTTACCAAAGGAGATGACCCTGAATATAGAGCTCAAGATAAAAGCTGAAAACAGGGGACTTCTTCCTGAAAAAGTTGCAGAGCTGCTGATGTCTCATAACAGAATTGAAAATACCATTGTATCTTCATTTAACCATCCATGTCTAAAAAAAATAAAAAACTTGATTCCTAAAGTTAAAGTAGCTATTCTTTATGAGGGGTATCTTTTAAATCCCGGTAAATACATGGTTGATTTAGGCATGGATATTTACAGCTTCCATCTTAATCTTGATTATATAAACGAGAAGATCATAGAAGACCTTCATAAGCATAAAAAAAAGGTTTACATATGGACTTCCAATGACACAGAAACTACAAAAAAAATATTTAATATGGGGGCAGATGGAGTGATGACAAACTTTCCAATTGATATGAAAAATGCATTGTCTGAATACCTAGGAGGAGAAAAGAGGTTTAAACAATGAAAATAAGATCTAAGATAATAAATTTTAAAATACGATAAAGGAACTATTAATAAAAAAAGCTGCCTTAACTGGCAGCTTTAATTGTTTAATTATACAGTTTTGATTTTAGAAGCTTGAGGACCTTTCTGCCCTTGAGTGATTTCAAAAGTTACTTGCTCTCCCTCTTCTAAAGTTTTGAATCCGTCTTTTTGAATTTCAGAGAAGTGTGCGAATACATCTGTTCCATCCTCAGAAGTGATGAATCCGAATCCTTTTTCTCCGTTAAACCATTTTACAGTTCCTTTAGTCATTTGTAATACCTCCATAAATTTTGTTTTGAAATTTAGAACAATTTTTAACTAAATTATCACAAAACTTATAAAGTATTGAACGAAAATTAGAATTAAATTTTATTCTGAATCACTGACTACATAATAACATGAATATTGAAAATAGTAAAGATAAATATTTTTAATAAATAAATATTTATTGAAAATTTAATTTGTTATTTGAAACTTTTTAATTAGAACTTAACATTGCTCCCAAAGGTTTTCCTGCTAGGAGATGAAAATGCAGGTGAAAAACTTCCTGCCCTCCATAACTATTGCAGTTTGTAATTATTCTATATCCATCCTCAGACACTCCTAGATCCTTTGCGATCTTACTCAAAGCCAGATAGGCTTCTCCCACTAAAATTCTATCCTCAGGACCAAGATCATTAACAGTGGGGATCTCTTTTTTGGTTACCACAAGGATATGTATAGGAGCTTGTGGATTGATATCTTTAAAGGCAATGATATAATCATTTTCATAGACTATATCTGCCGGTATCTCGCGGTTGATTATTTTAGTAAAAATTGTAGTCATCGATACTCCTCCTATATCAGTGCTTACATCCGCACTTACAATTTTTCTCCTCTATTTTGCCTACTCTGACTGAATGTCTTCCGCCCTCAAACTCTGTAGAAAGAAAAGTGTCAACTATATCAAGTGCTAAAACATCTCCAGTTATTCTAGCTCCTAGCGCAAGTACGTTTGCATCATTATGTTGTCTTGTAAGCCTTGCCATTGTAGAATCTGTACAAAGAGCAGCTCTGACCCCCTTAATTCTGTTGGCTGAGATAGATATTCCTATTCCGGTACCGCAGATTATTATTCCGCAATTTGCTTTGTTATCAAGCACCGCCTCACCTACAGCTCTTCCAAATTCAGGATAATCCACTGACTCTTCTGAATAGCTCCCTAGGTCTAATATTTCCTGCCCTTTTTCAATTAAATGTTCCTTTATTTTTTCTTTAAGCTGAAATCCTCCGTGGTCTGCTCCTAATGCGATTATCATAAGATCCTCCTATAATTTTATTTCTTATATTATACAGGAGTGGAGAACAAAATTCAACACTAAGAAAATATAGGGAATGAGCTTTTTATCTGAATCCCCTCTTCCATAAGATGCCTTTCAAATTCCTCTTTTTGATTCCAAGAGATCTCCTTGGTTTCAAAAAAAAGCCTCCCTTGCAATTCAAACATATTTTGGATGGTTATATTCTCTTCTAGACAAATTGCAGTTATGAAATTGTTTATCCCATCACGCCAGGGTATGCTGAAAATATATTTTCCATAAAGTTTTTTTTGAGGAAAGGTTTCATTTATATTTATTTTTATTGGATTTTTGCTTCTTTTTAATGTGAGTAGGTTTACTAGGTCATCAAACATTGCTAAAGCTGTGGGATTTTCTTCCATCTTTTGACTCATAAAGCCGAGTCTTCCATATTTTTCACCATCTAAAAAAACTAAAGAATCATCCCCTGATATATTTGCTAGGATATTTTTTTCTTTAATGGCCACAGGTCCTGTATAATAAAAAAGTCCATCTTTATTTTTATTTAAAATACCCATAGGTTTTATAGTGTACTCAAGCTGCCTGCATCCGTTAAAATCAATTTTGTCAGGGTGGATTGTAGGCTCTATTTTCATATTTTTTAAATCTATGACAGTATTCATAGCGTATAGACCTAGTATTACAAGTTCACTCATGATTTCGTGCTCTAAAAGATCTGAAAAAGTTATATTTTTTATAAAAACTTTTTTGTTAAGTTCCTCCAAGGCTTCCAAAAATTCCATATTTTCATCTTTCATGAGAGAGTAGAGGGAGTTTGTTTCACGACTTAAAATACCCCCTATACTTTTTATCCTGTCACCGGTAAAAGTTGTTTCTATAACTGTAGCTACAGGTATACCGCCTCCAACACAGGCATTATATCTTATTTCCACTTTGTTATCTGACATTGTTTTGATTATCTCTCTTATGTCTGATGCTAAGGCTCTGCTGTTTGAAATAATCATAGACCTCTTGCCTTTTAAAGTTCTTATAATATGTTTTCTGACAAACTCGGGTTCTTTTCCTTCCAAAGTTTCGCAGACAATATCTATCCTCTCTCCAAAAATGACCTCTTCAATGTTATTTGTTATGTATAGATCTTTGGCCCATTGCTCATTAGAGCTCTCTTTTTCTTCAGTGTAAACTCTTTTTATTATGAAGTCTATCCCGTATTCCTTCATTATTCTAGTGTGGTTTTCCTGTATTATTTTTATCAGAGCTCTTCCTATAACTCCAAGACCTAGAATTCCTAACCTGACTTCTTTCAAGAAAATTCCCCCTTTGGTATATAAAATTTTCCATCTGTTTTTATTTTTTAAACATATTCACTATGTATATACTATTTTTTTCTGTGCTTCTTTTATATAAGATTTAATTTCATATAAAAAATAGCCGTTAAACGGCTATCTTTTTATTACTATTTTTTTCTGCTTTTTAACTCTGCCTGAGCTGCAGCCAATCTCGCGACAGGAACTCTGTAAGGTGAGCAGGACACGTAATCAATGCCTATCGAGTGAAAGAAATCAATACTCTTAGGGTCTCCTCCATGTTCACCACATACACCTAGTTTTAGATCTTTCTTGACACCTCTACCGAGTTTTATGCTCATCTTAATAAGCTGACCTACACCTTTTGTATCGACACTTTCAAAGGGATCTTTAGAAAGGATCTCTTTCGTCTTGTACTCACCTAAGAATTTAGGAGAATCATCTCTAGAAAATCCAAAAGTTATTTGAGTAAGGTCATTTGTACCAAAACTAAAGAAGTCAGCTTCCTCTGCGATTTCGTCAGAAGTCAGACACGCCCTAGGTACTTCAATCATTGTTCCTAGCTTGTACTCTATATCTTCACCAAGCTCTTCAAAGAGCTTGGTAATTGCTGCTTGAACTTTGCCTTTTACATATTTTAGTTCATTAACCTCTCCAACAAGAGGAATCATTATTTCAGGATCTACTTTGATTCCTTCGTCCCTAACTTGTATAGCTGCCCCTATGATGGCTTTTGCCTGCATCTCATATATCTCAGGATAAGTTATAGCTAGTCTGCATCCTCTGTGTCCTAGCATAGGGTTAAACTCATGTAAAGAAGAAACTCTTTGTTTCAACTCTTCAAAGTCTAGATTCATGTCTTCAGCAAGTCTTTTTATTTCTTCGTCCTTACTTGGAAGGAATTCATGCAGAGGAGGATCCAGAAGTCTTACAGTCACAGGTTTACTTCCCATAACTCTAAAAATTCCGATAAAATCTTCTTTTTGGAGGGGAAGAAGTTTCTCAAGAGCTCTCTCTCTTTCATAAGTAGTTTTTGCTACAATCATTTCTCTCATAGGCCATATTTTCTTTTCTTCAAAGAACATATGCTCCGTTCTACAGAGACCTATCCCTTCGGCTCCAAATTTTACAGCGACCTCTGAATCTTCAGGAGTATCGGCATTTGTTCTGACTCCCATAACTCTTATTTCATCAGCCCATTTCATGAACTTTTTAAAACTTCCACCAAGGCTTACCTCTTCTTTTTCGATACTTCCGAGATAAACCTTACCAGTAGTACCGTCTAGTGAGACATATTCTCCCTCTTTTACAACTAAATCCCCTATAGTCATCTTTTTATTTTCTTCGTCTATTTTTATATTACTGCATCCACTTACGCAACATTTTCCCATCCCTCTAGCCACAACTGCAGCGTGAGAAGTCATACCTCCACGAACAGTTAAGATTCCTTCAGAACCATGCATACCCTCTATATCCTCAGGAGATGTCTCTAGTCTTACAAGGATTCCACCTTTATTCAGCTTTATTGACTCAGAGTTAAAGAAAACTTTTCCACTAGCAGCTCCTGGGGATGCAGGAAGTCCTTCAGCAATAGGACTTGCACTAGCAAGACTGTCTTCACGGAAGGTCTTGTGAAGCATCTGGCTGATACTTTGAGGGTCTACTCTTAGGATAGCTTCCTCTTTGCTGAGTAACCCCTCTTCTACCATATCAACAGCTATCTGCACAGCAGCGGTAGAAGTTCTTTTTCCGTTTCTTGTCTGTAGTATGTAAAGTTTTCCTTTTTCGATTGTAAACTCTATATCCTGCATATCTTTATAATGGTTTTCTAGAAGGTCACAGATCCTCAGGAATTCTTCATAAACTTCTGGTAGGTCGTTTTTCAATCTTTCTATTTTATGCGGAGTTCTGATACCTGCTACTACATCTTCACCCTGGGCGTTCATCAAATATTCACCATATACATTTTTTTCACCTGTAGATGGGTCTCTGGTAAAAGCTACCCCAGTTCCGGAATTATCACCCATATTTCCGAAGACCATACTCTGCACGTTTACTCCTGTGCCAATATTTCCAGGAATATCATTTAACTCTCTATAAACTATTGCCCTAGGATTGTTCCAAGAATCAAAAACTGCAAGGATAGTCTGCAAAAGTTGTTCGAAAGGATCCTCAGGAAAATCTTTTCCGATCTCTTTTATGTATATGGTTTTAAAACGACTTACAAGATCTTTCAGGTCTTGAGCGGTCATGTCCACATCAAGATCATATCCTCTGCTTTCCTTTAATTCATCGATGGCTATTTCAAACTTATATTTAGGAATTTCCATAACTACGTCTGAAAACATCTGTATAAATCTTCTATATGAATCCCAAGTAAATCTTTCATTCCCTGTTTCCTTTGCAATAGCTTCAGCAGTTATTTCATTTAATCCAAGATTGAGGACGGTGTCCATCATCCCTGGCATAGATACTGCTGCTCCAGATCTTACTGAAACTAGAAGTGGATTTTTTTCAGAACCAAATTTCTTACCTGTTTTTGCTTCTAATTTTTTCATATTGTCTTCTATTTCATGTTTCAATTCATCCCAAAGCACTTTCCCTTTTTTATAGTATCCGTTACATGCTTCAGTGGATAACGTAAATCCAGGAGGTACCGGCAAACCTATGTTGGTCATTTCTGAAAGGTTCGCTCCTTTTCCTCCGAGTAAATTTTTAAGATCCTTGCTACCTTCTTCAAATGCATATACTAATTTTGACATAATTTTAGATTCCCCCTTGGATTAAAGATAGTACAGAAAATTAATAGAAAATATCTACTATTTAATATTTTTTACTATTTTTCTTCTCCTTTCAAGAGCAGTTTCCTTGTATTTAATTTTTATTTTTTTCTGTGACATGATGATACCTCCTAATATATTTTAATAAATTATTTTAAATCCATTTTCCTTCATTATGTTTATTATGATCTCAGAAGTTTCTTCAATTGCTTTTTGAGATACGTCTACAACGGGGCATCCGATTCTCTTCATTATGTTTTCTGCATAATCCATCTCTTCGATAATTCTTCCCATGGAAGAGTAGGCAGATCCTTCCTTAAATCCTATGGTTTTAAGCCTTTCTTCACGGATCTTGTTTAGAACCTCGATTGAATTAGTAAGACCAATGATTTTTTTCTTAGGAACCTTAAAGATATCCTTCGGAACTTCCATCTCCGGAACTAACGGAATGTTTATGACTTTAATGTGCTTTTTATTTCCGAGATAGATGCTGAGAGGTGTTTTAGATGTTCTCGATATTCCTAACAGTATGAGGTCTGCTTCATATATGCCTCTAGCATCTTTACCGTCATCATACTTTACTGCAAATTCGATGGCTTCTATTCTACGGAAATATTTTTCATCAAGTTTTTTATATATTCCCGACTCTCTTTTAGGAGTCCTTTTAGTATGGGCTTCTATTGCATCTACCAGAGGATTCAGTAGGTCAATATTTTTGAAATTTCTCTCTTTACAAAATTTAGCGAGAACTGCCACATGATCTAAGTGTATCATTGTATGGACTACTAATATATTCTCAGCTCCGGCTAATATTTTTAATTCTTGGTTTAATTTTTCAAGGCTATTAATATGTGAGTGTCTTATGATGTCGTATTCTCCAAATCCAAATTGAGATAAGGCACATTTTGAAACCTGTTCCCCTGATTCTCCATAAGAATCTGAAAAAACGTGTATGGTAAATTTTTCCAAGATTTAATCACCTCTATTTTTTTTGAATTCATCTACAAATATTCTAGTTATAGTTGTTTTAGAGATTTTTCCAAGAACCTTATACCTTGTTTTTTTATCATGAATTTTTTCTTCCACTACAGGGATGGAATCTATCTCATGTTCGACCATTTTCTCTGCAGCAGAATGGATGCTGTCATTAGGGAAGCAGACAATAATATTTGGCATTCTTGTCATTATCATACCTATTGGAGATTTATGGTTTTCCTTGCCACCCATAACATGTTTCAAAAGGTCCTTTCTAGAAACAATTCCTGAAAGGTATCCGTCTTTTACGATCAATAAGCTACTTGTGTCCTTTAAGAAAAGTGATACTACAGCTTCGTAGACAGTTGTTTCTTCAGTAAGTATGCTAGGGATTCCCATATAAGTTTTTACTTGCTTGTCACCGAGTTTGCTGCCACTTGTATTACCTTTCCCCAAATAGGTGTAGCCTTTTCTTGGTTTAGAGTTAAGGATATTATTTTTAGTAAGTATTGAAAAGTCTGTCCTCAGAGCCCCCCTTGTAAGCTCTAAAATCTTTCCTATTTCATCACCTGTAATGGGCCCTCTTTTTTTCACTATATCGATTATTTTTTTTTGTCTCTCCGTATACTCCAATCTATACCACCTCTTACGAGTGTACACTATTCATCTGTGTACGACATTTTTTTTACCCTTCAAGCTTGAATAGAGTATACTATGCAGAAATCTAAAATTCAAGAGATTTTTAGATAAAAAGCTATCTTTTTAGAGACAGTTGAATCTAAGCCAGAACTATTAAGCAATCTAAAAGTGTACATCAATTATTATTTTTATATTATGCCTGTTTTTTGATATATCATCTGAATTTCTGTAAAGATTTTAAAATTTACAAAAAATAAAAAACAGAGATCCCTTTGTAAGAGATCTCTGTTCAAAAATTATAGTAATTGTAATTTTTTATTTTGATAAAATATGAGCCAGCTCGTAATCTTCCATGTGGCTTCTTCTTTCCCCTTCCCATGCGTACTCGATAGGGTGAGTTACGATTTTATTTCCTTCGATACCTATCATCAGGCACCCTTTTTCTTCTAACAACAGCTGTACTGCCTTAGCACCCATTTTAGTACCAAGTATTCTGTCAAAACCGGAAGGAGTACCGCCTCTTTGTACGTGACCTAGTACTACGATTCTTACATCAGTATGTACCTTTTTCTTTAATTCTTCTGCTATAGTATGTGCCGAACCTACACCTTCTGCGACTAGGATAATATCATGAAGCTTTCCTCTTCTTCTTCTTTGCTGTATCTGGTAAGCCAATACTTCGATAGGATTTTCCTGCTCAGGGATCAATATCCCATCTCCTCCTCCGGCCATAGAAGCGTAAAGAGCTAGGTCTCCGGCATCTCTTCCCATTACCTCTATAAGAATAGTTCTCTCATGGGAAGTAGCAGTATCTCTTACTTTTTGTATAGCGTCTAGAATGGTATTCAGACAAGTGTCAAAACCTATTGTATAGTCAGTACCTGCGATATCATTGTCAATAGTTCCAGGAATACCGATTACCTTTATACCGTGTTCTTTTGAAAGTAGGTCTGCACCGTGGAAAGATCCGTCTCCTCCTATAACTATAAGACCGTCAATACCTCTTTTTTTAAGATTTTCTGCGGCAATTGCTCTTATCTTTGGATCTTTAAACTCCGGACATCTTGCAGTAAGGAGAGTTGTTCCACCTCTGTCTATTATGCCACCAAGATCTTGAGAAGTTATTTTAAAAATTTCATCATTTAACATACCTAAATATCCTCTTTTTATTCCATACACTTCTAAGTCAGTATTAAGTGCAAATTTACCTGCGGCTCTAACTGCAGCATTCATTCCTGGAGCGTCTCCTCCACTCGTTAATATGGCTATTTTTTTCAAAATAATACCTCCTATATTGTAAATTTAATAGTTATAAAAATTATCTATCGACCTAGCTTTACAAAATATATTATAACTGGTTTTAAAGAATTCGTCTACACTATTATGATTGGAAAACGAACTTATTTTATTCTCAATAAGGTCGATAAATGATCACTATTCAACATGCTTCTTACAACTTGTTTTATTTACATACTTTAGAAAAAGATTAGAGGAGAGATGTTTGATTGTGGTTAAAAAAATTAAATAAGGTTAAAAAAACCTGAGCAAAACTTTTGATAGAATTTAAAAAGATCAGACTATTTTTTCTCCTCTATAAACCTCACCATCGGCATCAGGCATAATTCCATATCTTTTTGTCCAGAGTGTTTTGTATTTTACAGCCTGAAAATGGATGCTGTTCAATTGATTTTCCACAGTTCTAATTATTTTTCCTGGTACTCCTGCTACAAGTGAGTTAGGGGGGATAATCTGATTCTCTTTCACAAGGGCTCCTGCAGCTATTATACTTCCACGGCCTATTTTGGCCCCTGTAAGAACAGTAGCCCCCATACCTATAAGACAATGATTCTCTATCTCACATCCGTGAAGGACTACGTTGTGACCCACTGTCACATAATTCCCTACAATACAGGGATTGTTGTCTGCTACGTGTAAAACTGAGTTGTCTTGTATGTTAGAGTATTTTCCAACACGGATATAAGATACGTCCCCCCTCGCCACGCAGTTGAACCAGACGCTAGAAAATTCATCCATCTCTACATTTCCTATTAATTTTGCACCTTCTGCTACAAAAGTCTTTTCATTTAATTTAGGTAAAATACCTTCAAATTCTAAAAGCACAATATTCCTCCTTGAGATTTTTATTAGATCTTATACTTTTTCCTGTTTTTTAATTGGAATTTATTGAATTTATAACATCAAATTTAGATTAAAAAAAATATCAGTAAAAAAGGTTTCTATAGCTTAGCTATAGAAACCTTTTATGAAATAATTATTTCTTTATAACAATCTCTATTCTTCTGTTCTTGTCTCTACCAGCCTCTGTTGCATTACTTGCAGCAGGTTTAGAGAAACTGAACCCTTCTGTGATTATTCTTCCATCATTTAGACCTTTAGATACTAGATATTCCTTAGCACTCTCTGCTCTTCTTTTTGAAAGTACTAAGTTGTAATCATATGAACCGATATTATCAGTGTGTCCGTCGATTTTTACTGTCACACCTTTATATATGGTGAGAGCTTCATATAGGGTATCTAGAAGAGGTTTAAAGTCCTCTTTTACTTCATATTTATTAAAATCAAAGACTACGTCTGTCGGCATAATCAGAGTAAGCTTGTTTCTCTCTCTCTTTACGATTATTCCGTTCTTTTCAAATACATTTTCAGGATTTATGAAGGAATCTATTGCGTTGATATCTTTTTCCAAACTAGCTACATTTGTTTTTGCAGTGACTATTCTTGTTTTGTACTGATCTATCATCGATCCTGTAGCGGCATTACTCTCCCCTATTTTATTTAGACTTTTTTCCATTTTATTCAATGCCGCAGTTTCTTCATCGACAGAACTACATCCTGAAAGAACTGCTAAGGCTGCAAGCATAAGTACAATTTTCTTCATAGATTTCCCTCCTTATTGAGATAATGATTCTTTAATTGCTTCTACTTTTGTGTTGAGCATATCAACATTTTTTTCTAGAGTCATAGTTTCATTTTTAAGAATCATAGTCTCATCTCTTAGACCAGCCGAAGTTTTTTCAGCAGCAGCCACCTTTTTTTCAAGCATTGTTATTTTTTGGTCAACTTCTTCTACTTTGGACGAAGAGCAACCTGCTAAGACAAGAACTACAGTTAACGACATTAAAATTTTCTTCATAATTGTATACCTCCTTAATCTTTTGTGTATATATTTAAATTCTAGCCTGTAAGTACCAAGAAATCAACTAAAATTTAATTTATTTTATTAATTTTACAAAGGAGGATATATTATGATTTGTCGTATAGACTGATTGTATAGGGGAGGTGCATTTTATGGGTATTTTTGATGTTAAAAAGAAAAAAGAAAAAGCTACTGTATCTTGCTGCAATTGCAGGGAACATTATGTTGTATTGAGACCAAGAGCCTTGAAAAAAAATAAATTAGAAAAGGCTCACTGGGAATTTCAGGCGGTAAAGGAAGATATAAATAGCCTATATGTTTACAAGTACTCTGAAGTACTTTACTCGAAGTGTCCTATCTGTGACACCGTTAATTATATCTATCTCAATAAAGATATGGAGGTAGAGGTTTCAGAGGAAAAACCAAGTGATACACTCCTTGCAAAGGAACTATTGGAGCACTGGATAGAAAAAAGCTGAGGATATTTTGGTGGTGTAAATATTTTTGTGTTTTTGAGTCCTTCTCTTGATTACTGAATGATACTGTAGTATCTATGTAATTAAGGGAGGGATTTTTTTATGGCTAGATTACCGAAGGAACTTGTCAGAGATTTTGTTAGAGAAGGAAACTTTAAATCTATTAAGGATATCGAAGAAGCTTTAAAGGATATTTTTAAAGATACTATCCAGGAAGCTTTAGAAGCTGAAATTGAAGAAGAGCTTGGATATTCCAAGTATGATTTAGCCAATAAATCTACTACTAACTCTAGAAATGGTAAGTACAAGAAAACTGTTAAATCAAGCGCTGGAAACATTGATCTCCTCGTTCCCAGAGACAGAGAAGGTGCATATCAACCTAAGATTGTTGAAAAACATCAAAGGGACATCTCTAAATTGGAGGATAATATTCTATCGCTTTATGGAAAGGGAATGAGTACTAGGGATATCAGCTCTCATGTTCAGGATATATATGGATTTGAAGTATCTGCAGAGAGTGTTAGTAGAATAACAGATAAACTAATTCCTCTTATTCAGGAATGGCAGAGTAGACCTCTTGATCCTGTATATCCATTCATTTTCCTTGATGCAGTCCACTATTCAGTCAAAGAGGAGAATAGAATTGTTAAAAAGGCTGCCTACGTTGTCTTAGGAGTTACTTTAGAAGGAAGAAAAGAAATTTTAGGAATATATATAGGTGAGAATGAGACCTCAAAATTTTGGTTATCAGTAATGACTGATCTTAAAAATAGAGGTGTTAAAGATATCTTAATCGCTTCTGTAGATGGTCTGAACGGATTTGATAATGCTATTCTGAGTGTATTTCCACAGGCTCAGATTCAGAGGTGCATAGTTCACCAAATAAGGAATACGCTAAAATATGTAAGCTACAAAGACAGAAAATCTTTTGCGCATGACTTAAAATCTATTTATACTGCCCCAAGTGAAGAAGCAGGGCTAACTGCTCTTAATTCTGTCAAGGATTCCTGGAAAGCGAAATATCCATACGCTCTAAGGAGCTGGGAAGTGAACTGGAGTCAATTAAGTGCATTCTATGAGTATACAGAAGAAATAAAAAAGGTGATGTATACAACCAATGTGATAGAAAACGTCCACAGGCAATTCAGAAAAGTTACTAAATCCAAGGGGGTATTTCCTACAGATATGTCTCTCTTGAAGCAGTTATATCTTGTAGTAATTGATCTGGATAAAAAATGGGATAGGAGTTTTAAAAGAGGTTGGGATCAGATTCTTGGACAATTGGCAATTAAATATGAAGACAGACTCTCAGAATATTTATTTTAGAGAGAGCCTGTTGGTTTATTCAGTAATTAAGATTTGGAGAATACACAAAAGGTGTTACATTACCGATATTTTAGGGCCTCAGCTTTTTTCTATCTACATTACTATAACTGCTACATTTTCATACACACTCTGATAATTCTCTTTCGTTATTTTTTCATTGAGAACCCAGTCAAACAAAAACTTTGCATGATCCTCTTTGTTTCTAACACATTTTCTGGTTCCTGCATATGTTCCCAAGGTATCTTCTTTCCATCTTCTAGTTGTTTTTTCATCCTCATCATAGTTGAATGGAGTAGCATGTATGTAGCCCCCACCGGAAAATCTAATAGCATACTGGGCATATCCCTGTTTTTCTCCAATCTCACTATTATATGTCATTATTTTTTTCGCATTTGGAACTATGAAATATCCTTTAGGAGTCCTAAAACCTAGCCGACTTTCTGAACCGGTTTTGGAATATACGTAGGATATGAGTATCCATTCACCGTTTTTCCTTTCAAAAACTCCAAAGTTCTGATTGTGCGTGTCGATAACCACCGCCTTGTCAGGTGGACTGTTTATTTTAGGAGCTTTTGTTACAAAAGACCTGTGCACAGAAATTGAGCTTTCAGATGCATAAGAGACTTTTATTTTTACAATTTCATTTTCAGAATTCAAGTTCTCATCTATTGATATTATAGTACTGTCTGGTACGAACAACAGTCCGTTTTCAGAATATGCAGTAGCGCTTTGATCGGCGACATTGCCATATTTATCTTCTTTTCTTTTCAAATTGACATTGTTAGGGTTTGGAACATAGGCCTTAATAGATGCAATCGTGCGTTTATTTTTAATTTCGCTGTTTATAAATATGTCTAATTTATTCAGACTGTCTACCATGGTATTAAATCTAAAAATTCTTTTTTCTACAACGCTATGGTGGACGTATACTTCACGCTTATTCCTGTCTAGAACCTTGTACCATTTTGTACCTTGCTTATTGGTGACCTCTTCAAGAAGAGTTAGTTTATCTAGGTAGTTTGCATTTGATAGAATTGTGCTTATAGTGGTAGGGCCCTCTCTGAGATTGATTCGACGGCTTCTCACAAAGACATAATTGATAGCTTCTGGAAGCTCGCCTGGATATTTTTTTTCAAATTTTAAATTATTTGAAATTTTTTCCTGGAAAATTTGAGTAGTTTCAGACTCCTCTGCAAGAGATTTGATTTTGGCAAGTTTTTCATTTATATTTGAAATCTCGCTTTTAGATGATGAAATTCTTTTTTTGAAATTTTTTATCTCTTCTTCAGAACTGGCATTTTCATTTTGAATTTGTGCCAATTTATTTTCCAAGAGATTTACTTTTGATTTACCCTCCTCTAAGGAAGCACACCCGCTAAGGGCTGCAATTGCGAAGAGAATAAGTAAAATTTTTTTCATAGGTTGTCCTCCTTGTAGTGTATAATGAATCATTAAAAAACTTCACTGGTTTAGATAAATATCATTACAAAAGAATCAGATTTTTTTTCAAGACAGAAGTGAAATTTCCTTTAAAAAATAATAGTTCGTAACCCTGGTGAAAATATTTTTCAGCTAGAGTTATTTATATATTTTATCATAGTTTTATAAAAAAGGTCTTTAAAATTTTAGTTTGAATAGCTATTAAGTGTGTAATATAATATTTAAAAGAATTTTAGGAGGTAACTTATGAAATTAAGATTTTTAGGACATTCGTGTTTTTATTTGGAAGAAGGCTCTTTTAAAGCACTTATCGACCCGTTTATTACCGGGAATCCCCAGTCTCCAGCAAGTGTAGACGAGATAGATGAAATTACTCACATATTTGTGACACACGGACATGGTGATCATTTAGGCGATACAGTTCCTGTTGCAAAGGCTACAGGAGCTACTGTAATAACCAACCATGAGATAGGAGTATATCTAGAGAAGTTTGGCCTGAAAGTGCATACGATGCATATAGGGGGAAGGGTGAAGATGGATTTTGGAACTGTGAAGATGACTCCAGCTTTACACGGATCCGGAATAACTACGGAAGACGGAATGATCTACGGAGGTAATCCAGGAGGATTTATTATCGAGGTAAATAATAAAAAAATCTATCATGCTGGAGATACAGGCTTGACTATGGATATGAAACTTCTTGAAGAGGAGAAGATAGATATAGCTTTACTTCCTATAGGGGGGAATTTTACCATGGATGTAGAGGATGCAGTTAGAGCTGTAGAATTCATAAAACCGAAAGTTGCTATTCCTATGCATTATAAAACCTTTCCTGTAATAAATGGAGATCCTTATGAATTCAAAGAATCTGTCGATGTCTGCGATGTAGTTATACTGAATCCAGGTGATGAATATAATTATTGATATTAATCTTTGCTTTTTTAAAATTTATAAGAAAAATAAAAATGCAGCTTTTATGGCTGCATTTTTGATAGTTTTTTTATCAGAAACTCAAATTTTTTAAGTCTTCCCTCTAGAACTTCTTTCTGTGTTTTATCAGAGGTTTCCTCACATATTTGTATCTCTTTTTTAATTGATTGGACTGCGTAGTGAAGGGCCATTTCAAGGTCTTTTATATACATTGCATCGATTTCCATATTTTACCTCCATTTCATTAATTTATATGCAGCTATAAATAGATTTTCTAAAAAATAATTGGAACTCCTTCATAAAAGTTTAAATAATATTGATTGAATTTTTCATGATACATTAAGGAGGGGAAATGGGTTTTAAATTTCAGATTATTAAAAAGTAAATGCCAAATGTATAGCACAAATTTGAGAAGGCTCCCTATTAAAGAGAGCCAAAATAAGTCAAGGTAAATTAAGAAGCTTTATTTTGAGGCACTTTCCATAAGTTCTTCCACCTTATATGATCCTTTTTCAAGTATTGTACCGGCAGTGTGTATTATTTTATTGTAGGTTCTTATAGCACCATCTTCAGCAGACTTAACTTTCTCTTTTAATATGAATTTCTTGAAAATCCCTATATATACTTCTTTTTCACCTGCAAAATCAACTGTGTATATGCTGTAAACATATCTATCTTTTCTTTCTACCTTCATCTGAGCGAATATTTTTTTGCTTTCCAGGATAATCTTTTTAGAAAGTGTCTCTTCTTTTTTCGATTCATTTATCTTTTTGTTGTAAAAATTTAGGAATTCCTCCTGAGTAGGGTTGGTTATATATAGAACTATAAAGGACAGCATAACTAAAACGATCAATTTAAACATAATAATACACCTCCTAAAAAATTATACATTAAATTTTTAACTTTAACAACATGTCCTTATAGAATATTAATAAAAAAGGCTTCATACCTCATTTAAACATTATGTTTATACATCTAGGTTCTGTTCGTTATATAATCTGTGACCTATCTCCTGGCACAAAGGAAGATTTTTATTCGCTACGGCTTGTTCTCTGCAGGTCCAGCACTTTCCAAAAAGTTCTTCATTTTTATTTCTTGGACAAAAAAGATTTTCTGTTCTATCCTCTAATGCATATTTAACACATGCAGTTCTGGAATTTCTGTGCTTCATTCGACACTCATCGCATTTTCCGTGTCGTAGACATTTTGTAGCTTTGCATGGGCATTTCATTTGTTATCATCTCCTGCTTAAAAATTTGAAAAGATCATTACCGTAAAATCTAAATAGACATAAAATATTTAAAATCATTATTTCTATATGAAATATGAAAAAGTCTAAATATCATCTTTAAAAAATTATATCATAAAATAAGCCTATGGTGTAAAGTTAACTTTTTAATAAAAAAAAATTCTAAAAAAGAAAAAGCTTGTTAACAGGTAAAAATTACTATCACAAGTTTTTAAATGTTATAATAGATTATAATAAAAATAAGCGGATACGGGGGATAAAATGATAAGAAAATATGATATAGTTATTGAATATATAAAAAAGGGGATAAAAAAAGGTAGTATCAAATATGGGGATAAATTACTTCCTGAAAGAGTTCTTGCAGAAAAGCTCCACGTAAGCAGATCTACTGTAAGAGAGGGGATAAAAGTTCTTGAAATAATGGGACTTGTAGAAAGTAAAAGAGGCGGCGGGAACTATATAACAGATAATTTTGAGAAGATGCTTTATAACCCGATAACTCTTATGTTTTCCCTTCAAAACGGTTCTTATGACGATGTGCATGAATTGAGAAAAATGCTAGAAGAATCTACTATAGAGTTATGTGTAAAGAGGATAACAGATGAAGAGATAGCGGCTATGGAAGAGGTACATCATAGACTGCTAAAAAGCACAGATGAGGCACAGATGAGCCTTGCAGATCTTGAGTTCCATTCAATAATTGCGAAGGCATCTAAAAACCCTCTTATAATATCTATTTTAAACTCTGTCTCTGAAATCTTAGAAGGTTCGGTAAAAACCTCTAGGCAGAGAGTTATAGAAAAGTTTGGAAAAAATACTATCGACAAGGATCACCAGGCAATTGTCGATGCTTTGAAAAAAAGAGATTTGGAAAAGTCAAAAAAAGCTATAAGGGAACATTTTGAACACATAGAGAAAACTATAATTTGAAAATAAACATATTTTTAATAATTTTTTTTATGAAATTACAGTTGTAATATATATAAGATAAATAATTAACAAGGACTTGGAGTAACTGAAAAATAAAGTGAATCTGATATTAGTGAACACTATTTATTCTGTAGACCTTGATTTTAAAGGGTTGAAGTGAAAAAAGTAATTTATCAATTCGTGTTGACTTTTATATGAAAAAAGGATAGTTATATATTAGATCAATTAAGAGAGATCGAATGATTTCTCTTTTTAATTAATAATAAAATTGGTCCGACCAAATTTTTTTTATTTTTTAACTGGTCAGACCAAAACAGGGGGTTTGAAATGAAGATTGCTGTTTGTGTAAAACAGGTACCGGGTAGTAGTGATGTCCAGGTAGATCCAGATACTGGTGTATTATTAAGAGACGGAGTGGAATCAAAGGTTAATCCATACGATCTGTATGCACTTGAAACTGCTCTCAAGATCAAGGAAGATAAAGGTGCAGAGATAGGAATTATCTCTATGGGACCACCTCAGGCAAAAGAGGTAATAAGAGAGGCTTTCATGATGGGAGCCGATGAGGGAATTCTTTTATCTGACAGAAGATTTGCAGGTGCAGACGTATTGGCTACCTCCTATACCCTGGCACAAGGGATAAAAGCCCTGGGGAATATAGATCTTATAATCTGCGGAAAGCAGACTACAGACGGGGATACGGCTCAGGTAGGTCCAGAAATGGCTGAATATCTTTCTATACCACACATAGCAAATGTAAGCAGACTGCTCGAGATAGGAGAAGAGCATATAACAGTAGAGGCAGATATGGGTGAAACTATCGAGGTTCAGGATATACCTTATCCTTGTCTCATAACTGTGGAAAAAGGGATCTATACTCCTAGACTCCCGTCCTACAAAAGAAAATTTACTGCAATGCAAAAGGATATAAAGGTAATGTCTTTAGATGACCTTTCTGATAAACAAGAGTTTATGTATGGGCTAAAAGGTTCGCCTACACAGGTAGAAAGAATATTTAACCCGGAAAAATCTGAAGACAGAGAAATGATAAAGGGAACTTCAATGGAAATTGCCGAAGAACTATACAAAAGAATGAAAGAATATAAATTTGCTTAGGAGGGAAAAATGGGACAATTAATTATAAATCACGACAAGGTTGATCATAAACTTATGAGAGCTCTGATAGAGCTGTGCCCCTTCAATGCTATAGAGGAGAATGAGGGTAAACTAGATATTAATTCCGGGTGCAAAATGTGCAGACTTTGTGTAAAACAGGGTCAGGGAGCAATAGAATTTCTTGAGGACAACACAGTAAAGAAAATAGATAAAGAGCTCTGGAAGGGAATAACGGTGTATGTGGATCATTTTGCCGGGGAGATACATCCTGTGACTCTTGAGCTTATAGGGAAAGCTAAGGAACTGACCAAGGTCACTGGGCACCCTGTACAGACGATAATAATGGGGTATAAAGTAAAGTCTTTGGCTGAGGAACTTTTACATTACGGAGTAGACGAGGTTCATCTTTATGAGGACCAGGAGCTAGAGCATTTCAAAATAGAAAATTACACAGGGATATTTGAGTCCTATATAGATGAAATAAAACCATCTTCAGTGCTGGTAGGAGCAACAACCTTAGGGAGGTCTTTGGCACCTAGAGTGGCGGCTAGATTTCGAACTGGACTTACTGCAGACTGTACAATACTTCAGATGAAGGAAAACAGTGATCTGGTACAGATAAGGCCTGCCTTTGGTGGGAATATAATGGCTCAGATAGTGACCGAAAACCACCGGCCTCAGTTCTGTACCGTAAGAAATAAAATATTTGATGCACCAGTGAGAAGTGAAGTTCAGTCAGGAAAGATAATTTGTCATGAAGTCGACAAAAGAAAACTCGTCTCTAAGATAAATGTCAGAAATATATTTAAAAAAGAAAAAGAAAGCTGCATATCCGATGCCGAAGTAATAGTGGCTGTGGGGAGGGCATTAAAAAAAGAGTCTGATATGGATATGATGCAGGAATTTGCAGACCTTTTGGGAGGAAGGCTAGCGTGTACAAGACCTCTAATAGAGAGCGGATGGATGGACTGCAAGACTCAGATAGGACTTAGTGGAAGAACAGTAAAACCGAAAATAATCTTCGCATGCGGAATCCACGGAGCAGTTCAGTTTACTGCAGGAATGGAAAACTCAGATACAATAGTGGCGATAAATACAGATGAAAATGCACCGATATTCAACGTAGCTCACTGGGGTGTAGTAGGTGATATGTATCAGGTAATACCCGAACTCATTGAAAAAATAAAAACTGGAAGAGATGCATTCTCTGCTGGGAAGGAGTAATTATGAATTATAAAAATGTTAGTATTGAAGATTTTGAAAATATAGCTGAAATTTTTGGGAGTAAGGAAAGGGTATTCTGGGAGAATGACATAAGTGAAGACTACTCTCATGATGAACTAGGAGGGATAAGCAGAAAACCGGATATTCTGGTAAAAGCAGGGAATTCTGAGGAGATTTCCAGAGTTGTAAAGTATGCTTACGAACACTCGATACCTATTGTGGCAAGAGGGTCCGGGACAGGGCTTGTAGGTGCATCGGTGCCGATTCACGGCGGGATAATGATAGAAACCACCCAAATGAACAAAATATTGGAATTAGACGAGGACAATCTTACTCTGACAGTAGAACCAGGAGTTCTTCTAATGGAAATAGGAAAATATGTAGAGGAAAGGGATTTCTTTTATCCACCTGATCCAGGGGAGAAGAGTGCCACTATAGGGGGGAATATCAGTACTAATGCAGGTGGAATGAGGGCTGTAAAATACGGAGTAACACGTGATTATGTGAGAGGATTAGAGGTAGTGCTTCCAAATGGAGATATTATGCAGATGGGAGGAAAGGTAGTAAAAAATTCGGCAGGATATAGTCTGAAGGACCTTGTCATAGGTTCGGAGGGAACCCTCGGAATAATAACTAAGGCAATACTGAAGCTTTTACCTTTACCCAAGTACTCAGTAAGTCTCCTTATACCATTTGACAATATAGATAATGCAATAGATGCAGTTCCTGCAATAATAAGGTCAAAGGCTATTCCAACGGCTGTAGAATTTATGCAAAAAGAGGTTATTTATTCGGCAGAAGAATTCCTTGGTAAAACTTTTCCAGATAAGTCTAGTGATGCCTATCTTCTTTTGACATTTGACGGAAATTCTAAGGAACAGGTGGAAAAAGATTATGAAGTTGTGGCAGATCTATGCTTGGAAATAGGTGCTACAGATGTCTATATAGTCGATACAGAGGAGAGAAAAGAGAGTGTTTGGTCTGCAAGAGGGGCATTTTTAGAGGCTATAAAAGCTTCGACTGATGAAATGGATGAATGTGATGTAGTAGTTCCTAGAAATTGTGTATCTGAATTTATAAAATACACAAAAGAGCTAGAAAAAGAATTTGATATAAGAATTCCAAGCTTCGGACATGCAGGTGACGGTAATCTACATGTATATATATGCAGAGATGGGCTAGAAAAAGAAAAATGGGAAGAAAAATTAAATGCTGTTTTTAAAAAAATGTATTCCAAATCTGAAGAATTAGGGGGGCTTGTATCTGGTGAGCATGGGATAGGATATGCAAAAAAAAGTTTTATGTTTGATCAGTATTGTGAGAATAATATTGACATAATGAGAGGGATAAAACAGGTGTTTGATCCTAAAAACATTCTGAATCCCGGGAAAGTTTGTCAATAACCAGAGTAAAGCAAAGTATTTCAAAAATAGGATAAAAATAATTTTACGAATCATGAAGGTATTAAAATTCCAAAAATATTGACTGTACAAAACAATCTTACACCTTATATGTAGACGGCTACATGGGCGGTAGCCGTCAAAACATAGGGTGATAAAGATAGGCGGCATGCCTTAGGTGAGGGCTGAATCCGAAGAATTAATTCTGCTACTCAATATAACAGGCATTATAAATTTATTCGAAATACTTCCTTTCTTTATATAAAGTCTTATACATAAAAACTGTTAATTGTGAAAAAAGATATGATTATAGTAAAGTGGTGTGTAATAGAGTGTATTTTTATATTGTTTGCCTGATTATTGTGGCGTTTCTATAGGGAGGAAGTAGATGAGAATAATTCAAACTTTAGTGGCTCTTATGCCTATTTTGTTACCTTTGATATTTTTGGTTGTTTTGAGAATGCCTGCAAAAAAAGGGATGTTTTTGACCTTTATCATATTTATAATTTCAGCTTTTGCTGTATGGGGAATGGGAGGGAATATTGTAGCAGCTTCTATACTTCAAGGAGTACATAAGTCTGTTACTATATTATGGATACTATTTGGTGCCATTTTACTTTTGAAAGTGATGACACACACAGGTGGAGTAGATATAATAAAAAGAGGATTTAGCAGTGTGACCAAGGATATGAGGGTCCAGGCAGTTATTGTGGGAGCTTTTTTTGTAGCTCTTATAGAGGGAGCTGCAGGTTTTGGAACTCCCGCTGCAGTGGCAGGACCATTTCTTGTGGCATTAGGTTTTAATCCTTTGGCCGCAGCCTCTATAGCACTTGTAGGGGACAGTAGTCCTGTATCCTTTGGAGCAGTAGGGACTCCTATCATTGTAGGCCTAGGAAATATACCTGGAGCCAACCCTGAATTCTTTGACCTTATAGGAAGAACTGTAACAAGAATGGACCTAGTGACTGCTACGCTACTTCCTACAATAATCATTATGATGCTAACCAAATTTTTTGGTAAGGAAAAATCTTTTAAAGCTGCCTTTGAAATACTTCCATGGTCAATTTTAGTCGGGGCATCTTATGCAGGGTCGGCTTTATTATATGCTACTTTTTTAGGAGCGGAATTCGTATCTATACTTGCATCTCTTACAGGGCTTGTAGTATCTTGTTTCACTGCTAAAAAAGGTATACTGATGCCTAAGAATAATGAATGGAAGACTGAAACTATTGAAGAGAATGAGATAGAGGTCAAAACTAATACTCAAGAAAAAAAGAAAACTCATGGAGGAAGGGTGACTTTCAATGAAAACGGGACAATAACTTTAGCAGAATCAGTTTCTGCAAAAGATATTTTTTCAGCCTGGATGCCATACGTAGCTGTTGTAATAATGCTTCTGATAACTAGAATTGTGTTGCCGGTTAAAAAATTTGTTCTTACACATGCAGATCTGAGCTGGAAAAATATTTTGGGAGAGGGAGTAACATCTAAATGGCAGATACTTTATTCACCTGGAACAGTTCTAGCCATTGCCTCTATAATTGCATTGATATGTCTTAAAGGAGATAGGCAGCCGCTGAAAAAGGCCACAAAAGAAACACTTAATTCTGTAAAAAATGCCTCAGTGGCTCTGTGTTTTACTCTTGCTGTGGTTCAGATTTTCAGTAACTCTGCTAATTCTGCATTGGGGATAGGAATGCCAAATTATCTGGCCAACATCTTGTCTTCTGTTTTTCAAGGGAACTGGCTTGCTATAGCACCGTTCCTAGGAGAGCTAGGGGCTTTCATTACTGGTTCTGCAACAGTATCTACTCTGACTTTCTCCCCTATACAGTATCAGGTAGCTAATGCTGTCGGGATCAACTCTACTGTCGTCCTGGCTCAGCAGGTAATAGGAGGAGCTGCTGGAAATATGATATGCATACATAATGTCGTAGCAGCAGCAGCAGTGGTCGGACTAACAGGGGAAGAGGGGAATATAATAAGAAAGACACTTCCAGCTGCGATGTTTTATGCAGTAGTGGTGGGTCTACTAGGTTTTTTAGCCAATGGCATAATATAATATGAAAAGATGTGAGGGATGTTTTATATACAATGGTCAGGAGGATCTCCTAAAAAAATATATTGAAATAGAGAATAAAATATATATGAGTCCTCTTGCAGTAACGGTGGAAGATATAAAGTTTTACCATGAAAACAAGAAAATATTTGACAGAAAATCAGATAAATAAGAAAAATTTATTTGTTAATAAAATCAATTTTTTTATAAAGACCTTCATCAATTTAGCTTTGATGAAGGTCTTTTTCTTTATATAATGCTCATTACAACAACAAAATTGAATTTATTTACATTAAAAAGAACCAAAAAAAATTAAAATAAACCCAATTATTCCTACAATATATTATGGGTTTAAAAGGTGTAATATCAGCAAATATAAGCTTTCTAATATTAAAAATACGAACACATTAAAAAAAAAATTGTTATCTATCTGCAAAAGTAACAATAAGATACAATGTATCAAATAGAAAAATAAGTTTAGATAGGTCAAACAAAATTAATTAAAATTAAGTTATAGCAAATAAGGGGGATTAAAAATGATAATCAAGATGAAAAAGGATGCTGAATGGAATGTAATAGAAAAGATAATGGATACTCTTAAGAAAAAAGGTTTAGGGGTGCACGATATAAACGGTCAAGAATACAGGATTATAGGGGTTATAGGGGACACCTCTGGATTGGATATGGGTAGTATAGAGGGGCTTCCAGGGGTGGAGACCGTAACTAGAATTCAAGAGCCATTTAAAAAGGCCAACAGAATATTAAAAAATGAAGATACCATAATAGATGTAAAGGGAATAAAAATCGGTGGTGGAAACTTCACAATAATGTCAGGACCATGTTCTGTAGAGTCAAGAGACCAAATAATCGAAGTTGCCGAAGGGGTAAAGGCCGCAGGTTCTCAAATTCTAAGAGGTGGGGCCTTCAAGCCTAGAACTTCACCCTATGCATTCCAGGGACTAGAACTAGAAGGACTAGATCTTCTAAAAGAAGCCAGAAAAATTACAGGCATGCCTATAGTAACTGAGATCATGTCTCCTTCACTTGTGGATAAATTTGTAGAAGATGTAGACATAATTCAGGTAGGGGCTAGAAATATGCAAAACTTTGACTTACTGAAGGCACTTGGAAAAACTCAGACTCCAATACTTCTTAAAAGAGGTATGTCGGCAACAATAGAGGAGTGGATCATGTCTGCAGAGTATATAATGTCAGAGGGAAATCCAAATGTAATCCTCTGTGAGAGAGGAATAAGAACCTTTGAAAAATACACCAGAAACACACTTGATCTAAGTGCAGTACTGGCCGTAAAGAAGCTAACTCATCTTCCCGTAATAGTAGATCCTAGTCATGCAACTGGTAAGAGATGGATGGTAAAAAATCTGGCTATGGCAGCAGCAGCAGTAGGAGCAGACGGACTCATGATAGAAGTTCACAATGATCCTGAAAATGCTCTTTGTGATGGAGCTCAGTCTCTTACGCCAAAAGCTTTTGCTGAAGTTATGTTAGACGTGAAAAAAATAGCTGAACTGGTAGATAAAAAAATGTAAGATATTCATATAAAAAGGAGAGACTTATTCTCTCCTTTTTTGTTGGAGTTATTAACTGGGATTATATGTCAGGGGTTTTTCTTCACCTTTTAGTATTCTCAATGCCCCCTGTGCCAGGGCAGACATCTCGTTTTCTCCGGGATAGACTTTTATCGGGGCGAGGAAAGCCACTCTTTCTTTTAAAAGATTAATAACCTTTTCGGAATGTGCCATTCCTCCAGTTAGAATTATAGCATCTATATTACCCTTTAGAACTGTAGAAAAAGCTCCTATTTCTTTTGAAATTTGATATATTATAGCGTCTAAGATCAACTCTGCTTTTTTATCTCCTCTATCGATAAGCTCTAAGATCTCTATAATGCTATTAGTACCAAGATAGGCAACAGCTCCTCCTTTTCCCACAATTCTTTTTTTGATATAATCTTGGTCATACTTTCCCTTAAAACACATATTTACAACATCCCTGACTGGCAAGGCTCCTGATCTTTCAGAAGAAAGAGGACCTTCACCATCTAAGGCATTTGTAACATCGATCACCCTACCATTTTTGTGAGAACCGATAGTTATACCTCCACCCATATGGACAACTACTAGGCTAAGTTTCTCGTAGGGGACACCTATTTCTTTGGCATAACTTCTAGCCACGGCCTTTTGATTTAATGCGTGAAAAATAGATCTTCTTTCAATTTCTGGAATTCCAGAAATTCTGGCGACAGGTTCGAGCTCATCAACCACAACAGGATCAACTATATAGGATGGAATACGGAAATCTTCTCCTATTTCACGGGCTATTATTCCTCCTAGATTTGAGGCATGTTCACCAGATACTCCTGCACTCAGGTCTCTCAATACAGAGTCATCCACGACATAAGTCCCGCCAGAGAGAGGCTTTAAGAGTCCACCTCGCCCAACTACAGCGTCTAAACCTTCATCTAAAAGATGTTTTTCTTTGAGAACTTTTTCTATTATATTTTTTCTAAATTCAAACTGATCTATTATATTTTTGAATTGATGGATATCTTCAGTAGAGTGCCTTATGGTTTCGGCAAATATCTCCCTTTCTCCTTGAAAGACAGATATTTTTGTAGAAGTCGAGCCTGGATTTATTGCAAGTATTTTAAACTCTTTCATTGATTGCCACCTACCTATACCTTGGTATCAATAACCTTTGATCTTTGCTTCATCTCAAAGCTATCTTTTTATATAGTTACCTCTTATCTTCTTTATAACCTTAATCCTGTTTTCTGCAAATCTGTCTGCAGCATCACTGGTGGCGATATTCTCAACCTTTGAAATTTTGTATATCTCCATCAGACGGTCATAGATAAGCTCTACATCTCCAACTGCTCTGTCTCTGTTGTACCCCTTCATTTCATGATAGACATTTATAAGACCGCCTGCATTTATAACGTAGTCAGGGGCATAAAGAATTCCTCTTTCTTTTAGTTCTCTGCCATGTTTTGCATCCTTTAGGACATTGTTTGCACTTCCGGCTATGGCCTTGGAGCGAAACATAGGTACAGTTTCATCGTTGATAACAGCACCTAAAGCACAAGGTGAAAATATATCTACATCTAAGGAATATATGTCCTCCGGAGATACGAACTCTACTTCAGGGTGCTCATTTTTCATTCTTTTGATATGATCGTCGTTTATTTCTGTAAAATATATTTTAGAGGCCTTTTCAGTCTTAAAACTTTTACTTGGATAATCCTCGCCAAGAAGATATTTTATGAGGTAGTATCCAGTCTGTCCTGCACCCTGTACTGCAAAACTGCGACCCTTTATGGAATCATCTCCGAAGACCTCTTTTAGAGTAGCTTTTATACCCATGAAAATTCCCCAAGCAGTTACCGGTGAGGGATTTCCACTTTTTCCAGGAAGTCCTACCACATAATCTGTCTCCATTGCCACATAAGACATATCTTTTGTATTTGTATTCACATCTTCAGCAGTTATATATCTTCCATTTAGGCTTTGTACAAATCTTCCGAGGCTTCTGAAATAGGCCTCACTTTTTACAGCTTTAGGTTCTCCAAATAAAACTGTTTTTCCTCCACCAAGATTAAGTCCTGCACAGGCAGCCTTATAGGTCATCCCCCTAGAGAGTCTTAAAGCATCTAAGACGGCATCTTCTTCATTGTCATAATTCCATATTCTTGTACCACCTAAGGCGGGTCCTAAGCTCGTGTCGTGAATGCAGGTAATTCCTCGGAGCCCAGTAGTTTTGTCAAAAAAGTAAACTAGCTGTTCATGACCATACTCTTTCATGTACTCAAATTTTTCCATCAGAAATCTCCTCCTCAATAACTTGATAAGTATATTGTCCGCTTCGATATATGATTTTAGAACTGTAAAATAAAATTTGGCACCAATTTATGATGCTATCTAAACAGAAGTATGAAAAGTATTACCAAAAAAATAACCCCTAAAATTGCCAAAAAATTCTTCATAACTCCTCCTTTTTAGAATTATAATTTTTGTCAATTTAAACTAAAATTTAAATCACCCCGTTCTGTAATTGTTATTCTTAATATACTCTTCTCAATTTTTAAATCAATTCCTACATAATATAATTCCTGCTTTAATTATTATTTTTATGTACTTTTATTTATCTACAGTTAATAAAAATAAAAAACTTGCTTTAAACTATGGTCTAAGGTGTATATTTGTATAAGAACAACGAAAGGAGACTAGAAATGAATATTGATGAGGTAGCAAAACATTTTCATATAACAAAATCCAAATTAAGATATTACGAAAAAAATGGTGTTATCAGGAAAATTACCAGAGATAAAAACGATAATAGAGTTTATACAGAAAATGACTTGTTGTGGATAGAGTTTTTTCTAAATCTCAAGGATACCGGGATGTCTTTGAAAGAGATAAAACATTATATCTCATTAAAAAAGGGCGGGATGGAGACAGTAGATGAAAGAAAAAAGATTCTTTTAGATCATGTAAACCTTATAGATGAAAAGATACAGGAGCTTATTCTTACCAAAGAGGATCTTCAGGATCAGATCAAAAGATATGATGAAGAAAAAGGCTTGTGTATAATAAAATGCACATCAGAGAAAAAAAGTTAATGAATTAATATTAAAATAAGTATACCAGGAGGAAGAAATGTTAAATTTTAGTTTTTATAACCCTACAAATATTGTGTTCGGGAAAGATCAGATTAATCAGCTAGACAACCTTGTGCCAAAAAATGCAAAAATTCTTATCACATACGGGGGAGGATCAGTAAAAAAATTCGGAACTTTAGACAAAGTTAAAGAGGAGCTAGGAAAATCTCCAAGGAAAGTTTTTGAGTTTGGAGGTATAGAGGCCAACCCAAAATTTAAAACTCTAATGGGAGCCGTGGAGATAGTAAGAGAGGAAAAAATTGATTTTATTCTTGCTGTAGGTGGTGGTTCTGTTATGGACGGGACTAAATTTATAGCTGTAGCCTCTATCGCTGATGAGTATATAGGAAGAGAGAGTGAACTTTTAAAATTTGGATTCAGACCTATTCCTGTGGAGGGAGCAGTGCCCTTTGGGACGGTAGTAACCCTACCAGCAACCGGCTCTGAAATGAATAACGGAGCAGTAATTACCAATGGAATAGATAAGCTTCCTATATTCAGCAAGTCAATATTCCCAAGATTTTCAATACTTGATCCGATACTTACCTTTACACTTCCTGCTACTCAGGTTGCAAATGGAGTAGTGGATACTTTTATTCACACTGTGGAACAATATGTCACATATCCAGTAAATGCAGGGTTTCAAGATAGGACAGCTGAAGGGATACTTCAGACTCTTATAGAGGTGGGAAAAGAAACTGTGGAGAACCCTACCAATTATGATGCAAGAGCAAATCTTGTCTGGTGTGCCACTATGGCCTTGAACGGTCTTATCGGTGCAGGAGTCCCTCAAGACTGGACGGCTCATATGATAGGGCACGAGATAACCGCACTGTTTGGTTTAGATCACGCTAAAACACTGGCCGTAGTTCAACCGGCAATATGGAAGGTAAGAAAGTCAGCAAAAAAAGAAAAACTTCTGCAATATGCTGAAAGAGTTTGGAATGTAAAAAACGGTGGCGAAGATGAAAAAATAAATCAGGCGATTTTAAAAACTGAGGAGTTCTTCCACAGCCTAGGTATAAAAACCAGACTGTCAGACCACAACATTGGTGAAGATGAGATCAAAAAAATTATTAACTCTTTGAAAAAGCACGGAATGACAGCGTTGTCAGAGAGTGGAGAGGTCACTTTAGAAGTTTCTGAGGAGATTTTGAAGAGAGCTTTATAAAATAAAAGGAGTGAAATATTATGATGACTGTCAATGAAGAAAAATGTATAGGCTGCGGACTCTGTGTTGAGGATTGCTTCCCAAGGGATATAGAAATTATAGGGGGAAAGGCGAGGATTAATAATGTGACCTGCTTCAAATGTGGTCACTGCATCGCTGTGTGTCCAGTGAATGCCGTTAAAACTGATGAATATGATATGTCTGAAGTCATAGAGTATGATAAAGAAAAATTCCATGTCGATTCTGATAACCTTATGAACTTTATTAAATTTAGGAGAAGTATAAGGCAGTTTAAGAATAAAGAGGTCGAGACAGAAAAAATATCTAAAATTATAGAGGCAGGGAGGTTCACAGAAACGGCGGGAAACATTCAAGATGTTTCCTATATAGTTATCAGAGATGGGCTGCAGGAGCTTAGAAAAATGACACTAGAGAGTTTGAATAGCATTGGAAAAAAACTTTTATCCAATATAACTCCGGAAAACACAATGTACGTGAAATATGCAAAGCTTTGGGTTGGAATGTACAAAAAATATTTGGAAAACCCAGATGGAGAAGACAGCTTGTTTTTTAATGCTCCGGTAGTAATACTAGTAGTTGCAAATATCCAGGTAAATGGAGTGTTGGCCTCTTCAAATATGGAGATTATGGCGAATTCCCTAGGTTTAGGGGCCTTGTTTAGTGGATTCTTTGTGAGAGCTGCAACGGGAAATGAAGAGATTAGAAAATTTCTTAATCTTAAGGAGGGAAAAGAGATAACGACATGTATGATTGTAGGCTGTCCAAATATTGAATACAAAAGGACAGTTCCAAGAAAACCAGCTGAGATACTATGGAAATAAGATAATCATTTATTTATATAAATTTGAACTATCAAGTAAATCAGATATGAACGATATTCAATAAAATTTATTTTAACATAATCAGCAGAGCAAAGGTTTATACCATAAACCTAAGCGATAAAAACTGTAGCAAATTCCTGCATGATAGCAGTTCTGTACATGTTAACATTAGCTCCAAGTGGAATGGTGAAAGAAGTTATACCCTCTGAAATTTTAAATTTTTTCAAAAGAGTATCCATAATAATAGCACCAATACTTGATGTAGAGAAGGCGACAGACATTAGAAGGGCAAATCTTTTGAATAATATAATAGAATTATATTTTGCAAATACAAACAATACTCCTTGATAAGTAACGAGTGCATGAATAATTAAAACCGGTAATACAGTAATCATGTATACAAAAGAGGTTTCATAGCATTATATCCAAGAGTTGCAAAAGTCTTACTTATAAGTCTGAAAATATCTATCGGTGCCAATAACATTATAATTTTCACAAGTTTAAGAACTAGGTCATTAATTTCAAAAAAGATTTCTTTTAGTCTGCTTGTTTATTCTATCATGAGAGCAAAGGACTACACTTCACAAAACTATAAAGTCCTATAATTTATATAATATTAAATATATTTTAAAAACATAAAAAATAAAATTATGTTATAATAAAAAACATAAAAAAAAATTTAAAAAGCAAAAATGGCCTTTAACAACTACCATTTAGACAGATGCCTAAATGTAGATTTTATAAAATTCATAATAAAAAAAGCTGGAATAGAAACATTAGTAGAGGAGAGCTAGATAAGTAAAATTTCTCAGAGAAAGAGAGAGTTGAACATGTATAAGAATAAATTTTCATAAAAAATTATGAAATTTTAATGATATAAAAAATATGAGGTGAATAATGAAAGTCGCAGTAAACAATATAATGGTTTCAATAGAAAAAGATCAGGAAAAAGCTATTATTAAAGAAATTGAAAAAAAAGGAATAAGAAAGAATAACATAAAACATATAGAGTATGAAAAGAGGTCTATAGACAGTCGTAAGATAAAGGATATCAAACTGGTGTATAATGTTTCTGTAATATTAAATAGAGACCTAGATGTGAGCAGAATGAGTGATATCTCTCTTTTAAAAGAAACCCAGCTTCCAGAAAGAAGACCAAAAAAAAATATGGGGAAGATAGCCATTATAGGTACAGGACCGGCAGGACTTTTTTCGGCCTTGAGATTATGTGAATATGGCTATGAACCTATGATTTTTGAAAGGGGGAAAAAAGTAGATGAAAGGCATCAGTCGGTGGATCTTTTTTATAACCTTGACCAATTAGATGAAGATTCTAATATACAGTTTGGAGAGGGAGGCGCAGGGACCTATTCTGACGGAAAGCTGAATACAAGGATAAAAAGCGAATATATAAGCAAGGTATTCAGAGAACTAATTGACCACGGAGCTCAAAAAGAGATTATGTGGGACTACAAACCTCATGTAGGGACAGATGTACTAAAAGATGTGGTGAAGAATCTCAGAGAGAAGATAATCTCAATGGGAGGTAAATTTTATTTTGAAAGCAAGATGACAGATATAGAGGTGCAGAACGGAAAGATAAAAAAAATAGAGATTTGGGATAAAAATAAGACCAGGGAGAGTATAGAGGTGGATCATCTCCTTCTTTGCATAGGTCATTCAGCCAGAGACACCTATCAGATGCTTCACAGAAGGGGTGTATTCATGGAGAATAAGGCTTTTGCAGTAGGTGCCCGTATAGAACATCCAAGAGCTGATATAGACAGAATGCAGTATGGGGAATTTGCAAATCATCCTCTTCTAGGAGCAGCTACTTATAATATGGCTTATAATAACAAAACAGAAGGAAGAGGTATATTTTCTTTCTGCATGTGCCCAGGAGGTGAAATAGTAAATGCAGCCTCTGAAAATAGAGGAACCCTTGTAAATGGGATGAGTTACTCAACAAGAGATGGAGAATTTTCCAATTCTGCTTTGGTTGTTGCTGTAAAAGAAAATGAGTTTGGAGAAGAGCTTTTTTCGGGGATGAAGTTTCAAAAAGAACTTGAAAAAAAGGCCTACGATACTATATCAAATTACGGAGCTGTATACCAAAGAGCAGAAGATTTTCTGAAAAATCAAAAGAGCACTATGCAGATTGAATCTAGCTACAAAATGAGGTTAGAATCTCATAATTTAAACGATTTTTTCCCAGCACTATGCAGATTGAATCTAGCTACAAAATGAGGTTAGAATCTCATAATTTAAACGATTTTTTCCCAGAGTTTATAAACAGGAATATGAAAATGGCTTTGGAACATTGGGGTAAAAACAGATATTTCCTTTCTCCAAGGGCAAATCTTATAGGCCCAGAGACCAGAACTTCTGCTCCTGTAAGAATTACCAGAAAGGAATCAGGAGATTCTGTGACAATCCAGGGCCTCTATCCAGTAGGAGAAGGTGCAGGTTATGCCGGTGGGATAATGAGTGCCGCTGTAGACGGTCTTAAAATTGTAGACTTAGTTTTTACAAATGTAATTGATTAAATAAAATTTAATGGGTATTTAGATGAAAAAAGTTCGGCCAAAATAGCCGAACTTTTTAAATTATTTTTTTTAATATAATCTTATCTATATTATATTTGTTTTCATAATTTATTAACTCTATGGAATCTCTTTCAGTTTTAAAATACATTGTGTCATCATCTAATTGTAAATAGAGTATTTTTTCCTTAATAATCCATTTGCCAGTCAGCTCTTCATGAGAAACTGTTTCTTCATCCATTGATTGGATAACTGTTATAAAAAAACTGTTTTCCTGATTGTCAGGAGGAATTATATAGACTGGTATAGATTTTTCTTTCTCAAAAAGTTTCAGGTCCAGACTATACACGGAACTGTCTTTTTCAAAAACTCCACTGTATCTGTATATACTTGGAGACAAACTGAGGTTAAAATTATAGAATTCTAGAATGTCGGAATAAATTACTCTAGGATAACTGTTATATCCTGAGATTTTAATTAATTTGTTGCTATTTTCAGTAAACATAAACAGAATGCCATTTTTCATATCCCATTTTCCTCTGATCTCTTTAGAGGTTTTAAAAGTTTTCTTTGATTTTATATGGACATAAAAACGATTGTCTAAATCATTCACTTTTAAAAGAAAAAGTTCCATACATTCGTCATAATTTTCTCCTGTGATAAAGTTGTAGGGTTTAGAATCAAAATGTAGTCTGCTTCTCTCTCTATTGCTGCATCCAGTGAGGGCTGCGACTATAAGAAGTATCAGTATAAAATATCTGTAAAGTTTCATGTAAGCCTCCTGATTTTTTCTTTGATTATACTCTAAAGGTTATATAAAATCAAATCCTATCCTTCAGTGGTTTTCTCAGCTTCTAATATTTTTTTTAACTTAATCGGTATTTTAGCTAGTTTTTTATTGGTGTAATCAAAAGCTCCGAGAGTTACGTTTCCGGTCAGCACAGTGACCCCATTTTGGTTGTTAACTTCATGTGCAAGTATGAAATAACTCCCTCTGATCTCTACAGGGTAAATTTTAACATTTAATATGTCTCCTAAAGAGATCTCCCTAAGATATTCCACATTGGCCCTTCTTTGTATTAGTCCTCTGTTTTCCCCTATATTGAGTTCTGAAAGGCCTAGAGTTTCTAACCATTCTATCCTGGCTTGTTGAAAAGCCACTAAAGACCTCTCATTTCCCATATGACCACCGTAGTTTATGTCTGAAATTCTTACCTGATACTTACTTATAAACATATTTCCCCCTTAAATTTAATATCTTTTAATTTATACACAATTGCTTATTTAAAAAAGATATTTAGAATCTATCACTTATCTGATATTTTATCAATGAAAAACGGGAAAAAATAATGTATACTAAATTGTAAAAATCAATGTATAAAGGAGTGATATAATGAAAAATTTTAATTACAGCATTCCCACTAAGGTTTTATTCGGAAAGGGAAAAGTAGATAAATTGGGATCTGAAGTAAGTAAATATGCATATAAAGTGCTGCTGGTATATGGAATGAGCAGTATAAAAAAATCTGGGCTCTATGATTTGATAAAAAAACAGCTTTCTGATTTTAAAATCCAATGTTTTGAATTGGAGGGCGTGGATCCAAATCCAAGAATAGAAAGTGTATATAAAGGAGCAGAAATATGCAGAAAAAATGACATCGGACTTGTCTTGGCTGCCGGCGGAGGGAGTGTCATAGACTGTGCTAAGGCTATAGCTGCCCAAACAAAATATGACGGTGATGTATGGCAGGATTTTTATGTGGAGAATAACCTAGAAGAACTACGAGACGCACTCCCTGTAGCTTCCATACTTACCCTTGCGGCTACAGGGAGCGAGATGAACGGAAACACTGTTATTTCCAAAATGGATACTAATGAAAAACTGGGGATAGGACATCATAAATTAAGACCTGTATTTTCCATCCTTGATCCGACCTATACATTTACAGTAAATAAATTCCATACTGCGGCTGGAGTTGTGGACATAATGAGCCATGTTTTTGAGCAGTATTTCTCCCCTGACAAGAGTGGATACCTTCAGAGCAGACTTATGGAGGGGATACTTAAAACTGCCACTCATTTTGGTCCTATAGCCTTAAAAGATCCCACAAACTATGAGGCTAGGGCAAATCTTATGTGGTCAGGTTCTCTGGCTCTAAATGGAATGCTATCTTGCGGGAAGGAGTCTACAGACTGGGCTACTCATGCCATAGAACATGAGCTCAGTGCCCAGTACGACATAACACACGGAATGGGGCTCGGTATACTGACCCCTTACTGGATGGACTATGTTCTATCAGAGGAGAATGCTCATAGATTTGTAGATTATGCCAAAAGTGTATGGGGTATAGAGGGTGAATGTGAGATGAGCATTGCAAGAAAAAGTATAGAAAAAACCAGAGAGTTTTTCACCTCATTAGGAATTCCGAAAACACTCACTGAAGTTGGTATAGACCATGATAAATTTGAAATAATGGCAGAGAGAGCAGTAAAAAATGGGCCACTTGGGACTATGCAGGCACTTGAAAAGGAAGATGTACTGGCTATCTACAGAATGGCTCTGTAAAAATTTAAAAGGAATTATCCCTGTTGTATCATATAAAATTTCAACGAGTAAAAGGAGTGTGGAATATGAAAAAAATGTTTTCTTTATTAATTTTGCTTACTGCTATTTTAGGATGCTCCAACAGGGATATAGTGACCAAAGATGAGATATGCCCTATGTATTACAGTTTATCTGGAAAAATTGAAAATGGAGTCAGAGTAATAGATGTAAAAGCTTACAAATTTGGATTTAATCCGGATATTATAGTTGTGAATTCTGGGGAAAAGGTAAGGCTTAGGTTGACTTCTTTAGATGTGGCACATGGATTCAAACTTGAAGAACTTGGAATAAACGAGAGAATAGAACCTGGAAAAGAGAGCGTTGTTGAGTTTTATGCCACTGAGGCAGGAACCTATGAGTTCAAATGTTCTGTATTTTGTGGTTCAGGACACTTGAAAATGAGGGGCTGGCTCGTGGTGAAGTAAATTAAAAGGGGAGCTAAGCTCCCCTTTTATGATTATATTTATAATCCACTTTGCGACATATCTTCTAGTTTCTGTATACGCATTGCTGTACTCGGGTGGGTGCTGAAAAGTGAGGCCAGTTTGTCTGCTGACAGTGGATTCACGATAAACATATGTGACGTTGCCGGATTAGCTGACATGGGGATCCTTTTACTAGACATCTCTAGCTTTCTTAATGCTCTAGCAAGGTATAAGGGGTTTCCACTGACTTTTGCTCCATAGGCGTCTGCCTTATACTCACGTGTCCTTGATATAGCCATCTGTACAAGCATAGCTGCTATAGGGGCCAGAATCATGGTAGCTATAAGAGCAAAAGGGTTTTCATCCCTGTCATTATCTCTTCTTCCAAAGATAGCAGCCCATCTTGCCATATGAGCTAGATATGTTATGGCCCCGGCCATAGAGGCTGCGATGGTACCGATAAGAATATCCCTGTTGTTAACGTGTCCCAACTCATGTGCAATTACTCCTGAAAGTTCATCGTCATCAAGGATGTCTAACAACCCTCTTGTAACTGCTACAGCGGCATGTTTAGGATTTCTACCTGTAGCAAAAGCATTAGGCTGAGACTGATTTATGATATATACCTTAGGCATAGGAAGGTCAGCGTTTCTTGCCAATCTTTTTACTATTTGATATACCTTTGAATCTTCTTTCAGGGGCTGAGCCTTGTACATAGATAAAACCATCTTATCGCTGAACCAGTATGAGAAAAAGTTCATTCCAAATGAAAATAAAAGTGCTATAGTCATACCTCTTTGTCCGCCTAAAATGCTACCAAAAAACATCAGTATAACAGTCATTACAAACATCAATAAAAATGTTTTTAAAGTTTTCAAGAAAACCACTCTCCTTATGTTATTATATAATATAGATATCATATTAGCATCTTAAAGTAAACCTTTTTCAAATTTGACGAATAAATAAAAGTAAAAGTTAGTGTACTTAAAATAAATGAGTAAGATATTTTGCAAAAAAAGTCTATTTTTTAAAAGGAGAAAATATAATGTGTAGGTATTGTATGGAAAATACAGACAGTTTTTATAGGGAATTTTTTAAGAAAATATTTAAAAAAATACTTTTCGTTTTCAAAAAATAAAAAAGGTAGCCTATATATAGATATAGGCTACCTTTTTTTTATATTTCATTTCATATGCTCTTCTAACTTCACTGTGAAATTCCTCATATCTTCCATGAGAACCGCCTTTGGATTGCATCTCATGACCATTCCGTCTAGATACATCAAGCTTTTGATAACAGGAAACATCTGGTCTCCAAAATTCATTCCAAAATTTATTCCCATTTTTATTGTTTCCATCATTCTTTTTGTCAGACTTACCTCACTTACTGTAGCTAAGGTAAAATCCTTATAAAGTTCTATAAATTTTTTTTCAAATTCATCAAAGGCAGGCCTTTCCAACCTATCAGTTGACATCTCATGGAGATATTTTGCTGCATTTTTATAGTCATAACGGCTGAGATAGTAAAAAAACCAAAATAAACCTTTTTTTAATTTAGGTGTAATCTCAGACAGTGAGGCGCAGTCTACAAGGTAGATATTTCCGTCTTTTCCCAAGATAACGTTTCCAGGGTGTATATCACCGTGAAATACTCCTAGTTTGAAGATATAAAAGCTATGAAGTCTGAAAAGCTCTAAAAGAGTTTTGTAAGGGAGTCTTTTATTGTTTAAGAGGGAGTCAAAGGTTTCTCCATCTATAAATTCGGTTACCAAAATTTTTTCACTTGAAAGTTTTGGATACACCTTTGGAAACTTTAGATTTGATAGATCAAACTCCTTTGAAAAATTATCTTTGTACGATCTTAAAACCTCTATACCCTTGGCTTCATTTTTCAAATCGAGTTCATCAAGAGTGTAATTTCTTATATTCTCTATTATCCCAATTGGGTTAAATATTCTATTGAATTTTGGCCACAAATAGCCTATTTTTTTTATAGGTTTCTCTATCCTTTCTATATCCTCTATAAACCCCTTTTTAAACTCCTTTTTTATTATTTTTACCGCCACCACCTCTCCGTTGTTTAATACAGCCTTGTGAACCTGCCCAACTGATGCTGAAGAAAATGGGGTCTCATCCCAGGATTTGAAATGATTTAATATCTCTGAATTACCAGAAAGCAGTTGAGAAAGATTCTTTTTTTCTGCTGGAAAACTGTGAGTGTAAAGCTTTGAAAGGTGATAGCACATCTCCTCCCGTATGAAGTCGACTCTGAGTGCATAGTGCTGGGCTATCTTGACAGCCAAAAGACCTTTTTTTTCTATTTTTTCAAGGCTTGGGAGTTCAGATGAATAAAAAGATTTTATAAGTCTTAAAAATGAGATTCCGTTCATTTTTATTTCTCCTTTAAAATAATTTTAGAAACAATTCTTCCTGATTCATATATAGTGGGAAGTCCACTTCCAGGGTGAGTTCCTCCTCCTACTATATAAAAATTTTCATATCCCTCAAGTTTATTGTGAGGTCTGAAAACAAGCATCTGAGATACCTGGTGTCCAAGGTTAAAGGTAGCACCTAGATAGACATCTCTGTCAATTTCCCAGTTTTTGGGGCTTATAACCTTCTCCACCTCTATAAAATCTCTGATATTTTTAAAATTTCCATTTTTCTCCAGAGCATCTAAGACCCTGCTTTTATAATTGTCTTTTTCCTTCTCCCAGTCTATATTTGATTTATTGTTTGGGACAGGGACTAAGACATAGAGGGCTGATTTTCCACGAGGTGCAAGGGTAGAGTCGGTCACAGATGGATTTTGCACATAAAAAGAAAAATCATCAGAAAGTATTTTCTTTTTAGACATCTCCTCCACATTTCCCCTGTAATCCTTTGCAAAGATAATGTTGTGATGTGGCAGGGTGTCGTAGATCTTATTTAGGCCCAGATAGAGCATGAATGTGGAACAGGAATATTTTTTGGTTCTTAACCTTTCATCTTTGTATTTACCCTTAAGAGATTCAGGAACCAGGTTTTTTATTCCATGAGCAAAGTCAGCATTCATTATTATGTGATCTCCTAAAACCCTTGTCCCGTTTTCTAATAAAACCCCTATAGCTTTACGACCATCAAAAAGGATCTCCTTCACCGGCGCAGAAAGAGATAATTTCCCTCCTTCCTCCTCTATAACTTTTCCCATAGCTCCAGAAAGTCTGTTTAGTCCCCCCTCTACATGATACACACCAAACTTATGCTCGAGGTAGGATATTATGCTAAAAGTCCCCGGTGCTTCCCAGGGAGACATTCCTATATATTTTGCCTGAAATGTAAAAGAAAGCTTGAGATCTTCGTCAGTAAAGTAGTCGCTTAGTACGTCATATATGGATTTGTATGCATCAAGATAAGGTAGACTCTTTAGAAAATTAGGTTTCAAAAAGTCAAAAAAACTATTGTATGGAACCTGAAGGCATGGAAGAAGTCTCTGAAACTTTTTCTCCTCTCTCTCTATATACCGCAGATAGTTTTTATGTTCTAAAGGGAAAGCCCTTTTCATCTCCTCTTTCATTTTATTATCATTTCCCATGGAGTAGGGATAAAATTCTTTTTTTTCTGAGAATTTTAATCTGTACATTGGGTTTATCTCCATGAGATTAACATAATTTTTTAATTCCCTCCCAGTTTCAGAAAAAATTTCTTCCAGTATATTCTTCATAAGAAAAAAAGTAGGTCCCAAATCAAAAGAATAGGCCCCAACTTTTATTTGGGAGTTTCTTCCCCCTATATGATCCTGTTTTTCGAATATATTTACATCATATCCTTTAGACGCCAAAAGCATGCCTGCAGAAAGGCCACCTGGTCCCGCTCCAATAATAATAATTTTTTTCATAGTTCATTCCCCCCTATACAGTTATTTTATATAGAACTGCCACTATTCCTTTATACGTAAAATAAAAATTTTATATAAAAATAAAAAAATCACAAAAATCTTTTTTTATAACTAATTATGATATAATTATAAAGAGGTGGTAGTGAATGAAAAAGACAAATGCCATGCGTCTCTTGGATGCAAAAAAATATAAATATAAGATAGAAGAATACCCTGTAGATGAAAACGACCTCAGTGCAGTATCAGCAGCTGCAAAGACAGGTCAGGATATAAGGAGAATCTTTAAGACATTGGTGCTTATAGGGGATAAAACAGGCTACCTTGTCGCCTGTACCCCTGGAGAAAGAGAGTTAGACCTGAAATCCCTGGCCAAGGTCAGCCAAAACAAGAAGGTAGAGATGATTCCCATGAAGGATTTAGAAAAAATAACGGGATATATAAGAGGAGGGTGCTCACCTCTAGGGATGAAAAAGAATTACCCTACTTACATAGATGAAAGTGCCAAGGAATTTCCTTCTATACTTATAAGTGGTGGGAAAAGAGGGCTTCAGATAGAGTTAGAAGCTGAAAACCTTGCTGAGATGCTCAATGGAGTATTTATATCAATATCTTTTATTTAATTAACAGGGGGGCCTAATTATGAGTATGGATTTTGGCATCTCAGAAATTTTTAAAATCAAAAAGAGGAGATTGTGAACAATGTGGATCTGGAGTTTTTATCTGAAAGGATAAAAAAACTTGATAAACATCAGTGATAAAAGATATAATTGTCCTGATAACTATTATCTGGAGGATAAATTTTGGAATTTATAAAAAGTAAAGAGAATAAACTCTATAAAACAATAAAAAAGCTAAAAACAAGAAAATACAGAGAAAAAGAAAAACTCTTTATTGCAGAGGGACAGAAGTTTTTGGATTTTAAGGAAACACCTTGGGCTATGCTGCTAAAAGAAGGAGATAATAGGTACATAGAAAAGGCAGAGGGTTTCACGTGTCCAAAGTATATTCTCTCTGAGGCACTATTTAATGAACTGAGCTCCCAGGAGAATTCACAGGGGATACTTCTTATATATTCAATGTGCGAATCCTCTATAGAAACTATAGGGCATAATATAGTGGTCCTTGACAGGATACAGGACCCGGGAAACCTTGGAACAATAATCAGAGTGGCAGATGCAGCAGGTTATAGAGACATCATACTTCTAAAGGGAAGCGTAGACGTGTATAATGAAAAAACTGTAAGAAGCAGTATGGGTTCCCTCTTCAATATGAACTTCATATATATGGAAGAGGAAGAGGTGATAAAGTTTATTGATCAAGAGAATTATAAGTCTACTGTAACTGCGCTAAGGGAAGACGCCATACCCTATACGGATATAATTCCAGGATCTAAGAATGCCATCATATTTGGAAACGAGGGGCAGGGGGTGTCTGAAAGGATAATAGAAAGCAGCCACAGCAAGGTCATAATACCCATCTACGGTTTGGCAGAATCCCTAAATGTAGCTGTGGCCGCAGGGATAGTTCTTTATAAGTTCAGAGAACTCTTGATTTAGGGGGATTAGTATGAAGTTTAAGCATATAGATAAAAAGGTTGTTTATAAGAATGACCACTTCGAAATATCTCAAGAAAAACTAGTGCTTCCAGGAGGGAAAGAGGTATGGTGGAGTTTTATAGAGGGAGTAGATGCTGTAGGGATACTAGCACTTACAAATGACAACAAGATCATCCTGGTGAAACAGTATAGACCTGCCATCCAGGAGTTCATACTAGAGATACCGGCAGGGCTTATAGAACCAGGAGAGACTCCTGAAGAAACGGCCTACAGAGAACTAGAAGAGGAAGCTGGATACAGGGCAAAAAGCATGGAGAAAATATATGAGTACTACTCCAGTCCCGGTATATCCAAATCTAAAACCCACATATTTTTGGCAAAATCTCTGGTAAAGACAAAACAGTCCCTAGATGATGATGAGTTTCTAGAGATAATAGAGGCTTCTTTTGAAGAGCTAGGAGGTCTAAATCTAGTTGACGGTAAATCTATACTTGCCATGAAACATCTTGAAATATTGGGGAAACCCTCTATTATTTAGAAAAAATGGAATAATAGTTAAGAAATATGAAAAAATAACGATATCTTGAAATATTGTATCGGAAAACTAAGAGGTATTAAGAGATGATGAAAATTAATTATCAGAAAGAATTAGAGCAAATATTGGAGAAAGTGAATAAATGTGAAAAAACACCTAGACTTCTTTTGCATTCTTGCTGTGCACCATGCAGTTCTTATGTACTAGAATATCTGAGTAACTATTTTGAGATCACAATAAATTTTTATAATCCCAACATAACCTTCAAAGAGGAGTATCAAAAGAGACTTGAAGAGCAGAGAATTTTTAACAGGGACATGAAGGTGAAAAATGAGATTAAGCTTATAGAGGGAAGATATGATGTAGGAGAATTCTTTGAGTGTATAGAGGGATTAGAAGATTCTAGAGAGGGCGGCGAGAGATGTTTTAAGTGCTATCGTCTGAGACTTGAAGACACTGCCAAAAAAGCCAAGGAGATGGGATTTGACTATTTTTCTACTGTGCTTTCAATAAGTCCCCTCAAAAATTCTCAAAAGATAAATGAGATAGGAAAAGAACTTGAGGAAAAATACGGAGTAAAATTTCTCACAGGAGATTTTAAAAAGAAAAACGGATACAAAAGGTCGGTGGAGTTGTCTAAAGAGCATAACCTTTACAGGCAGGACTACTGTGGTTGCGTATTTTCAAAGGTCGAAAAAGAAACAAAAGAGAAATAAGGCATGTGTAAAAATAGGGCCTTTAAGGCCCTATTTTTTAACGTTTGAATTCTTTTATATAATCTTTTCCCCAGATTTCCAGCTGAAAAATTATTTCAAAAAGTTTGAAGCCCGTATCTGTGAGTTCATACTCCACTCTCGGAGGGACCTCGGGAAATACAATTTTCTTGATTATTTTATAGTTTTCAAGTTCTTTTAAATTTTCTGTTAACACCTTTTGGCTCACCCCGGGAAGCTTTCTCTGAAGTTCTAAAAACCTTGTGGGTGATTTATTGAGATGGCATATTATAACAGACTTCCATTTTCCTTTTATGATGCTCATAGCATAATCTAAGGAACATATATAATTCTTATTATCGACAGTTAACATTAAAATTCTCCTTTAAAAAATTTCTTCGTCATCCAATAAAAGCAGTAAAACTTACTTTTTTGTAAGTACAGTTACTAAAAAGTGCCTACTTTAAATAAAAGATGATATCTGTTACATTATATATATAAAATTATGGAGGTGTCAAACATTATGAAAGTAATCGCTATAAACGGAAGTCCAAAAAAAGACGGGAATACATACCACGCACTTAATATGGTTATCAATGAGCTGAAAAACGAAGGTATAGAGGCTGAGATACTGCATATAGGAAACAAAGTGATAAGAGGCTGTACAGCTTGTGGTGCATGTATAAAAAATAAAAATGAAAGATGTATTATCGACGATGAAGTAAACGGTGCAATTCAAAAGATAAAAGAGGCAGATGGTATAATCCTGGGATCGCCTGTACACTACTCTGCTATAGGGGGAACTATGAAGTCTTTTTTAGACAGAACTTTCTATGTGGCAGGGGTCAACGGAGGATTGTTCCGTCATAAAGTGGGAGCAGCAGTTGTAGCAGTAAGACGTTCTGGGGGGCTTCCTGCATTTGAACAGCTAAATAACTTTTTAAATTATTCTGAGATGCTTATTCCTACATCTAATTATTGGAATGTAATACACGGAACAGCCCCTGGAGAGGTTTTAAAAGACCAAGAGGGTGTACAGATAATGAGAATTTTAGGTAAAAATATGGCATGGACACTGAAACTTGTGGAAAACGGAATGGATAAGGTAAAATCCCCAGAAAAAGAAGCCAAACAATTCATGCATTATATAAGATAGTTCGGAAATTTCAACCATATAAAAAGAGTGGCTTGGATAAAAATCCAGCCACTTTCTTTATTATATACAGCAGCAATTTCTTGCAAAGTTCTATTTGTCAACGGAATAAAAACATCCTTTAGGAGAAATCACAGCTTCCTCTTTTTTTAATATATTTATAACTTTGTCCATATCTTTTTCATCTGCATTTAGCTTTTCAACAATCTCACTGGCCTTTAGTGGCTCTGATGTCTTGAATAGTTGTAATATCTTGTCTTTAAGTTCCATAAAAAAATCTTCTTTTGTAATGGTTAAAAATAAATAATAACACCTGCATACTTAAAAATTAAGAAAAACTTATACAATATACTTTTAGTTTTATGCTAAATATTGTAAAATACTTAAAATGAATTATAACAGGAGTAATCTTATGTGGGATAATAAAAGATTTCATACAGTGAACTATGAACTGAAAAAAATATTTGGAGAAAAAATATATAAGGTGTCCCTCGACGGTGGCTTCACTTGTCCAAATAGAGACGGAACTCTAGGTTATAAAGGCTGTCTCTTTTGCAGCGACAAGGGAAGCGGTGAGTTTGCAGGGGACAGGAGAAAGGGTATAGGGGAACAGATCGAAGACCAATTGCTTCTTATTAAAAATAAATTCCAAAAAGGAAAGGTTATTGCATATTTTCAGAATTTTACAAATACCTATGCCCCTATAGATGATCTGAGGGCAATGTATACAGAGGCCCTCTCCCACCCTAGAGTGGCAGGACTGGCTATAGCAACAAGACCGGATTGCCTGCCAGAGGATGTTTTAGATCTTTTAGAGGAAATAAGCAGGGATCACTTTGTGTGGGTGGAGCTTGGACTTCAGACTATACACGAAAGAAGCTCAGAGTTAATCAATAGAGGATACACCCTAGATAAGTTTATTGCTTCATCAGAAAATCTCATAAAGAGAAAAATTCCTTTTGTAACACATCTGATATTAGGACTCCCTGGTGAATCAAAGAGGGATATGCTGGAAAGTGCCAAATTTGTAGATAAAGCTGGAAGCTGGGGGATAAAAATTCATCTCCTGCATCTTATAAAAGATACTCCTCTTCACGAATATTATAAAGGGACTCCTTTTAAGCTTATGGAGAAAGATGAGTATATATCTTTAATAGTGGATATATTAGAAGTTTTGAACCCGGAGATAGTTATCCACAGAATCACTGGAGATGGGTCTCGTGATACTCTGATCGGGCCTTTATGGAGCTTAGACAAAAGATCGATCTTAAATGGTGTAGATAAGCTTTTGAAGGAGAGAAATACTTATCAGGGAAAATTTTATATAGAGGATGAACTTTGTAAATGAAAAGAGATCCCCCGGCAAGTGCCGGGGGATCTCTTTTCATATGAGAACACCTCTATACTTAGATGCTCTCAAAATACGGGTAGGTGGGGTAGGTGTCACCTGCTATTCTCTTCTGTATGTTTGCAATATTTCCTCCTAAATAAAAGAAATATTTTTTTGTACTTAAATCAAAGGTTGGATATATAGCTTTTATACCATACTATAAATTCTTCATATACGACAGGTTTAGTGAAATAATAACCTTGAGCATAATCACATCCCATCTCTTTTAAAATGTCAAGGGATTCCTTATCCTCAACTCCTTCAGCTACAACTTCCAGATTTAGGATATGTGCAATGTCTATGGAAGATTTTACTATATCTATATCTTTTTTATTATTTTTTAAACTTTTTATAAAGATCCTGTCTAATTTTATCTTATCCAAAGGAAGCTGCTGAATATAGGAGAGGGTGGAGTACCCAGTACCAAAATCATCTAGTGCAAAGCGAATCCCAAACTCCTTATATTTTAGAATCAGTGTCGCTGCAGCAGCAAAGTCTTTTATCAGATCTCTCTCTATTATCTCAAACTGAATTTTATCTACGGGTTTCCCAGCGGATTTCAAGTCAAAAAGAAAGTGGAGAAACTTCTCATGTTCCAGAAGTTTCAAGGGAACATTTACCGCGATATTCATCTGAATATCTATTTTTTCCATAAGAGCAATGGTATCTAAAGAGGTCCTTATGACCCAGCAGGTAATGTCGTCTATAAAAGTAGTTGTCTCTATATACTCTATAAAATCATTTGGAGGTACAAGGCCATGTTTTGGATGGTTCCATCTAATGAGGGCTTCTGTGTTTTTTATCTCTCCTGTTTTCAGATTTATTTTAGGCTGATAACAGAGGAAAAATTCATTTTTCCGAAGGGCTCTCGGGATCTCATTTATAAGGTTGAAATTTGCATAAGATTCCTTTGCCATCTCAGGAGTAAATATCAAATAGTGTTTTAAATTTCGTGATGCCAATTCTTTTGCGATTTGAGCTTCTCTGATAAATCGGCTGTTCCCTCCTTTGTAGGTAGATACCCCTATAGATGCAGATGGATAAAAATCAATCTCTCTAATTTTCAGAGGATTTTCTAAAAACTTTAGAAAAAGATCGATAGAATTTTTAGGGTCTTTCTCATGGAGTAGGACTGCAAAAGTACTTGTTTCAAAATGAAATAGTTCCATAGAATCAAGGTTTTTTATCCGCTGTTTGAATGAACGATGAAAAGCATTGATCATCTCTGTAAAAAAGCTGTATCCCAAATCTTCTGCGGCTTTATAAAAGTTTTTTAGGTCTATCAGAATCAAATGTGATTTTAAATTTTCTCCGAGCTCTATATTTTCAAAATATTTTCGATTTGGAAGTCCTGTTATCTGGCTGTAAAAAGAATCTTTCTCAATTTTTTTTAAAAGGTTTATAAGATAGTGGGTGATAAATCCAGATAAAAATCCGACCCCTATAAAGAAAAACATTCTATAGATATAGTTGTACGGAAGCTGCATCTCCATTGTAGCTGTATTTAGAGGCATGTAGGGTCCTAAAATAAATCCACCTGTTATGGCAAAGAGGCTCCCCCCTACAGGTCCGAAGAAAAAAGAACTTAATATTATCACCAGGTACATCATATGAGAATACGAATATTTTATTCCCCCTGTACTATAAACCAGAATGAAAACGCCCATCTGCAATATGAGTATGGCCAAGATCATGAGGTTCCTATTCAGCCCCTTCAAGGTTGTCCAACGGGATAGTTTATTAATCAATAAAATAATATTCATTGAACATTACTCCTTATTTTAAATAAAATGATAATTGTTTTGAAATAAGACTTTAAAATTATACCATGACCATAATGTAAAGGACAACCCATATAATTCAAAATAAATATTTCATCTATATAGAATATATATATTATAAAACATTGTGTAAGGGTATTATACGTGTTTAATAAAAAATCCCCCTATAGGGGGATTGGAAACTATATTAATATAATTTGGGGTTCATGCCATATCTGTTTTCATAAGGGTCTCCCTCCTTGACCATTAATATAAAGAGAATAATCACCCCTATAACAGGTACAATTCCTATGAGTAGCCACCACGCTGATTTGTTCACATCATGTAGTCTTCTCACTGCCACAGCTATACTAGGGATAAATACAATCAAGGCATAGATACTACTGAAAATACCGCTGTCTGTGGCGGGATCAAAAGTTCCTGCAATAGTATCCACAGCAGTCAAAAGAATGCTGAATATTATGTTGAATAGTACAAAGTACCAGTATTCTTTTCTCTGGGATCGCCCACTGAAGACAGCATAATTTTTAAAAGCCTTTAAATACTAGTTCATAGAGCCACCTCCTATCAGTAAATTTTAATTTCTTAAGAATAAACTACTATATAAAGGGGAATAATCCTTTTGTGGAGTTCCAATTGTATAATTAAAATAAGGGTTATAGGGGTTGGAACTCTTAAAAAAGGTAGAAATTTTATGGATATAAAAACAGTATATAATATTCAGAGATATTCAGTTAATAATATTTTAATCTTTGTATAGTATCATAAATTAGATTTAAGAGGTGTTACATTCAGGCTCCTGAGGTTTGAGGAGTTATTATACTTTCCCCCTTGTCCAAAAGGCCCGTGTGGGCCTTTTTTTATCTAAAAAATAATATAATTATATGTTGCTGTTATAATATATATGAAAACTGAACTCATGAAAAGGAGTAATAAAAGGTTTATAATTTCATAATATATCTAATAAAAAAACTGTCTCTCTGGAGACAGCCTTATTTATCTGATCTTTTATTATTTTTTATAGAGGTGTAAAGTAGTTTGTAATCTCCGAAAAGTGCCACTCCCCTTGCAAGCTCTCTAGCCATATTCAGAATAAGGAGACTGAAAACATCTTTATTTTCATGAAAAAGTTCCATAAGTTTCTGCTTTGAAAGAACTAATAGTTCCATATCGGTAGCTGCTATGGCAGTAAAGACATGCTTCTGTATCCCTAGGACTGCTGTTTCTGCCATGCTGAATCCCTGCTCTATATCAAGGAACTTTTCTCCGTTTAAAAAAAATTCTGCTCTTCCTTCGAGAACTATATAAATATCAGTTGGAGAGTCTCCCTCTTTAAATATAACTTCGCCTTTTTCTATGAAAATTTCACTTAAATTATTCAGGAGATATTCCAGATTATTTTTTTCAAATCCTCCAAAGAGAGTTATTTTATTTAAAATACTCATTATTTTTTCTCTGTCTAGATGGCATTCGTTTTTAATTTTCATATGACCACCCCTTTAATTGTTCACACTATTATAAAATTATACTCTTCCAATGCTTAAAAGTAAAGAATCTGAGTCGGATGTAGAAACCCCTCTCATTTAATAGAGATCATCTAGTAAAGGAGAGGGGGTTAAACTATATTTAAAATTATGAATAGATTCATCCAAGGGAGAAAAACTAACAGCAGGATTAGTCTTAAATAGCCTGGTTTCCCTGCTCTTTCATTCTGAATCTGTTGTCACGAATATCGTATAGTTTGAAATCTATCTTTCTAAGGAGAGCCTTGTCATGAGTGACCATAACAACGGCTCCTGGATATTCCAAAAGCATATTTGCTATTGTATCTCTCGAATAGTCATCCATGTAAGTAGAGGGTTCATCGATTATTAGAACATCTGTTTCTGAGAGTATATGAGCAAAAATCTCTAGTCTCTTTTTTTCGCCACCAGAAAGCATATATAATTTTTTATCTCTGAATTCCGGGTCATGATTATAAAGAGAATCAATTGCAGCTTCTATAAAATCGTCTGACAATCCTGTTTTGTCCTTTAGATAATCTTTTATTAATAGCTGTTCATTTTTTAAAACAGTCTCCTGTTCTATAAAGGATATTTTTGCATTTTCGTTTATCTGTACCTCACCGCTGGTAGGTGTTTCCTGCCCGGCTATTATTCTAAGGAGAGTTGATTTCCCAGAACCATTTTCTCCTACGATACAGATTTTGCTGTCCTTTAAGACCTCTAGGCTCGCCTCTTTATATAGGAATTTATCTGGAAATTCTTTTGAAACTCCAGATAGGGTTACCATATTTTCACCAATATCTCTGTTTTTAGTAAAGAAATCTTCTGGAGCGGCAGCATATTCATACTTATATTCTGGAGAAAACTCTATTTTCTGTTTTTCCAATTTTTTAAGCTCTCTTCTCATTCTTCGAAGTATTACAGCGTGGGCGTGTTTATTGTCTACTTTTTCTAAGAGCTTCACTTTTCTATGTACGCTTAACTCAGTTTCCTCTATGGTGAGATCAGTTTTCAAGTTATGCTTTCTCTCTTCTGATAATTTTTCTTTTTTCTCTTTTAAGAAATTACGGTAATCACACTCATAGGCTGTGATGGTTTTATTGTCTATATCAAGTATCTTGTTAGCAATACCTCTTATGAAATCTACATTATGTGAGACAACAAGAAAGGCCTTGTGACTTTCTGAAATATAGTTTGAAAGCCAAGCTGTTTTTTTCTTGTCAAAGTATGACAGAGGCTCATCCAAAATTATCAGGTCAGAATCACTGAATAATGTCATTGCAAGCCTGATATATTGTTTTTCTCCCCCACTCAGTTCTCTAAATTTTTTACCAAGTTTATCCCCTATCTCAAATACATCGATAAATTCAGACTGGATGTGAAGATAAGAGTACGCACCTAAGCTCTCAAATCTATCAGATACCTCAGCGTATCTCTCCATAATGGCTTCATTTTCATCAGCATCGTCAGAAAACTGAGTTGATACAAATTCTAGCTCTTTCTGTGTAGCAATTACCTTTTCAAAGGGAATGTTTAATAGATTTTCTACTGTCATATCTAGATCTACTCTTCCGAACTGGTCAAAGTATGATAAAGTAGCTTCTTCATTCATTATAACCTGACCATAGTCAGGGTTTTGTTCACCTGTAATTAGCTTGATAAAAGTAGATTTACCAGTCCCATTGTGTCCTGTTAGGGCTATTTTATCATTAGAATTTATTTCCAAATTTACTTTTTTGTATAATTTCTGAGTAAAAAATGATTTTGAAACATTTTGAAATTCGATAATATTCATAATTTGTTCTCCTATACTCTTAATCTAAACAGCATTATACCATATTTTATTTAAAACTACTAAAAATTTTAGGCTTTTTTTATCCTGTCTCACCTTATATAAAAATATATAGACTATGCTTAAAAAGGGAGTCCACAAAAAATAGAATTGACGAAATGAAGGAGTTGGCGAGAGAAGTATAGGATAAAACTCAATGTATATGGAAAAAGGAGGTGAAATAAAAAAAAGCTGCCAGTTAAGACAGCTTTGATTGTTTAATTACACAGTTTTGATGTTAGAAGCTTGAGGACCTTTTTGACCTTTAGTGATCTCAAAAGTTACTTGCTCTCCCTCTTCTAAAGACTTGAATCCGTCTTTTTGAATTTCAGAGAAGTGTGCGAATACATCTGTTCCATCCTCAGAAGTGATGAATCCGAATCCTTTTTCTGCATTAAACCATTTTACTGTTCCCTTTGCCATTTGCAATACCTCCATAAATTTTGTTTTGAAATTTAGAACAATTTTTAACTATATCATCACAAAACTTATAAAGTATTGAACGAAAATTAGAATTAAATTTTATTCTGAATTACTAGACACAATTCTATCATTTTTATTGTTAGGTGTCAAGTCTTTTTAAAAAGTAAAAATCCATACATAAAATAATCTGATTCAAAATGCCGGATATCAGTATAGATACTTTAAACTGAAAGGAATAAAGAAAAAAAGAAGTAAATTATTATCGAAATGTTTAGATGCTTTATTTCCATTTTAGTGTAGAAAAGGAGGGATAAGATGAAAGCAGTTGTTCATAAAAAATACGGTCCACCAAATACACTTCAGATCGAAGAGGTTGAAAAGCCCATTCCCAGTGACAACGAAGTCTTGGTAAAAATATATGCCACTTCAGTAAATAGAACAGACTGCGCAACTGTGAGAGGTATCCCATTTTTGACAAGAGTAGGGACAGGGATATTCAGACCGAAAATTCAAATTTCAGGGAGTGAGTTTGCAGGTGTTGTAGAAGAAACTGGGGAAAATGTCACCTTTCTGAAAAAAGGGGATAAAGTTTTCGGTTTTGATGATCAAGGGCTAAAATCGCATGCAGAGTATATGAAAATCTCAGAAGAGAAAGCATTTTCCATACCCCAAAATATAAGTTTTGAACAAGCTGCTGTCAGTATAGAAGGTGCACATTATGCATATAATTTTATTAACAAAGTAGATTTGAAAACCGGTCAGAGAGTACTCGTAAACGGTGCTACTGGGGCTATCGGTTCAAGTGCAGTCCAGCTTTTAAAATACTATGAGGCTCATGTCACTGCTGTGTGCAGCGGGGAGCATATGGATCTGGTTAAATCATTGGGTGCTGATGAGGTGATAGACTATACCAGGGAGGATTTTACAAAAATAGATCAGAAATTTCAATTTGTTTTTGATACAGTAGGTAAAAGTTCATTTTTTAAATGCAGGCCTATACTAGAAAATGGTGGAGTTTATATTTCATCAGACTTAGGCTATAGGGCACAAAATCTTTTTCTGCCCTTTATCACCCCATTTATAAAATCATTATTTGAAAACAAAAAAACTGTTTTCCCATTTCCTTCAAATATAAAAAGAAGCATACTTCTCATAAGAAAACTAATCGAAGAAGAAAAATTTCAGGCAGTGGTAGACAGAAAATATGCTTTAAAAGATATTCTAGAAGCATACAGATATGTGGAAGAGGGGCAAAAACTTGGAAATGTTGTTGTGAAAGTATTGGAAAAAAATGAGTAGGTAACATATAAAAAATAATCTTCATAATAACAAACTACCATATAGATATTTTCTAAGTGGTAGTTTCGGTTATTTTCATATTAACTATAATATGTTTGTTTTTATATTTTAAGGAATATGTTCTTAATTTCTGGCTGCACAATATGGTATAATTTGTATTAATACAAATCTGAATATAGGAGTAAGATACCTATGAGTGAAAAAATTAAAAAAGATACAAGAACCAGAGAGGAAAAAATAAAGAGTAAATTTTTGGGGGCACACGTAAGTGCGTCAGGGGGGGTATTCAATGCCCCTATAAATGCAAAGAGTATAGGGGCAAGAGCCTTTGGTCTTTTTGTGAAAAATCAGAGACGTTGGGATGCCAAACCCTTGACAGAAAAGGACATAATAAAATTCAAGGAATTCATGGAAGAAAATGGATATACCCCTGACGTGGTACTTCCCCATGACGGCTATCTGATAAATATGGGTAATCCAGATGCAGAAAAAAGGGTAAAATCTCTGAATGCATTCATAGATGAAATGAAAAGATGTGAACAGCTAGGGCTCAAATATATCAATACGCACCCTGGGAGTCATCTCAATGAAATCTCTAGAGAGGAGTGTCTAGACCATATTGCAAACTGCATAAATACAGCTATGGAAAACACAGAGTATATTTCCGTTATACTTGAAAATACGGCAGGCCAGGGATCTAATCTCGGAAACAGATTTGAGGATCTGGCCTATATAATAGAAAAGATTAACGATAAATCAAGAATAGGTGTCTGCTTAGATACATGCCACACCCTTGCTGCCGGATACGAGCTCAAAGACAAAGAGGGATATGAAAAGACGATGGAAAAATTTGAAAAAACAGTAGGTTTTGACTATCTTAAAGCCATTCATCTGAACGATTCAAAGTTTGATACAGGAAGCAAAAAAGACAGACACGACAGCATAGGAAAAGGGGTTCTCGGGATGGAGTTTTTTAAGAGGTTCATGAACGATGCCAGATTTGATAAAATGCCAATTATTCTTGAGACAATAGATGAAACACTGTGGAAAGAGGAAATAGAGCTACTGTATAGTTTAATAGTGGATTAAAGGAGGGTATAAATGTTGTTAGAATTGCTAAAAAAAAGAAGAAGTGTCAGAAAATTTCAGGAAAAGCCAGTGGAAACTGAAAAATTGGAAACTATTTTGCAGGCGGGGTTAATTTCACCGAGTGGTAAAAGCAAAAGACCCTGGGAATTTGTAGTTGTAGACAACAGTAAAAAGCTAGAAAAACTTTCCAAGGCAAAGCCAGCTGGGGGGCAGTTTATTAAGGATGCACCAGTAGCTGTGGTTGTTCTAGGTGACTCTCAAAAATCTGATACATGGATAGAAGATGGTTCCATTGCTCTTACATTTATGCAGTTAGAGGCAGAAGAGCAGGGTCTAAAATCATGCTGGGTACAGATTGACAAGAGGCCTTCTGAAGATGGAAGAGGAGCAGATGCAATAACTAGGGAGATCTTGGGTATAGGGGACAACCTAAAAGTACTTGCCATACTGGCAATGGGATATCCGGCACAGGAAAGACCTCCATATACAGAAGAGGACATGGAGTTTTCAAAAATTCATTATAATAGCTATGGTTCAGCATATAAAAGGAGATAAAACAGAGGAGCTGGCAAACATTAGAATTGTAGATTGCTAGAAACCTCTAAAAAAATCAAAATGGAAGGCAGAGTTCGATTCTGTCTTTTTATTTTTATTCAAACAATAAATGAAAAATAAAAAAATAGAGTATTATTATAGATAGAGTTTGGGAGGTGGTATTTTATGAATAAATTTACAGTTAGACCTGGAATTTATTTTATGGGTGCAATTGTTCTTGACACCGGAGTTAATTTTGGTATATTCAGCAGAAATGCAACGGAAATGATTCTAGAGATATTTGAACATTCAGATGATTGTGAACCTTGTTTTACATATAAATTAGATAAGCTTATAAATAAAACAGGAGATATATGGCATGTCTTTTTAGAGGGCATAACTGAAGGGTATTATTATGGATGGAGGGCAGATGGTCCTTTTGATATGAAACTAGGGCATAGGTTTTCCCCTGATAAACTTCTGATAGATCCATATGCAAAATGTATAACGCCTAAAAATGGATGTCCAAAATCTCCTAGAAAAAGTATGATCCTTGATACCAAAACATATAACTGGTCTGAGGATATGAAACCCAAAAATGAATTTCGAGATACAATTATTTATGAGATGCATGTAAAACTGTTTACTGCAAATAAAAATTCAGGTGTTGCAAATCCAGGTACTTATAAGGGGGTTATAGAAAAAATTAATCATCTTAAGGATCTAGGCATTACTGCGGTACAACTTCTCCCGATATTTGAATTTGACGAAGAAGATCTAATGAGAACAAACCCTATAACAGGAGAAAAGTTAAAAAATGTATGGGGGTATAATCCCATAGGTTTCTATGCACCTACTTCAAACTATCTCTCTGGAGACAGAAAAGTTCTTGGAAAACTTGGGGGGCACGTAGTAGAGTTTCGTCAACTTATAGAGGCCTTGCATAAAGCCGGTATAGAGGTCATCCTCGATGTAGTGTTCAACCACACGGGAGAGGGAAACGAGATGGGGCCTATTATATCTTTTAAAGGGCTTGATAATTCTGTGTATTATATTCTTGAGAAAAATAAAATGTATTACTCAAATTATTCTGGAACCGGTAACACGGTAAACTGTAGTCACACTGTTGTCAAAGAACTTATTATAAATAGTCTAAGATACTGGTACGGACAGCTAAATGTAGACGGATTCCGTTTTGACCTGGCTGCCATACTTGGACGGGACAGTACTGGAAAATGGATAGGGGACCTTTCACTTCTGAAAGATATCGCAGATGACCCTGTACTATCTGGAGCCAAACTGATAGCAGAAGGATGGGATGCGACTGGTGGTTACTTTTTAGGAGAGTTTCCTTGTGGATGGGCTGAACTGAATGGTAAGTTTAGGGATACAGTAAGAAGGTTTATACGTGGTGATCAAGGACAGGTACAGGATCTGGCCACAAGATTGGTTGGAAGTCCGGACCTTTTTAGAAAATTTGGAAGAAGACCTTATCACAGTATAAATTTTGTAACATCGCACGATGGATTCACCATGTGGGATCTGGTTTCTTACAATAAAAAACATAACCATGCAAATGGGGAGTATAATAGAGACGGAGACAATCACAACAATTCCTATAATCACGGTATAGAGGGAGATACCCTAGATCCTGTAATTATAAAATTGAGAAAAAGACAAATCAAAAATTTTCTAGTAATTTTAATGCTTTCTCAAGGGGTTCCAATGATCCTCATGGGAGATGAAATGGGCAAAACTCAGCAGGGAAATAATAATGCCTATTGTCAGGATAACGAGATGAACTGGATAAACTGGGACAGGTTGAATGAGTTTGGCGGTATATATCTTTTTATGAAAAAAATGATAGCTTTTAGAAAAAAACATCAGGCCCTTAAGAGAGCCCATTTTTTTACCGATACAGATATTGACGGTGACGGATATAAGGACATAACTTGGCATGGAGTGAAGGCGTGTACTCCAGATTGGTCTAATTATTCCAAAAGTCTTGCTTTTATGATCGACGGTGGTGATACCACAGATGTGAAGGAAAACGATAATGACATATATGTTGCCCTAAATTCATACCATGAACCTTTGATTTTCGAGTTGCCTATTTTAAAAAATGGTAAAAAATGGTACAGAGTTGTGGATACATTTTTAGAAGAGGATTTTTTAGAAGAACCAGCCTTAGTGAATAGGAAAAAATACCTGGTACACTCTAGGAGTTCTATAATACTTATATCTAAATAAAGTAACTTAGGGACTTTGGAGATATAGGGGGTGGCATATTGGAAAAAGACCTAATAAAAATTCTTAAAAAATTTCAAAGAGATGAAATCACAGAATATTATACATACATTATGCTTTCAAAAATAGGCGGAGAAAATAATAAGGATACTCTTATAAGGCTTGCTGAGGCAGAATATTCTCACTATGAATTTTTTAAACAGTATACCAGATGTGAAATAAAGCCCAATTTCTTTAGAGCTAAAAAAAATTATTTTATGGCAAAATATTTTGGTCTCACTTTTGGCCTAAAGGCCATGGAAATAGGAGAACAAAAGGCTCAATCAAATTATAAAGATATAATAAAAAATCTTCCTGAAGTTCAAAAAATTTTGGAAGATGAGGAAAATCATGAGATAGAGGTTGTGGGCCTTCTAAAAGAAGAAAGACTTATTTATGTTAGTTCCATAATATTAGGTCTTAACGATGCTCTTATAGAACTTACTGGAGCCCTTGCAGGTTATACCTTTGCACTTGATAATTCAAAAGTTATTGCAATGGTCGGACTGATTACAGGAATTGCAGCTTCTCTCTCTATGGGGGCTTCTGAATATCTTTCCTCAAAATCTGAAAAAAATTCTGATAAAAATCATAAAAGAGCAGCGATTTATACAGGCCTCACTTATATGATTACAGTGTCATTTTTGGTAGCACCTTTTTTACTGGGATTAACCCCTCATATAGCGTTATTTTTGACTCTTATTACTGCTGTCTTTATAATTTTTGTATTTAACTATTATGTTGCTGTAGCCACAGGGGCCTCATTTAAAAAAAGATTTTTTGAAATGACTTTTTTGAGTCTTGGAATTTCTACTCTTTCATTTATAGTGGGGATAGCTATAAAAAATATTTTAAAGGTAGATTCATAAAAAACCTATGCTCATATATGAGCATAGGTTTTTTATCGAACTATTTTTTTTAGAGCCTTCATTATCTCTTTGTCTTCGAATACCTTTGAAAGCTTAATACAAAACCAGTCGTATTCTTTTTCTGAAAGTTTTAATTTTTCTTTGATAAATTCATCAATCTTTTTCTTTTCTTCAGGGAGAAGCTCTATTCTTGTGGAATTATTTATCTCTTCTATAGTTCCCTTACCTTCAAAATATGACAGGATTTTGGTCCAATTGGTAATAATGTCTACTTTTCTTAGAAGCATTATACAGGTATAGTTTAATTGTGGAATTTCGCTGTACCCTTTTCTCTTTAAAAATCTCTTTGCATCATCATCTTTTTCTGTAAAATAAAGGACTTCTCCTGCTTTTTTTGTATTCATAATTTTCGGCATTTTTTTTGTCTTTTTCTGCATTCTTAAATATTTAGAAAGTGGCAATGATTTTGACTCTAAATAAAATTCAACAGCGAACTGGTTGAAATTTTTTTCCTCTTGGACGTCACCCTTTTCTATAATTTTTATCATTTCATCTACTTTCTCAAAATTAACCATAGAATATAACCTCCTAATTATTATTACTTACAATAATTATACTACTTGTAATTGATTTTTCCAATAAATAAATTTGAATCTTAATATAAATTGTGGTAAATTAATTGTACAAAGTATTGGGGGAATAGGTGATGAACATTTCTAGAAAACTATTAATTTCAGCTTTTTCTGTAGTAATAATGGGATGCAGCAGTGGTAAATATCATATTGTAAAAACTGGGGATACTCTTTATTCCATTGCGGTAAAAAATAAAGTAAGTGTCACAGAAATAATGGCCTTAAATAATCTGAATACCCCTCATATAAATGCTGGGACTAGGTTGTTACTCAAAGGAGAGGCTGAGAGTTCTGAAATCAAAGCCAGATACCACATCGTAAAACCCGGAGAAACTTTGTATAGATTGTCAGTATGGTATAATACGCCTGTAAAATACCTGAGACAATACAATAATCTTTCGGATAATACAATATATGTCGGGCAGAAGATATATTTAGATTCAGATATTTTAGAAGATGATATACAGACTTTTAAAGTTGTAAGTAGGGATTTTGACATCTCTCCGACATTAAAATCTTTCAAATGGCCTCTAAAAAGTAAAGAGATAACAAGTGATTTTGGAGTTAGAGTACATCCAATAACAGGAAAGGAGACCACCCATGAGGGGGTGGATCTGAGGGCAAAAATGAATACTCCTGTATATGCGCCCTATTCAGGTATAGTAACGTACGCTGGATGGATGAGTGGGTATGGAAAAGTTGTGGTGATCGATCATGGCAATGGATATCAAAGCAGATATGCACATTTGAATAGATGGATGGTAAAAGACCGACAAGAGATCTCAAAAGGTGAAATTATAGGGAAAACTGGTAATACAGGTTTGTCAACTGGTCCACATCTTCATTATGAAATTCGTAAAAATGATAAACCTATCGATCCTACAATTACAATGTAGCAGCCTTGGGGCTGCTTTTATTTTACAGGGAGGTAAAATGAGATTAGATAAGTTTCTTACTGAGTGCGGAATAGGTACCAGAAGAGAGGTAAAAGACATAATAACTAAAGATGTGGTTACAATAAATAATAAAAGAGTCAGTTCTCCTAAGGAGAAAGTTGATTTGGGAAAGGATGTAGTCAAAATCCGAGAAACTATTTTGGAATATAAAGAGAATAGATTCTATGTACTGAATAAAGTTGCTGGATTCATAACTGCCACTGAAGATCCAAAAGAAAAAACGGTTATGGAGCTTCTTCCCAAATGGGTAAATAAAAAAGATCTTTTTCCAGTTGGAAGACTGGATAAAGACACAGAAGGGCTGCTTCTGTTTACAAACAACGGTAAAATAGCCCATGAACTATTATCACCGAAAAAACATGTAAACAAAACTTATCTGGTAAAACTCTTAAAGGAAATAGATGAGAAATCAGTAAAGTTATTAGAAGAGGGAGTCGATATTGGAGGGTATGTTACGAAACCCTCAAAAGTTCAGATAATAAATAATACGGAAATTTTTCTGACTATAAGTGAGGGGAGATTTCATCAAGTAAAAAAAATGCTTGAGTCTGTCGAGAATAAAGTGACATATCTTAAGAGACTGCAGTTTGGAAAACTAAAGCTTGGTGATCTTCCACTTGGTGAGGTAAAAGAGGTAACTCTAACGGATATTTTTTAGGAGGTGTCTAATGAAGAAATTGTATCTAGTCGCAGCTTCTCTTATATTGCTAACCAATCTATCTTTTGCAGCAAATGTAGAAGTAATTAAGAATTCCAAGGGTGAAGAGATTGTTTTGAAGTCTGATAAAACTTGGGAAAGCATGGAAAGTTATTATCGAAAGTCAGAATTTAAAAAGATGGTAAAGGTAGAAAATCTAGAGGTAGATTCAAAAGATGATGATTTCAGACGTGTGACTTTTGATGTTGTCAATTATTCAGAATATGACCTGGAGTATGTAGTTTATAAAGTTAAGATTTTATTTGAAGATGAATATTCCCTAAGAAAGCTCATCACAGTCAGCAACTTGAAGTCTGGAGAAACATTTCAAGTTAAGAGACATATAAATGTTGATGATATTGATGGCAGAAATGTTGTTGTGGAAGTTTTAGATTTTAAAATGAAAACCAGATAATTTTCCGTATTTAATTTTAGAGGACTTTTAAAAAAATATTGCTCGAAAGGTTAGTATTATGGAGATAACAAAAAAAGAAAATTTTGAAATAGGGATAAGAAAAAAAAGAAAAAGAAATCAAGATTCTAAAAATATTTTTTCAATATATAAGTCTGAAAAAACGTTAAAAGACTATATGTTCTATCTGAATAAATTTTTGAACTTTGTTTATGAAGGAAATGGTGAATTTCATAAAGATGAAATAATCCAGCTTATGGGGGATGTGGAAAAGGGCGATATAGAGGACTATGTTTATCATCTTATAGAGGAGAGAGAATTGAAAAATACCTCTGTAAATAAAATAATTTCATCACTGAAAAGCCTCTATAATGAAATGGAAAAACATGGATATGAAAACCCTTTCAAATTTATTCCCCTCCTCAAAGTATCAAGACATAACTTTGAAAATGTTCTAAAGATATCCTTTACAGAGATAAAGACGATACTCCAGAAACATGACGTATTTGATGATAAGAGCTATAGAAACAAAGTAATAGTTTATACTCTATTTTATACCGGTATGCGTAGTCAGGAACTTTTAAACTTAAAGTATAGCGATATAATCAAACGTGAGGGAGAATATGTAATCAAACTAGAAAAGACCAAAAGTGGTCGTGAACAATATAAGGCTCTCCACCCAAAGTGCGTAGAAAAAATCTTTTTTTATAAAAGTTATATTAAAAAATTATATGCCTTATCTAGTTCTCAATTAGAGGGTAGACATGTCTTCCCATCTGATTTTTCAAAAGATATTCCTCTTTCTTACAGTTCCTTATATTCCATTATACAAAATATGGGTAAACTAATAGAGAAAGATATAAGCCCTCATAATATTCGGCATGCTGTTGCGACAGAACTTTCTCTCCAAGGAGCGGACATTATGGAGATCAGAGATTTTTTGGGACATGCTGATACAAAAGTTACAGAGGTATATATCAACGCTAAAAATTTATTAGAAAAGCGAGCTATTGAAAAATTACCAAGTTTGGATTAGCTTATATAAATAAAAAGCAGGTTTTTAAAAACCTGCTTTTTATTTATATTATTTTCAGGTTTAAGATTTTGTAAACTGTATAAAAATTTTATTTTCTATATTTTAATTTATAGGTCTCTACAGTTTAAAAAATTATTCTATCAAATGCACTTAAAAATATAAAATTTAGAGGTAAAAATGAATGGATATAGCCGTAGATTTAATTTTAAAAAAAAGCCCTTGAAAATAAAGGGTTAAAGAAGATTTTTTATTTCAAATAATAATTATCCAAATTTAATATATGAATATAACTGTAATTATATTCATGTATCAGACATATCGTTTAATACTTATTATTATCCCGACTAATAATAAGTATTTTTATTCACTTAATAGAACTATTGAAGCAAATATAAATTCAATACAATTAACAATTATTTAAATAATTGTTAATTGTATTATGCTTTAATTATAGGTTTTTAATAAAGTTGAAATATGTTTTATAGTTGTAGTTCTAAAAAAATATTATGTGAATTAAAATAGAAATAAAAAGATTCATTTTAATTCTATGTCTTGTATAGTTAATTGTAACAAAAAAAAGACCCATATATATTTTCTTGATATAATGTATGCTCGACCAAACATTAAAAAGGAGTATTTATGAGTCACAAACATTTTACTGTTGATTGAAGAGAAAGTATATTGAAATTTCTAACGCTTGACTTCAGCCTTGAGCAAAATAGCCATTGAAATTGGAAAACATAAATCCAGCATAAGCAGAGAAATAAAAAGAAATTCAATTAGTAGAATTTATAGATCACATAAGGGTCAACAACTTTATTCACAAAGAAAGAAGAGCTACGGAGCCAATAAAAAAACTGGGAATAAAATGCTATTTTGCGAGTCCTTATCATTAATGGGAAAGAGGAACTAAAGAAGATATTTTCATAAAGGAACAGATTTAAAAAAATTAACAGGAGAAGAAGCACATAAAATAGTTTAGTTATCAATAATAGACCAAGGAAATGTCTGGTATGAAAAACACCCCAGGAAGTTTTCTGGGGTGAAATAGAATGTTATTTAATTTGACAATGCAAGTTCTAAAATATTTACACTATTCAATCCCCTCTGCTATTTCATTTAAAGATTTTATCTGTGCCAAACTTCCAAGTACAAGGAGTTTATCTCCTGCATTAATCTTTGTATGGGACATAGGATTAAATTCAGTTTTTTCTCCTTTTTGTATTCCTATTACTATTAAATTTGTCCTCTGTGGAATCATAGCTTCCTTCAGGTATTTCCCCTCTATATCACTCAGAGTTTTTATTTCTACCGTGGCAAACTTTAAAGTCTGCAGTGAACTGTTATTACTCATGATATCTAAAAAACTCAGTATATTACTCTGGGTAGCAGTTGCAAAAAGTCTGCTGGCTTCTATTTCTAATGGAGATATAACTATATCTGCCCCTGCCATTTTAAGTTTTTTACTGTTACTAACTTCTATAACTCTGGTAACAATCTTGATATTGCTATTTAGCTCCCGGGCACTTAAAGTTATAAATAAATTTTCAGCATCTGTTGAAAGAACTGACAGAATTACTTTGGATCTTTTTATTCCTGCCATTTTTAGAGTTTCATCATCTGTGGCATCACCAATTATATAGTGAAATCGGTCTCCAAACTTTTCAACATAACGTTCTAATTCTTCATAAGACTTTTCAACCACCACAAACTCTAATTCATTAGTCAAAAATTCTTCTATAATTTTTTTTCCAGTCCTCCCACATCCGACTATTATGTGATGGTCCTTCATGGAATTTATTTTCTTTTTCATTTTAACTCCCTTCAAATAATTTTTCATTTCTCCCTCTATGAAAAAAGTAGTCAGGTGTCCAAGAGCATATATTACCACAGATACACCTGCTAGGATAAGAATACAGGTAAATATTTTTCCGTAATTTGTAAGAGGAGAGACTTCTTGAAATCCAACAGTGGAAAGGGTTATAAATGTCATATACAGTGAATTTATAAAGTTGTATTCTTCAATATAATAGTATCCCAGAGTTCCTATCATAAATATTACTATTAATATCCACACTGCGATGACCACTTTTTTAATTTGGCTCTGCATATTTTTCTCCTTTTATTTTATTTTGTGCAAATTATCAATAATTAATCATTTACTATAATTTTAGTTTTTTCCTTCTAGAGATAATATCTATACGCTTTTTAACAAATATAATACAGTTTTTTTCTATATTTTTAATTTTTAAGAGGATTCTTTTTATTAATTTTGTAAATATATAATAAGTAAATGATACCAGGAGGTGCACTATATGAGTAATCAGTTTCACGAACCTTTTGAACTTCTTAGTGAAAAAACTAAAGATATTACTAGGGCGATCAATAGTCTGAGGGAAGAACTCGAGGCTGTTGACTGGTATAATCAGAGGGCTGATATTTCAACTGATGGTGAGCTAAGATCTATTCTCGAACATAACAGAAATGAAGAGATGGAACATGCCGTGATGTTGATGGAGTGGTTAAGAAGAAATATGGATGGTTGGAATGAAGAGATGGAGACTTATTTTTTCACTAAATCACCAATTACAAGTTTGGAAGAGAAATCCGAAGAACCAAATGAATTTAAAGATGTTTTTTCTTTCGGGGCATCTTTAAATATAGGAAATATGAAATAATTGTAGGAGGGATATAGATGAATGTATTAAAAAGAGAGCTTGCTCCGATTTCTAGCAAAGCTTGGGCTGAGATAGACGCAAGGGCCAGAGAAATTTTGAATTACTATCTTTCGGCTAGAAAATTTGTAAATGTACAGGGACCTAAAGGTCTTGATTTTACATCTGTTACTGAAGGTAGAATACAAGTGCACAATGACCCCATCTTAAATTATGGTATTTTTAAGGTTAAGCCCCTTGTCGAGCCTAGAGTAAGTTTTGTTCTAAGTCGTTGGGAACTTGATAATATAGAGAGAGGCGCTAAAGATATAAATTTTGATGCTTTAGACGAGGCTGTTCAAAAGGTGGCACTTTTTGAAGAAAAAGTGGTCTTTCAAGGATTGCAAGAAGCTAATATCAGTGGTATATTCGATTGTTCTTCTCATAATATTAGACCTTTTGGAGATTCAGATGAAGATATACTTTCGAGCGTATCACAGGGAATATTACAACTTGAAAGGTCTATAGCTCCCAAACCTTATACCTTTGTGGTGAGTGAAGATTATTGGTGCAAATTGAGCTCTAGGGGAAAAAGATTTCCACTGCTCGATCAGATAAAATCTTTGATAGGTGGAGACATAGTAGTAAGTCGGAGTATACAAGGGGCTGTTTTACTGCCCTATGATAATGATAATATTGAATTTTCTATAGGAGAAGATTTTTCCATAGGTTATCAAGAGCATTCTGAAAGTGAAGTTAAACTGTTTATAACCGAGACATTTACTTTTAGAATATTAGATGAAAGTTTTATAGTTTTATTTAAATAAAAAAATTATGGAAAAAAGGAAATGAGTTGGCTTACGGTATAATCTATGTTATAAAGGTTTTCAACTAACAAGGGAGGTATTTTTATGAAAAAGGGATTAATTATTTTATTTGCTGCCGGTTTACTTGCTGCATGTACTTCAACTGAAACAATGGATGCACAAGCAGGAGCTTCACTCAACAGAGCCGATACAATGGCTAAATACGATGCTTTATCATCTAAGGTAGACGCTATTGCATCCAATCCAGATGCAACACCAGAAGAGTTTGCTGCTGCACAAGCTGAAGTAAAAGAGTTTATGGATTATCTGAATTCTTACAAAGCATCTGCTACTCCAGGAGCACAGAAATATATAGACGACTATAATAAAACACTAAGTGGATCAAGAATTTTTAAGTCTTCTCCTAGTAAGTAAAGTTAATGATTTAATCCAAAAAAGCTGCCTTTTAGGCAGTTTTTTTGGTAATGTAACACCTTTTGTGTATTCTCCAAATCTTAATTACTGAATAAACCAACAGGCTCTCTAGAATAAATATTCTGAGAGTCTGTCTTCATATTTAATTGCCAATTGTCCAAGAATCTGATCCCAACCTCTTTTAAAACTTCTATCCCATTTCTTATCTAAATCAATTACTACAAGATATAACTGCTTCAATAGAGACATATCTGTAGGAAATACCCCCTTGGATTTAGTAACTTTTCTGAATTGCCTATGGACGTTTTCTATCACATTGGTTGTATACATCACCTTTTTTATTTCTTCTGTATACTCATAGAATGCACTTAATTGACTCCAGTTCACTTCCCAGCTCCTTAGAGCGTATGGATATTTCGCTTTCCAGGAATCCTTGATAGTATTAAGGGCAGTTAGTCCTGCTTCTTCACTTGGGGCGGTATAAATAGATTTTAAGTCATGCGCAAAAGATTTTCTGTCTTTGTAGCTTACATATTTTAGCGTATTCCTTATTTGGTGAACTATGCACCTCTGGATCTGAGCCTGTGAAAATACACTCAGAATAGCATTATCAAATCCATTCAGACCATCAACAGAAGCTATGAGAATATCTTTAACCCCTCTGTTTTTAAGATCAGTCATTACTGATAACCAGAATTTGGAGGTCTCATTCTCACCTATATATATTCCTAAAATTTCTTTTTTTTCCTCTAAAGTAACTCCTAAGACAACGTAGGCAGCCTTTTTAAGGATTCTATTCTCCTCTTTGACTGAATAGTGGACTGCATCAAGGAAAATGAATGGATATACAGGATCAAGAGGTCTACTCTGCCATTCCTGAATAAGAGGAATTAATTTATCAGTTATTCTACTAACACTTTCTGCAGATACTTCAAATCCATATATATCCTGAACATGAGAGCTGATATCCCTAGTACTCATTCCCTTTCCATAAAGCGATAGAATATTATCCTCCAATTTAGAGATGTCCCTTTGATGTTTTTCAACAATCTTAGGTTGATATGCACCTTCTCTGTCTCTGGGAACGAGGAGATCAATGTTTCCAGCGCTTGATTTAACAGTTTTCTTGTACTTACCATTTCTAGAGTTAGTAGTAGATTTATTAGCTAAATCATACTTGGAATATCCAAGCTCTTCTTCAATTTCAGCTTCTAAAGCTTCCTGGATAGTATCTTTAAAAATATCCTTTAAAGCTTCTTCGATATCCTTAATAGATTTAAAGTTTCCTTCTCTAACAAAATCTCTGACAAGTTCCTTCGGTAATCTAGCCATAAAAAAATCCCTCCCTTAATTACATAGATACTACAGTATCATTCAGTAATCAAGAGAAGGACTCAAAAACACAAAAATATTTACACTATCTTATAGACTTTAATTTTCGCTAAAAAATAATTTTGAGTTTATCAAAAATTTTTCTATCCAACTTTTTGCATAGCTTAAACTTGGTATTACGTCAAGTTATTGGACAATTTTTTTTCGTTTTTTATACTGCTTTTAGGTACTCTCTAGGAGACTTCCATCCTAATTTCTTCTGGATTCTCCTATTGTTGTACCAATTTTCTATATACTCAATAATATCAGTCATTGCTTCTTCAAAATCTTCATACACTTTATGGTGAATAAGCTCCTTTTTTAAAACCGAGTGAAAAGACTCTATACAAGTATTATCGTAGGGATTTCCTTTTCTTGAGTAGGATAATCTCATCCCCTCAGATTTTACTGTGTCTTTAAATGCATTTGAAGTATATTGGCTGCCTCTGTTCGTATGGATAATGGCACCCTTAATATCTTTTCTCTTTATGCATGCCATTTTCAAGCTTTCCAGCACCATATCTGTTGTCATATTCTTAGAAAAACTCCATCCAATAATCTCATTGTTATACAGATCCATAAATGAGCTTAGGTAGCACCATTTATCTTTTTTTGTATGGATATATGTGATATCTCCAACCACTTTTTCATTAATTTTTTCTACGCTAAAATCCTGGTCCAAAATATTTGGTCCAGACTTTTCTTCCACTGCTTCATTGCCTCTCTGAGGTCTGAATTTTTTAACTGTAATAGACATTATTCCTTGTTCTACCATTAAATTTTGTACATGTTTTAAGCTGCATTTATTACCTTTTTTTAATAATTCCTGATGTATTTTTGGAGCACCATATCTTTTATGGCTATTATCCCATACTTTGAAGATTTTGCGCTTCATCTCTTCCCTCTTAAGTTTGTTAGAATTTTCTGTGCTTGATATTCTATAGTAGTATGTACTTTTAGGAATCTTTAGAATTTTGGTTAACTTGCAAATAGGGTGTATTTTAGAAAGAGTGGTGATCAGTGTCTGGCACTTATCTTTACTTAGTTTTTGGCGAATATGGTCATAGCCTTTTTTAATATATCATTCTCTTCTTTAAGCTTCGCAATCTCTTTTTTCATTTCTTCAATTTCTGGATTCGAGGACTCTTTAGTCTTATTTTTATTCTCTTTTTTAGGTTTGTCTACAACCCAATACCTAACTGTTGATTCTGCTATACCATATTCTATTGCTAAGTCCTTAACCTTCTTACCTTTACCCCCGTTGTAAAGCCTAACCATCATTTCTTTAATTTCATTACTATGCTTTTCCCCTGCCATGCAGACCTCCTATTTTCTATTTAATATTTATCATATCAAACGAAAGTAGATTGTCCAACATTTATACTATCACCAGTACTCCCAAACGTATTCTTTTGAATTTTTTTAAAATTTTCTTCAAGTGAAATTTTTAGTTTTTTAAGTTTATTTTCTGTTATTCTTATTATGTCATCTTCATATTTTTCCATGATATTAGAATATGTTTCCTTTAAATCCATATCTGTAATTGTCTTTTCAAAAGTATTATTTAATTTAACAAGATATTTCAGTTCCTCCCTAGGAGCATTTCTAAGAATTTGTTTACATAAAATCCAGTAATCGGCAACATGATTTTTTATGTTTTCAAGTTTTTTCTTTGTAGGATCCATAGCAAATTTTTGAATCGAGAGTATAAGCTCTAAACCTGTGTTTTTAGTCTTTTCAAACTGAATTTCAAAACCTTCTTTTTTATAAAGAGCATCTATTTTTTTTCTAGATATTTTATTTAACATTCTCTGACCTCCAATTTATCGTCAATAATTAGATTGTGTAGCTTACATATTTTTAGACCCAGCTAAATATATAAAAGTTTTAGAAATATCTTTTCAAAATTATTTTTGTACTAAAATTTAATAAAAATTTGAAAATTAGTTACTAAAATGATATACTGCCACTGTGAAAAAACAAATTTTATCCTAAATAAAGGAGATATATTTATGAAGTTAGGACTTTTGAAAAAATGTCAAAGTTGTATAAAGTATCTAAGTGACAAATGTTCCGGTGTAGATTCATTGGAAAAATCAAAGATAATTTACTGTCCAAAACATGAATCAAAATAGTTATTTGCTGTTAAAAGCGATTTGATAGACTTAGAATGGAATCTTTAGCAGTTCTTTTTTGCTAGATAGCCTTTTTAATTAATCTGATAGTATTTCTATAGCATCACATTCTTCAGAAAGTAAACTTTCTGATTCTACAAACACCTCACCATTTTTTAGAACCCCCTCTTGCATCTTTTATTTCAAAAAAAATCTTCACATCCCTTACAATTGGTTATATTTATCTTATACTTCATTGCACTTCTCTCCTTTATTTTACCCTGAGGAACACATCATTACTGATGAAATTCGTAATTTCTTTCTGGGGAATGGTAGATAATTAGGTAAGGCTATATCAGGAAAATTTGATGAGCTCTCTGATAAATATCCTGGGTATAGGGGTGATCTACATACCCAGCTTATTGACGGAATAAGGATCTCAGGTTATAGCAGTTCATGCGGAGTAAATCAAATTGCCTCACTTGGATTCATGAGTTTAAAGAAAATGGTAGAAGGATTGGTCATAGACTGTTTGCAGATTTTTATAGTGGGGAGAATTGACTCTGAAATACAAACTTTATCTAAAACATATCCTGATAAATTTGTTACTGTGGATGAGGCCCCGGAATTTGTATTCTCGCTATTAGAAGCTTATATCTTAGAATTAAAAAACGGTAAAACTCTTTCTTTTAAAGAGTATATGCAGCAGTACCAATATTAATATTTTATATTTCAGAAGATTTTAATTATAAACTATATGAAAATGCTCCTAGGGATATATATCCCTAGGAGCATTTTCAGTTCTTATTTAGTCGACTTCTCTGCCTCTAGAAGCATCATATATTCTGAACCACTGAGCTCTTGTAAGTTTGTAGTCAATGGATTCGCACGCTAACTCGACTCTTCCCAAATTTCCCGATCCGATTATAGGGATTATTCCTCCAGGATGGGAAAGGAGCCAGGCATACATAACTTGATCTATCTTTTTTGCACCTAGCTCCATTTTTATTTCTTCTAGCGTCTTTCTTAATCTTAACGCCTTTTCTTCATTGGATTTGAATATATAACCGCCTCCAAGAGGTGACCATGCCATAGGTTTTATTCTTTTTTCCAAAGCAAAGTCTAAAACTCCATTTTCCATGTTTTCAAGATTCCATGCAGAAATCTCAACCTGATTAGTTATAAGTTTCTCATCCATATATGACTGAAGCATCTGATATTGATGGGGAAGAAAATTTGAAACTCCGAAATTTCTGACTTTACCAGATTTTTTAAGATCTGAAAATGCCTCTGCAACTTCATGAGGGTCCATAAATGGATCCGGTCTGTGTATCAGAAGGAGGTCTATATAATCAGTGCCAAAATTTTTTAGTGATATTTCTGCAGATTTTATTATATGACTCTTACTGGTATTATAATGGTGCCCATTATTCAAAGGTCTATTAGGCGATTTTAACACTATCCCGCACTTTGTAATGATCTCTATCTCTTTTCTGAGTCCAGGTTCTAGTTTAAGAGTTTCTCCAAATAGTTTTTCACAAGTATAACTTCCATATATATCTGCGTGGTCAAAGGTGGTTATCCCCATAGCCAATGTCTCTTTTATTAAATTTAAGCACTGATCCTTTCCGAGGTTCCAGTCATTCAATCTCCAATAACCATGTACAAACCTGGATATTTCCAGGTTTTCTGCAAGCATTACTCTTTCCACAGAATCATCTCCTAATTATTCTTTAATTTTATAAAGCAAACATGTAATAAAATCACTGCTCTTTTAACTTCTGATAAGCTCATGATAAAACTGGTATTTCAGACTTCCATATATAATTTTTTTATCTATTCCAGATGACACCTCTTTAAATTTTTTTATATCCTCTTCATCTTCTACTTTGTTGAAATAAAGAATCTCCTCCCCTATACCCTTATGAAGAAGCCCTTTTTTTCCGGTAATCATCTTTATCATATGTTTAGAGGTGACGACCTCTCCGTCCTCTATACCGGTCAACTCTTTAAAAAGCTCAAAGTTATGTACCGTATAGGAGTTGGCAGTGACCCCTACTCCTCTTATATCTACGACGGCTATGGTTTTTGTAGTACTATCAATCACAACCGGCTCGTTATCTCTCCAGCCCTTAAGAGGTTTTCTCCTTGAACCGTCGGCTTCTATTAGGATATAATCATAACAAGACTTTACTTTATTTATAGCTTCCTGATCTAGGGCCAAAAGTTTGTTTTCCTGGCTGACTCCACTTCCTGCCACCACTACCCCATCTTTTAGCTCACTGCTTTTAAGTAATAGCTCTGACTTGTCCAAACAAAGTTCGTCATAGCAGTCTTTGGGGGGCATATACACTCTGGTTGTAGTCGTCACCAAAACTTTTTTACCCATCTCTCTCAGCTCATCAGCAAGCCTAAAAAGAAATGTAGTCTTCCCACCGGCACCTATAATAGATATTATATCCCCCTCCCTGAACCCAAACATATTAACAAGCAACATAATTACACATCCTTTCTTATTAAGAGTATACACTATAGAGTTTTATACTAGGCAACTTAAAATTTTACTTTTAAAAAATTCATTAATATTTGACTATATTCTCATCCACGTATAAAATAGTATAAACAAACCTAAGGAGAGCTATCAATGGAGTACAAACTAAACTATATCCAAAACCTTCTTTCAACGCAGAACTATCTTGATTTTGATAAAGTCCTCACAGAGATGTTGAAGGGAATCAACAGAAAAGAAAAAATTGAAATAGTAGACCCGTCTGGGAAAGTATCATCACTTATCACCAATTGGGATGAGCTTGAATATTTTAAAAAGATAATGATACAGATATACGGGATTTACGGATACTTTTAAAGAATTCATAAAAGGACGGAATAATAATGAAAAATGCTTTGATAACAGGTGCCACAAGTGGTATAGGGGCTGCCTTTGCCAGAAAGTTAGGCGAAGCTGGATATAACCTCTATCTTACAGGAAGACGGAAAGAGGTAATAGAAAAACTTGCACAGGAAATCCGGGGAAAATATGATGTCGTTGTAGAAGTTATAATAGCTGATTTCACCATCCCATATGAGGTCGACTCTTTTCTAGATAAAATTGAATCAGTGGATTTTGAATTTCTTGTGAACAATGTCGGTTTCGGCCATGAAAAAAGATTCTTGAATGATACCTATGAAAATCAACGTAAAATGATAGAGGCTCATGTAGAGTCTTTCACTAAAATTACCCACCTGGTAGCAGGGAGGATGCAGAAAATTAGGAAAGGGCGAATTATAAATGTATCATCACTGGCTGCATTTGCTCCTGCTGCATTCAACCACCTCTATAGTTCTACAAAGTCTTTTGTGATAACTTTTTCAGAGGCCCTCCACATAGACCTCCGCCCATTAGGAATAAATGTCCAGGCCCTATGCCCAGGATTCACAAAAAGTGATTTTCACAGGTCACTTGAGATTAAAGAAAAAACCTTTAAAAATAGAGGCCTTATTAGATGGATGAGTTCAGAAGATGTAGTGACACTATCCCTAAGAGCTGTCAGTAAAAGAGGTGGGATATATGTTCCCGGATGGTCAAATAAAATCCTCTATACTATAATAAAATTACTTCCTAGAAAACTGTATTATCACATTGCAAAACATATGAAGATATGACAAAAGTCAGGAAATGATATAGTCTTCTGACTTTTTTTCATTTATATACTTTATAATCTGTTTAAAAGCATCTCTTTTAACTCTAGTTTTGTAAGTTCTATCGGGTTGTTTTTATTTCCTGTTTTTTCTACGATTTTATCGATATCCCCCTTTGTTATTTCATAGCTTCCCAATTTTGGTATATTCATCAATTCTATCAGCCTTTCCACTTCTATGACAAGGGCCTTGCAAGCTTCATCTCTCTCTAGATTTTTCCTGCCAGAAAAAATTCTCCCAACCTCTGCATATTTTTCCAGATAAACTTCATTTTTTTCAGAAGAATTTAAGAGATTTTTTATGTTTATTTTTATGAGTTCCCCTATAAGAGTCCCACATACTACTCCATGGGGGATATCAAAATATGCTCCTATGGGAGAGGCAAATCCGTGTATCGTTCCGATAAAATATGATATAGCAAAAATTAAAACAGGAGGTCTAAAAACCCTCCTGCTTTGTCTTTTGACTCAGAATATTAATATTTTTTTAAATAAAGCTTCTGCTTATGCAATAATAGTAATATTTACAAAAATATTCAATAAACATCTGAGGGTCAACATTTAAATATTCTCCATGACAATTGATTTTTATATAATCTAGAACTTTTGCCTCTTTGTAAGTAGGAGTTCTCCCAAAATTTTCTATAAACTTCTTAGTCAACATAAACATCACCTCCCTCAGATGCAGAAACATAAATATTAAATTATTTTTATTTCTGATAATAAAGTTACCAAAACCTTTAAAATTTCTAGATAGCTCCTTCTCCTCTTTCACCAGTTCTGATCCTTACTACATCCTCTACAGCATGGATAAATATCTTACCGTCACCTGTCTCACCAGTTTTAGTGGCTTTTAAAATTATATCCACTACTCTTTCTACATCACTGTCTTTTACTAATATTTCAACCTGCAGATTTGGTACATACTCTACCAAATACTCTACTCCCCTAAAAATCTCTTTTTTTCCAAGTTGTCTACCAAACCCCCTCACTTCACTAATAGTCATACCCTTTATATTAGCAGCACACAAGGCTTCTTTCAAAGCATTTATACCTATAGGTCTAATTATAGCAACTATCATTTTCATAATAAATATCCCCCCCTATAATTTTATTTCTAATATTATACTACACAACCTGAATTACTTGAATAGTGATACCTCTGTATGAGAAGGGAACTCAGGATAAGCTGAATAACCGTGTTCTCCCACATCTAGACCTTCTATCTCCTCTTTTGCAGATACACGTAATCCCATAACGGCTTTTACTACATTAAATATGATTAGGCCTCCTACAAATGCAACTACGAATGCAGTCACAATACCTATTGCCTGTATCCCTATAATTTTTGCATCAAACATTTTTTCTGCGTTGAATATCCCAGCTGCAAGAGTTCCCCAAGCTCCGTTGACACCGTGAACCGATACCGCTCCAACTGGATCATCAATATGCAACTTATCAATGAATAATACTGATAGAACAACAAGTACTCCTGCCACTAATCCGATTATTACAGATGCCCAAGGATCTACATTTGCACATCCAGCTGTTATACCTACAAGTCCTGCTAAAGAACCGTTTAGCGTCATACCAATATCAGCCTTCTTGAATATTAAATAAGAGATGATCAGGGCAGATATAGATGCAGCAGCAGCAGCTAAAGATGTATTTGTAGCGATAAGACCTATTTCAGATGTCCCTGTTGTAGTACTTCCACAGTTAAATCCGAACCAACCAAACCAAAGGATGAATACACCTAGAGAAGCTAGAGGTATAGAGTGACCTGGTATAGCAGAAATCTCTTTGCCTTTGAATTTACCAATTCTTGGTCCTAAAACGATTGCAGCAGCAAGAGCAGCCCATCCACCAACAGAGTGAACTACAGTAGATCCTGCAAAATCAATGAACCCCATATTTTCAAGCCAACCTGTAGATTGTCCAAAAAGACTTCCCCAAGCCCAGTGACCAAAGATCGGATAAATAAATGCAGTTATCAAGAAACTAGATACAAGATATGAACCAAATTTTGTTCTTTCTGCCATAGCTCCAGAGACTATTGTAGCAGCTGTAGCAGCAAATACACCCTGGAAAATAAAGAATGTCCAGTCCCAGTCAGCAAGACCAATTCCGAAAAAGTTTGTAGTTCCAAAAAGGTCTCCCTTTCCAAACATAAAGGCAAAACCTACAGCCCAAAAGGCCAAAATCCCCATAGAAAAATCCATCACGTTTTTCATTATGATATTACCTGCATTTTTTGCTCTTGTAAATCCTGCTTCTACCATGGCAAATCCAGCCTGCATAAAGAACACCATAGCAGCAGCAACCAATGTCCATGTCCAGTTAAGGTTAGTCTGTACCTCTTCCGCTCCGACTTCTCCAAATGCAGTCAGACCCATCGTCAGCATGAGGCATAAAAACATTGCTTTCCATTTCATCTTCTTCATATTAATCCCCCCTAAAAATTTTATTACTTTTATGTTAAATATCGTTGGATACTAAATAGCATTTGTTCCTTTCTCACCTGTGCTTATTCTCACTATTTCACCATTTTGGAATATAAAAATTTTACCGTCTCCTGGTTCTCCCTCTCTTACACTTTCAATTATTATATCTTCCAGTTTTTTAAGATTTTTGTCTTCGCATAAAATTTCTATCTTAAGTTTTTTAAGAAACTCGGTCTTATATTCCGCCCCCCTAAAAATTTCTACTTTTCCTTTTTGTCGTCCAAATCCATGTACTTCAGTCACAGTCATTCCACCGATTCCATTATCCACCAGAGCTTTTTTTAAGATCTCAAGTCTGTTTGGTCTTATAATTGCTTGGATTCTTTTCATAAGTAGCAATCCTCCCCCCTATTAAATAGAATTATTTATTTTAATCTAAAAAAACTATAAACTAAAAAAAGTCCGCACTACTTCCACTGATTTATCTAATGAAAGTAAGCCGACCGCAGGTCTTCTCAGGATGGAATGAGGGTTACTCTATTCCGACTGGCGAAGAATGTCATTTACTCAATGTATTCTTTTTTTATTTTATATTGATATAGTATATCTTTATCTGGGGTTTTTGTCAACCTTTATTTTAATTTTTTATAGAAAAATTCATATTTTTGTAATATATTTCTATTATACTGGGATTTTAAGGAGTTTTGAAACAATAATCATTATTCTAGGTTATATGCATTGTGTTTTCTCTATAATTTTGATAATATTTTTCTATAGATGAAATTTTTACAATGGAGGTTTACTATGCTAGATAAAATTCTGATAGAAGATATATTGACCCAGGCTCTCTTCACAGGTGGAGATTTTGCAGAGGTGTTTATAGAGGAAAAATTTAATACTGGATTGTTTATGATCGATGGAAGAATCGAAAAATCTCTTTCAGGAAAAGATTTTGGAGTTGGAATTAGAATCTTTAAGGGGCTCTTTTCTGTGTATGCCTATACTAATGATATGACAAGAGACTCCCTGATAGCAACAGCAAAAAGAGCTGCAGAAGCTATAACAGGTTCTGAAGGTGACATCACCATTAATCTCATAAAACAGGATATAGAAAACAAACATAAGGTAATCCTACCTCCTAATAAGGTAAAAAAAGATAAAAAAGTAGAAATTATGAGAAGAGCACATCATTCTGCATCTGCATACGACGACTCGATATCACAGGTGAGGATAAGCTACTCAGATTCTATACAAAATGTTATGATTGCCAATTCAAAAGGCTTGTGGGTTGAAGATGTCAGAACAAGGTCTAGAATAGGTATAGAAAGTGTCGCATCAAAAGATGGGGATATGCAGACTGGCTCTTACAGACCTGGAGCTTTAAAAGGGTTTGAGTTTTTTGATGATATAAGTGTGGAGGATTGCGGTATAGAGGCTTCTAGAATAGCAAGGACAATGCTAAATGCCAAATACTGCCCCAGTGGCAAGTTACCGGTAATAATTGACAATGAATTCGGAGGAGTGATATTCCACGAGGCTTGTGGACATGGCCTCGAAGCAACCAGTGTAGCAAAGGGGAACTCTGTTTTTGCTGGTAAACTAGGAGAAAAAGTTGCTTCTGAGCTTATGAGTGCAGTGGATGACGGTACTTTGACTAATGAATGGGGGTCTTCCAATATAGATGATGAGGGAAGTCCCACGAGGAGAAATCTTCTTATAGAAAACGGTATTCTGAAGGGATATATGATTGACAAGTTAAATGGTAGAAGGATGAATATGAAGAGCACCGGAAGTGCTAGGAGAGAATCCTATAAATTTGCACCTACCTCACGAATGACCAATACTTTTATTTTAGCAGGTAAATCAAATTTGGATGATATGATTACAAATACAGAAACCGGTATCTATGCAAAGCGTATGGGAGGTGGTTCTGTAAACCCTGCCACGGGAGATTTTAATTTTTCTGTAATGGAGGGGTACCTCATAGAGAATGGAAAGATAACCGAACCTGTAAGAGGAGCTACCCTCATAGGAAACGGGCCTGAAGTCTTGAAGAAAATAGATATGGTAGGAGACAACTTGGCTCATGGACAGGGGATGTGCGGATCTGTCTCAGGGAGTATACCTGCAAATGTAGGACAACCTCCTATACGGACATGGTGTACAGTCGGAGGTAGATTTGACAAATAATGGCAATACAACTACAAACAATATTCATCTTAAAAAAAATCAATCTTTATTTATGATTGAAGTAGATTTAATAAAAATTAGAAATGAAATGTTTAATAAAGCTTTGTAACACTCATAAAATAAATAATATTACTTTAGAAATAACAAAAAGCCAGTAATAAACCTGGCTTTTTTCATGTAATTTAATTTTAGGTATTCCTCAAATTATCTCGATAGGCAAATATTAAGAAACTCTTTTTTGTGAAAATGAACATTAATCACAGAATAACCCCACCTCCCATTCATCCAAACATTCCACCTCTAGAAAAATTATTAAAACACCATTCCCACATTTTGGCACCTCCCTTTTTAAACTTTCTTATTTATACCTTGTAATGTTGAATTATACCACTTATTTACGTCTTGGGTATGATAAAAACCATTAAAATAGAGAGGATTATTAATATTTCCATTGAACATTATTAGAGATTAAAGGAGGTTTATTATGAAAGTTTTGATTGTTCTATTTTTATGTTTATTCAAAATGTCCTTTGGAAAAATGCTGCCAGTTCCACCACTTTTGGAAGAGAAAGACGGAGTTTTTAATTTAAAAGTTATAGAGGGAGAATATGATTTTTTTGATGGTGTAGAGGAAAGTACACTGGGATATAATGGTAATATACTGGGTCCAACAATAAGAATTAAAAAAGGAAAAATGATAGAAATTCACGTGAAAAATTCTCTTCAGGAAGAAACTACAGTTCATTGGCATGGGTTAAGAGTAATAGGAATTATGGACGGGGGTCCTCATCAGGTTATCAAGCCTGGAACTACCTGGAAAGTAAGGTTCCCGATTGAGCAAGAAGCAGCAACATTGTGGTACCATCCGCATCTTCTTCATAAGACTGGAGTTCAGGTTTATAAGGGACTAGCAGGTTTATTTATAATTGATGATGAAAGATCAGACAGTCTAAATCTGCCTAAAAATTATGGAATTGATGATATCCCACTAATTATCCAAGACAAGAGATTTGATTCTAAGATGAAACTTGAATATCTTACGAGAAATGAAGATATAATGAATGGAATGCTTGGAAATGTGGGGATGGTAAATGGTGTTGTAGATCCGACTTTTGAACCAAAGTTAGGAGTTACCAGGTTTAGAATATTAAACGGAGCTAATGCAAGGACTTTTAATCTGACATTCAGTGATAGCAGATCATTTTATCAGGTAGCTACAGACGGAGGATTTTTAGAAAAACCTATAAGAAGAAAGAGTCTCTTACTGGCGCCAGGAGAAAGAGTAGAAATTTTAGTTGATTTCAAGTCTCCAAATAAAAAGGTGGAGCTAAAAGACGGAAATTACTCACTGCTAACTTTAATTCCAAAAGACGAAAAGGGTAAGGTGAAAAAAGTTCCCAAAATGCTCAGTGAAAAAGGTAAACTGCCAGATACATCTAAAATGAAGAAAAGGTATTTTGTTATGCAGGGATCTGGTAGAAGCGTTAATATTAACGGAAAACAAATGGACATGGATAGAATAGACGAATATGTAAAGTTAAATAAGCCAGAGGTTTGGGTTGTCACCAATGCCTCACATCACATGGGAATGGGCATGATGAGGGGTAGTAATATGGGTATGATGAGCATGATGGGAAATATCCCACATCCCTTCCATATTCATAATACACAATTTAGAATACTTAATCGTGATGGACGGCCTCCTTATAAATGGGATCAAGGAGACAAGGATACCGTAATGGTAGCTCCTGGAGAAACTGTAGAACTCCTTGTAGAATTCAGACATGCAGGTTTATTTATGTATCACTGTCATATCCTTGAACATGAAGATATGGGCATGATGGGACAATTTAATGTGAGTAAATAGAAAGGGTTTACTCACTACAATAGGGGAATCCTGGGATGGATAATTTAAATATTTTTATTAAGGAGTGATATTTATGGCAAAAGATCCTGTTTGCGGTATGGAAGTGGATCCAAAAAAATCTAAATTTAAACTGGATAAAAACGGTACCACCTATTATTTTTGCAGCAAAAAGTGCTATGAGGAGTTCCAGAAGAACACAAGTGGACAACCTGAGAAAGAAAAAACTGCCAAATTTATAATAGAAATAGAAGACATGACCTGCGGTTCTTGTGCCACCAAGATAGAAAAAAATATAAAAAATACTGAAGGGATAAAAGATGTCAATGTAAACTTGTCCACCAAAAAAGCTACTGTAAACTACTTCCCTGATGAAATCAATGAAGAAGAGTTGAAAAAAATAATCATTGACAGCGGTTATAAGGTAAAAAAACCTGAATCTGACGCCACGTTGAAACTGAAGATCATAGGTATGGACAATCCACACTGTATGGGGATTGTGGGATCAGCTCTGGAGAAACTTTCTGGAATAGTTGGTAAAACTCTGCTACCAACAGAAAAAGCTACAATAGAATATGATCCAAAAATAATTGACTCTGCCAAGATAAGAAAGGTAATAAAAGATGCTGGTTATGACAATTTTTTGGAAACCGAGGGTCAGGACAAAGAAAAAGAGGCAAGAGAAAAAGAGATCCGTTCGTTAAAATATAAAACAAGTATCGCTATGATTTTAGGTTTACCTTTGTTATATTTTGCCATGGGTCCACATATGGGACTTCCAATTAATGAAATCATAAACAAACATATGGGAGTCATACAGTTTTTAATCACCATTCCCATAATACTTGTAGGTTATGAGTTCTACACAAAAGGTTTAAAATCTATTATAAAGGCAAAAACGGCAAATATGGACACTCTAGTGGCAATAGGTACGGGCTCGGCATTCCTATATAGTATCTGGGCGATGTTAAAAAGAAGACATGATCAGTTGTACTTTGAGGTGGCCGGTCTTCTAATAGCCTTCATTTTACTCGGAAGGTTCCTTGAAGCGAAAGCTAAGGGAAAAACAAGTGAGGCCATAAAAAAACTTATGGGTCTTTCTGCTAAAACTGCACTAATTATAAGAGATGGTGATGAAATTGAGATCCCTGTTGAAGAAGTGTTGGTAGGGGATATAGTAGTTGTTAAACCCGGTCAAAAAATTCCAGTTGATGGAGAGATAGTAGAGGGGCATTCCAGTGTGGATGAGAGTATGTTAACTGGTGAAAGTATTCCTGTTGAAAAATCCAAGGGGGACAAAGTAGTCGGTGCCACAATGAATAAAACCGGAAGCTTCAAATTCGAGGCGACCAAAGTAGGCGCTGATACAGCACTGGCACAAATCATAAAAATGGTAGAGGATGCTCAGGGAAGCAAGGCTCCCATACAAAAGCTTGCCGATGTGATATCAGCTTATTTTGTACCTACCGTGGTAAGTGTAGCAATTATATCAAGTATAATATGGTATTTTATAGGAGGATTTACCTTTGCTCTTACAATATTCGTGGCAGTCTTAATAATTGCCTGTCCATGTGCTCTAGGTTTGGCAACCCCTACCGCTATAATGGTTGGAACTGGAAAAGGAGCTGAAGCAGGAATACTCTTTAAAAATGCAGAGAGTCTCCAGATGGCACAAAAAATAGACACTATAGTTTTTGATAAAACTGGAACTCTTACCAAGGGCGAACCTCAGGTAACAGATATTATTACAGTATCAGACTTCTCTCAAGATGAAATACTTATCTTTGCCGCAGTTGCCGAAAAAAATTCTGAGCATCCCCTAGGCGAAGCGATAGTTGCCCATGCAAAAGAGAAGGAGATAAAAATCGACAAGCCAGATGAGTTTAATTCGGTTACCGGAAAGGGTATAGAGGTCAGATATAAGGATATGTGGATAGATTTCGGAAACCGGAAGCTTATGGAAGAAAAAAATGTTGATTATGAACCAGCTTTAAAAAAACTTGAAGAACTTGAAAGTGAAGGTAAAACTGCTATGCTTATTGCAGTAGATAAAAAATTGGCAGGTATCATAGCTGTAGCTGATACATTAAAGGAGCACTCGGCCAAAGCCATAGAAACATTGAACAAGCATGGGATAGAAACCATCATGATAACAGGTGACAACAAACGTACAGCTGAAGCTATAGCAAAGCAGGTTGGAATCAAAAGGGTCCTAGCTGAGGTTTTGCCTCAGGATAAAGCAAGCAGCGTGAAAAAACTTCAAGAGGAGGGAAAGAAGGTTGCAATGGTTGGGGACGGAATAAATGATGCCCCTGCCTTGACACAGGCTGACCTGGGAATAGCAATAGGTTCAGGGACCGATGTTGCAATAGAGTCTGGGGATATTGTGCTCATTAAAGAAGACTTGAGAGACGTAGTCGTGGCAATGGAACTGTCAAAATATACCATGAGAAAAATCAAACAAAATCTGTTCTGGGCATTTTTCTATAACAGTCTTGGAATCCCTCTGGCTGCAGGAGCACTCTATCCATTTACAGGTTTTTTATTAAGTCCAATAATAGCAGGAGCCGCCATGGCTTTCAGTTCAGTTTCTGTGGTGAGTAACTCACTGCTCATGAAACGTTGGAATTCAAGTATTAGGGAAAATAATTAAATTTATAATTATAGACTTTAATTTTCGCTCAAAAATAATTTTGAGTTTATCAAAAATTTTTCTATCCAACTTTTTGCATAGCTTAAACTCAATGAAAAATCCTTGAAAATTTCTACTACTGTTGCTTTTAATCTATCTAGACTCAAAATTTTTTTCAGATAATACTCTTTTTACACTTTTCCAGATGTATTCTATAGGGTTTAAGTCTGGAGAATATGGCGGTAAATATACCGCATTAATATTTAATTCTTTTGCTTTTGATAAAAACATATTACTATGGTGACTTTTGAAATTATCCAAAATTACTATTATATACTCATATTCCATATTTGCATCGCTGATTTCATTCAAAAATTCACTTAATGTTTCTTTCTTGGAATCTGGTATGCTTTTTGCAGTGCTGTTACCCACAATAGCATAAAATCCTATTGTACTCACTTTTAGTTTCTCGGTGTTTTTAATTATTGTTGGATTGTTTACAGAACTCCAAAACCTTACAGTATTTGGATTATTTTGAGAGCTGCTTTCATCTAAAAATCCTATAGCAAGCTTTTTAATGTCAAAATTAGGATCTTTTCTAAGAATTCCTATTGCTTCACTGAGTCTTTGATAAAGAATACTCTCTGCTTCGACAGGTCTTTTACTTGACAAAATATATGGTTTCTTATGATGGAATTTGAATTTTTCTTTCAAAATTCTTGCGACATGATCGAAACAATAATTAACTCCAAACATTTCTTGTATTAAAATTTTAACATCTTTTGTGGTGAAAATTTGTTTTTCTATCAAGATTTGTTTTAATTCTTCAAATTCACGTGGAGTCAGTTTAGATGGCCTACCTGTTTGTTTTGTAGGGACTAAACCGTCATATCCATCTTCGTTCCAATAATGATACCAATCATAGATGGTTCGTCTTGGGACTTTAAAAGTATCAGCAGCATCTACGACTTTCATTCCATTACAAATAGTATTTAAACATAGCAACTTAATTTTTATTTTAGAATCTTTTTCGACTGCAATGTATTTTTCTAACAGTTCTGGATTAAGAATTTTCATAATAATCACCCATATAAATTATACTCTATTTTTAAATTCAGAAGTGTGATTATTTTTATAGATAATTATAATTGATAAAAAGATATTGATTCAGTCTAAAATTCAAAAGGAGATGATAGATTATAGAATTGAGGTTAAAGAAAAACTTGGAGTGAATAATATGGGTAGTATGATGATGGGATCAAATCAAATGATGGGCAACATGGATCACATGATGTACAATATGAACCAAATGATGCATGACATGAATCAGATGCATGACATGATGAAAAAAATAAATCATACGCAAATTAAAAAGCAAGAACCTGATCTAAAAAAATAAGATAAAAGCTGCTGGAATTCCAGCAGCTTTTATCATTACTTCACAATCAAATATCCAATCATTGCTCTATGCCCACTTCCGCAAGGAACTGAACACCTGAATTTATAAATGCCACTTTTTTCTGGAGTAAATTCTATAGTGCTTATTTCTCCGGGATTTATACTCACATCAATATTCATCTCTTCAACCATAAACCCATGTACCACATCCCGGGTTGTAAAATTCAACTTAACCTTTTCCCCTGCATTTACAACTATATAATTCGGTTCAAAACCAAACTGATACGTCTCTACGTCTATCATCCTTACTCCATCGGAAACTTCTCCGATTACCTCATGGTCAGCTGGATTGATTTTTCTACTATCACTTTTCTCTGAACAACTGATAAAAATAATTGTCATTAAAATAATCAATAATATCTTCTTCATTTTTCACCTCCTGATAATAGCACAAATTTATCTCTCAAAATTTTTTAATCACCTAACTTTATACAAAGGAAAATTCAAATCTAATCAAATATAGCAATAGAACGTTTTTTACGGGGGGGTTATTATGAAAAAAATTACCTTACTTAAAATAATCAATCTGCTTCTTTTAATAAATTTTATATCCATTGTAGCCGTGGTGTTTCTGAGAAGTTTAATGCCTCCAGAAATATTTTATGTGATCCATCCGAAACTAGGATATTCATTTATATTTTTGTTATTTTTTCATGTTGGAATGAATTGGAACTGGATAAAATCAAACTTTTTAAAAAGAAAGAAAAAGTAATATTAGTGTTTTTTCTTATCTTCTTCTTTTTTATCGGGATCACAACAGTGCAACTTACCTTCCCCAAATTCTTCTATATTGGATTTTTCTATTTTTCTTATAAGTCTGCTAAAAAATCCTTTCTTTTCTTTTTCCTCTTTAGAATGACTTTCTATAACCTCTATGGAAAGAACCTTATATCCTTCCTCTTCAATTGCTGACTTAATCAGATCATCCTCAATTCCACCGGAAATAAAGGCTGCCTTTTCATCAAGAGAAACTTTGATATCTTCCACCCCCTCTATAGATTTTAGTTTTTTCTCAATAGTTTCTACACAATGACCACACATCATACCTTCAATTGCTATCTTTTTCATTTAATACACCTCCTAAAAATAAACTATCTATAAATTTGTCATCATAAACTTTATTTTTATGAACTTAAAAATTTATTCTTATTCCTACTCCTTCATCATATTCAGAGTGCACATTTGCTATAAAAGAAAGCCATTTCTTATACCGGTATTCCAACTCCAATAGATGTTCTCCATCAGTATCCAATTCCCAATTGAATTCAAACTTGTCTGTGAGTTGCAGTTCACTAGAAAATTCAGCTTCCAGATCTCCGTCATCATAAATTTTCACTTCAGACTCTATAAGTAGAGGAAGAAGATATTCCACACCAACAAATCCCCTGTTATCTATTTCTCCGTCTTCACCTTCCTCAAAATTAAAACCTGTAATTAAAGAAATGTTTTTATTAATATACCTTCCGTATTGTATGTCCATGTCATGCTCTCCCCCATAGGATGCCTCTCCCATTAGAGAAAGAGTATTTTTTGAATTAAACGCTGTGAGATGGATGTCTGAATAGTTTGTAGAACCGGAGATATGACCTTTATAAAACCATCTTCTGTCCCAGGAAAGCTTGCTGGATAAATCCTTGGAAAGCTTCTTACTGTCATAGCTCACTATCCTGGACATACCTGTTTTCATATGATATAAATTATGGCAATGAAAAAACCAATCCTTTTCCTCCTGGGCCAAAAACTCTATCTCTACAGTCTGCATAGGAGGAATATCCACTGTATGCTTGAGTGGAGAGTTTGCACCTTGCTTGTTTATAACCCTGAAAAAATGTCCGTGGAGATGAAGGGGATGATGCATCATCGTTTCATTTTTAAGGATAAATTTAACCTTTTCCCCTTTTCTTACCAAGATTTTATCACTTTCTGTGAGTGCTTTATTATTAAATGTCCAGACATATCTATCCATATCACCTGTAAGATTTAACTGTATAACTCTTTCATTAAGACCAGCGTTATATTCTGTAGATTTTTTTGATCTCAGGAAGTCATAATGAGTAGCCTCCATAGAGTTCATAGAGTTCATAGATTGCATATCGGATTCTTCCATTTTCATGACTTCCATGGGCATCATATTCATTTTCCCTATATGAAGCAAGGCATATCCTGTTCCGTCCTGGGCAGAAGCTGTAAATGATCCTCCTGCTTCCACAACTAGATCATAGGTTTCAGCAACCCCTATAAGCAACTTGGACTTATTAACTGGTACTACATCAAGACCGTCTGCAGCCACTATTTTCATATCCCCCTTGGAATAGGAAAGATTAAAGTAAGTAGATGCTGCAGCATTTATGACTCTCAATTTTACAGGTGTTCCTTCGGATATATTCTGTAAAGATATATTTTTCTGACCGTTTATGAAAAAGGCATCATATCCCACGTCTGAAAGGTCCATGGGACCCATTCTCATTAGAGAACCCATTAGCCGTTCTTTTACCTCTCTATTTTTTATTACCTTTTGCCAGGACTGAACTCTTCCCTTCTTTAGAGCATAATAGTCTCCGTCTTTTTTTAAGTTTATAAGAATTTTCTCAGGTGATTCATCAGTCCAGTCTGAAAGAACCACAACATATTCTGTCATGGCTTCTTTTTTATCTTTTGGATGGATTACGATACTCCCGTATACACCGCGCTGTTCCTGTAGTCCCGTATGAGAATGATACCAATAGGTTCCCGATTGTATCAATGGTATTTCATAGGTAAATGAAGTTCCTGGAAGTATAGGAGGGGTATTTAGGTAAGGAACTCCATCCTGATCATTTGGTACCAGCAGACCGTGCCAGTGTATAGAGGTCTCCACATCCATATAATTGTTAAATGTTACCCTGAGAACGTCTCCCTCTGTAAATTCAAGAGTAGGTCCCGGAATGCCTCCATTTAATGTCATAGCCTCTACAGGAGTACCAGTAAAATTAACTTCAGTATAGGCTATATCAATTTCATATTCCACTAATTTAGAAAAACTGAAAGTAAAAATTAAAATATATAAAAGTATCGCTCCAATTTTTTTCATTAACACACCCTCCTTATAATAAAATAATTTTTATATACTTCATTTATTATTCAATTAAAAGTTTAAAAGTCCTTTTGTGAATTGTCGGTATTACGTCAAGTTTTTGCACATTCTTTTACGTTTTTTAGATTCTTTATAAGTCTTTAGTGATTGAATTTTAAAATATATTCTTCATTTTGTAAGTGTAGAGAGATTGTATTGATAACACACCTTAAACAAAATAGAGGAGACTCTTTAGGAGTCTCCTCTATTTTGTTTAAGCATTCTTTTCCTTCATTTTGCATTTTTTATCTTTACCCATCATACTGTCCATCATTTTTATACCAAATTTTTCTTTCATTTCAATTTTAAACTTTAATATCTCTTTTTCTTTGTCAGCTAGAAGTATAGATTTCTTATCTATAAGTCTATCTATTTTTTTAGAATCAGTCTTTTCGTTTAACATCTCTTTTTGAATTTGAATATCAATTTCTTTTAAATCCAGCATATTTTTTTTTGTTTTAGCCATATGTTTTTCGTGAATAGCATGATATTCTTTTTGCTGCTCAGGAGAAAGATTATTAATTTGATTCATCATTCCGGATTTTTCTGTATTTTCTGATTTTATTTCTGTCTTATTGTGAGATGAGTGGTCGACTGATGCAGAATTTGCAAAAGATGTTGCTGAAAGTGCTAAAATACCTATTATTAACATTTTTTTCATTGAAATCACTCCTATTTTTAGTTTTCTTTCTGACAAGAAAATGATAACATTTGTTTGTGGCCTAAGTATGGCAAAAAAGAATTATGTAAAAAAAGATGCAATGTAGAGGTTTTGGAGAAAATAGTTTGTAGTTAGAAGATTTTAATAAAAAAATCTAAGAAAGGTAAATAAAATGAATAAAGAGATACTCATAATAGAGGACGAAAAAGAACTTGCTTCAATAATAAGAAAGTCACTGGAAGATGATGGGTTTAGTGTAAAAATTGTACATGATGGTGATAAGGCTATGGAGGTATTTTATGACAATAAACCTGACCTTGTCCTTTTAGACATAAATCTCCCTAAAAAGAATGGGTGGGAGATATGCAAGGAAATAAGAGCTATTTCTAACATCCCTATTATAATGATGACGGCTAGAGATAGTGAACTTGATGAGATACAAGGTTTGGAACTTGGCGCTGATGATTATGTTACTAAACCTTTCAGCTTAAAACTTATTTCAGTCAAAGTGAAAAAGCTTCTTAAATTAGAAGGTGACACTTTTTTCAAAATAAAAGACCTTACCTTTGACTTTAAAAGCTATCTTCTTACGATCGATGGAAAAACTATAGATCTTTCAAGGCGTGAGGCTCATGCTTTGGAGTATTTCTTAAAGCATAAGGGGACTATACTTTCAAGGGAAATTCTTTTAAATGAAGTATGGGGTTTCGATTTTTTCGGAGATGAAAGAGCTGTGGATACACTTATAAAACGCCTGAGAAAAAAATTAGGGAAATATAGTGATTATATAAAATCAATCAGAGGTGTGGGCTATGTCTTTAACGAAAATTAGAATTAATTTTTTTAAGAGAGTTTTCCTTTATTCTATTCTGATAGTCCTCATTACGATATCTGTCAGCACTATTTTCAATGTATTTTTTTTAGATAAATTTTATATATATAGAAAAGAGCAGATGATGCTTAAAGTTGTAGAAGATTTAAAAAAATACTCAAAATTTAAAAATAATGAAGAATTAAAAGATTATATATATCAAGTGAAGGAGCTTGAAGGAATAGAGATAACTATAGTTAAACCAGAACACATGGATCTGATGGGAAGACCACTTATGATTGTAGGTTCAAATCCTCCAGATAAAAAATTTAAATTTACAAAACTCGAAGGTATTGGGGCCTTGATACTTTCCTACCATGAAAGGCTTCCAGGTGGAAACAGGATTATTGTAAGTACTTCACTCTCTGTAATGGAGGCTCACAAACATGAGATAAACCTTTTTAATATCCTGACTGCCTTTGTAGCTCTAGCTTTTTCATTAATTGCAGGAGCTTTTTTTTCAAATAGGATAACTGCAGATATTAGGCTTTTGAGTAAAAATGCTGAAGAAATATCAAAATTGAAATTCCCTAAGATTATAAAAATAGATAGAAATGACGAAATAGGAGATTTAAGCAGAAGTCTAGAAAAGATGTCCGATGAGCTTGCAGCTTCAATTAACAGTCTTAGATCCTTCGTATCTAATGCCTCTCATGAGCTTAAAACTCCAATATCAGTCTTATGCACCCATGCACAAGCACTTGTGGTGGGACAGGTAAAAAATGAATCTGAAAAAAAAAGATATTATGAAATAATGCTGAAAAGAGGACTGGAAATGAAGGAGATAACACAGAATCTTCTTACTATTTCTAAGTTGGATACACCTGACTATCAGATAAGAAAAGAAAAAATTAATCTAAAATCTCTTGTAGAAGAGTCTTTGGAAAAATATGATTTTTTGGAATTTGAGAAAGATATAGATATTGTTGTGAATATAGAAACCAATGAAATTAGTGGAGATCCTAAACTTTTGAAACTGGCAACAGACAATATAATTCATAATGCTCTGAAATATTCTCCTAATAGTGGATTTGTAAAAATATATGAAGAAACAGGATTTCTTTGTATAGAAAATCAGTCAGAAGAAGTTCATCCAGAAAATATTGAAAAATTTTTCCAGCCATTTTACCGTGGTAAAAATGCTGAAGATTCTGAAATAGAAGGAACAGGATTGGGGCTTTCCATAGTCAAAAAATCTTTGGATCTTAACGGTATCCCATTCCAAATTATTTGTGAAAACGGAAGATTTATATTTAAGATAGTTTGCAAAACCATCATTGATTCTTCCAAATAAAAAATTAAACAACTTTAAGTCTATTTTATTTTTTAGATTTTCTTGTGTGATCTCAGTTATTTTTATCTCATGAGCATAAGATGATATGTAGTAGTTCGAAGATGGTTTTATTTTTAAACCCATAAACTTTTACCACTTCATTAGATTAGTTTCTGTTTTTTATACTCATAATCCAATTCTGGCTGGTATAAAAGAGGAAATTCTATTGAAATAGCTAATACTATACTAGGGATGTACTATTTCAAAACCCTAAAAGGAGGATGCTATGAAAAAATGGTTATTAATTTTAACTACAATTTTGGCTTTATCATCAGTGGCTTATGCAGATAGAAATGATAAAAACTATGAAGAGAGAGGGTATTACAACGGTCAAGTAATGGGACCAGGTTACGGAAGAAGCATGATGATGATGGGGTCGGGTTACGGAAGGGGTATGATGGGGCCAGGATATGGAGGGTACATGATGGGGCCTGGATATCACAGAGGTATGTATGAAGATGAGAGGTATATGCCACAGCGAAGATTTACTCCTGAAGAAGAAAAGGCTTATCTGAAAATAAGAGAGGAAAATCTAAAATTATACAATCAATATGGTAGATCTATCAATAGAAAACAGTTAGAAATTGAAACAGAGCTATTAAACGACAGACCAGACTGGAAAAAAATTCAGAAATTAAATGATGAAATAGCTGCATTAGAGTCTAAGTTAAAGACAGAATTAATGAAAAAAAATTATGGTGGAGATAATTTGAAATAGATACTATCTGTATTTTAAGTGGCTATATAAAAATAAAAACTGACATCCTTAGGGTGTCAGTTTTTATTTTTATAATTCTTCCTGAAATATATATTTTGTTTAGGTACATACTACTTTAATTGTGTAACAATTACGTGTCTTTTATGGTAATGTAACACCTTTTGTGTATTCTCCAAGACTTAATTACTGAATAAACCAACAGGCTCTCTAGAATAAATATTCTGAGAGTCTGTCTTCATATTTAATTGCCAATTGTCCAAGAATCTGATCCCAACCTCTTTTAAAACTCCTATCCCATTTTTTATCCAGATCAATTACTACAAGATATAACTGCTTCAAGAGAGACATATCTGTAGGAAATACCCCCTTGGATTTAGTAACTTTTCTGAATTGCCTGTGGACGTTTTCTATCACATTCGTTGTGTACATGACCTTTTTAATTTCTTCTGTATATTCATAGAATGCACTCAATTGAGTCCAATTCACCTCCCAACTTCTCAAGGCATATGGATATTTAACTTTCCAGGAATCCTTGACAGAATTAAGAGCAGTTAGCCCTGCTTCTTCACTTGGGGCAGTATAAATAGATTTTAAGTCATGCGCAAAAGATTTTCTGTCTTTGTAGCTTACATATTTTAGCGTATTCCTTATTTGGTGAACTATGCACCTCTGAATCTGAGCCTGTGGAAATACACTCAGAATAGCATTATCAAATCCGTTCAGACCATCTACAGAAGCGATTAAGATATCTTTAACACCTCTATTTTTAAGATCAGTCATTACTGATAACCAAAATTTTGAGGTCTCATTCTCACCTATATATATTCCTAAAATTTCTTTTCTTCCTTCTAAAGTAACTCCTAAGACAACGTAGGCAGCCTTTTTAACAATTCTATTCTCCTCTTTGACTGAATAGTGGACTGCATCAAGGAAAATGAATGGATATACAGGATCAAGAGGTCTACTCTGCCATTCCTGAATAAGAGGAATTAGTTTATCAGTTATTCTACTAACACTCTCTGCAGACACTTCAAATCCATAGATATCCTGGACATGAGAGCTGATATCCCTAGTACTCATTCCCTTTCCATAGAGCGATAGAATATTATCCTCCAATTTAGAGATGTCCCTTTGATGTTTTTCAACAATCTTAGGTTGATATGCACCTTCTCTGTCTCTGGGAACGAGGAGATCAATGTTTCCAGCGCTTGATTTAACAGTTTTCTTGTACTTACCATTTCTAGAGTTAGTAGTAGATTTATTGGCTAAATCATACTTGGAATATCCAAGCTCTTCTTCAATTTCAGCTTCTAAAGCTTCCTGGATAATATCTTTAAAAATATCCTTTAAAGCTTCTTCGATATCCTTAATAGATTTAAAGTTTCCTTCTCTAACAAAATCTCTGACAAGTTCCTTCGGTAATCTAGCCATAAAAAAATCCCTCCCTTAATTACATAGATACTACAGTATCATTCAGTAATCAAGAGAAGGACTCAAAAACACAAAAATATTTACACCACCTCTTTTATACAAAATTAGAATTGTATATAAGATTTTTACTTAAATTGATCATATACTAAGGTGTTTCAAAACTTATTTATAATTATAAGATTTAACAAAAATTCTTGAAATTACATTTCTATTATTTTATTACATAGTACTTCGGCATCCCTACTGTCATGAGTTACAAGTATTGTAGTAATTTTTAACTCTTCTAATACTTCTAGTATTTCTAATCTAACACTTTCTTTTAGGCCTTCATCAAGTGCTGAAAAAACTTCATCTAGAAGTATAATCTTAGGACTGGTAACAAGAGTTCTGGCTAGAGCTACTCTTTGCTTTTGACCTCCACTTAGTTCATGTGGATAATGATTAAAAAGAGAATCTATATGTAGCATCTTAGAATATTTATTTAACAAATCTTCTTTTTTACTGTTTTTATATTGTGAAATTCCAAAAAATATGTTCTTTTTAACATTTAGGTGTGGAAATAATGCAAAGTCCTGAAATACATATCCAAATTCCCTTTTATAAGGTGAAAGGTTGGTAATATTATTATTATCAAATAATATATTACCACTGCTAGGCTTTTCAAGACCAGCAATCAATCTAAGAAGGGTGCTCTTACCACATCCGGACGAGCCTTTAAGAGCAACTCTTTCACCTTCTCGTACTTCCATAGAAAAGTCTTTCAAAATTTTTTTATTTCCATAGCTAAAATTAATTTTGCCTATTTTTAACATTTTTTCCTCCTAATTCTAGGTAAACAATCATTAAACTACATACTCCTACGATAACAAGAGATGGAATAGCTGCAACTTCGATCATTTCATTTCCTGCATATCTATATATTTCAGTAGAAAGAGTTTTAAAATTAAAGGGTCTCAAGGTGTATGTCAGTGTCAGTTCTTTTATCAGATCTATAAATAACAGAATAAATACAAATTTTGTAGGCTTCTTAAGCAGTGGAAGGTTTATCCTTACGAATGTTCCTAAAAAATTATGACCAAGTGTTTTTGAGGCATTAAATATATTAGGATTTATCTTATCTAGAGTATTTGAGTAGTTTGAAAAAGCCACCGATATAAATTTAATTACAAGAGCTATAACCAGTGCTGTCCTTGTATTCATTAGTACAAGCCACTCAATATGAAATAACTCATATATATGATTATCTAAAGACAAAGTAAAAATATATACTGCCAGAGCTAGTATAAGAGATGGGATTGAGTACCCCATTACTGCGATGGTAGACAAGAATCTCTTTCCATTTTTTAGTTGATTTACTATACTTGCGAAGATTGTTGATATTGCAATGATACATAATATGGCTATAGACAGAGTAAATAATGTATTAGATGTAATATCAAAAAGATTTAGACCTTCAATATATGAGTTTTTAGCTATAGAGAACCTTATCATTTCATATGCTGGGAGAACAAATCCTAAAGAGACAATAATTCCAAGGAATGTATAGATTGCAAAAGCCAGTAATGCCGGTGGATTCTCAGGTTTTATTTTTTTGCTGGAAATGCCTTCATATCTCTTTTTTCTTCTAATAAGTTTTTCGACAAATATCATAACACCAAGAATAAATATTAATATTATAGATACCTTAGCAGCAGTATCCTTTTGACCTAGTCCCATCCATGAATCTGTAATAACTTTAGAAATTGTTGCTACTCCGTAAAACTCTACTACTGCAAAGTCAGATAGAGTTTCAAAGATCACAAACAGTGTAGCTCCTAATATAGCAGGCCATGAAAGTGGAAAAATAATTTTTATAAAAGTTTCAAAGCTAGATTTTCCAAGAGTTTTAGAGGCTTCTATATACTCTACCAAGTTGTTTCTAAGATATGAACGACAAGCAAGATAAATATATGGATATAAAAATATTCCATATATAAATACAGAACCCTCCATAAATATCTTACTGGTGAAGATATAACTTAACCATTTATTGGTATAAAATATCGATGAGTAGGTATATGCTCCTACGTACACAGGGAATGCTAGCGGCAGTGTCAGTAATACCTTAAATATATTTTTAAATTTAAATTCATACATAGTTATCAAATAACTACTTGTAAAACCTAACAGTATAGAAAATATACCAACTTTAAATACCAGTTCTAATGTGTTAAATAAATACTCCCAAATAATCCCCTTGCTTATCAATACATCTAGATATGAGCTATTAGGTGTAAATAATAGAGGAATAGAATCAGAGATTGGGAGCAATATAAAAGCAAGTATTAGGCCTAATAACAACATTTTTATTAGACCATCCTCTATTTTAAAAATTTTCATGAATTTCACATCCTTATAAAATATAAAGAGGCGATAAGAGTAGTTTTATACCCTTACCAACCTCTTTTGATTTAATCACGTTGAAAGATTATTTTTTAGGAGTGTCCCAGTTGGCACCTATCATGATATTAAGTGCTTCTTCATTATATTTACCTAATAAACTCAAGTTGATATTTTGTTCTTTAAGTGTCTTAATACCTTGTTTATCTAACCACGAAGCAAGAAGAGGGCTCATATTAGCCTCTGGATTAACAGGAAACTCATAATTGGTAGCAGAGAATGCCTCTTGCTGTTTTTTCATAGAAAGAAACTCGATTAATTTTATAGCTTCCTTCTTATTTCTCGCATTTTTAACAACTCCTGCTCCGCTTATATTCATGTGAACTCCAGACTCTCCTTTATTTTGGTTAGGAAAGTAAAGGCTTGTCTTATCAGCTACACCGTAGTATTTTGAACTGGCATCAGTTTCATTTACAAGCTTACCATAGTAGTAAGAGTTGGCAATAGCAATATCACCTTCACCATCTTTAACAGCAACGGCTTGGACTCTATCGTTTCCTTTCGGGTTTCTAGCCATACGGTCAACTAAGCCTCCTACCCACTCTGAAGTTTTCTTTTGACCATTTAGTGCTACAAATGAAGCTACCAGTGACTGATTGTACATATTTGACGAGGATCTAACAAGTACCTTGTCATCCCATCTAGAATCTTTAACTAAAGATTCATAAGTAAGTCCTTTCAAATCTTTAGCTTTAACTCTATCGTTTGAGTAAATAAATACCCTAGCTCTCTTAGTTAAACCGAACCACTGATTATCATCATCTTGATATTTGGATGGAATATTCGATTCCAATATAGAACTTTCTACTGGTTGTAAGATACCGGCTTCTTTTGCTTTAGCTAAGTTACCTGCATCTGATGTCATAAATACATCGGCTAAGGGAGCTCTTCCCTGTTCTTTTATCTTAGTAATACTTACAGCACCCTTATCACTTACAACATTAACTTCAATACCAGTTTTTTTAGAAAACTCCTTGTACAGAGCATCATCGGCATCGTAATGTCTTGTTGTGTAAACATTAACAACCCCAGCTGCATGTGCAACGACTGAAGATAATATGGCCAATCCAATTAATAGCTTTTTCATGTAAATAAACCTCCTAAACAATTATTGTAGAAATATAATAGCATCTTTAATTTTAAAAGTCAACAATTTTGATTATCAAAGTATATCCTTTGAAAACCTATTGCCAACGCCTCAAAAGGTATACTCTTTGAGATAAATAGGTTTTTTGACATAAGTTATTTCTAACGTGTGCAAAACTTCTTCAGAGTTTTTGGAAATACCTTCTAAGAAAATTTAAGAAATGTTAAAGAGGAGATTATGGTGTCAGATTTAGATTATGATATGGAAACAGGAGAAGAAATTATAGGGGCAGAAGAGAAAGCAACTGACGATATCGTAAATGAAGTTTTTAAATAGGTCTAAATTAAAATATAAAGACAAACAAAAAAAAGAAGCTGATGCTTCTTAGAATTTTTAGGGGTTAATTAATAATATTGAACGTAAACACCATGTCCGTTAAAATTTTCTTTTACTATAGTAAAAAGCTTGTGGAGATTTTGGTATTCATTTTCCATTGTAACCAGATCAAAAAATTTTATCTTTAAATTCATGTACTCACCTCCTTGATTAAATAATAATTCAAATATGTATTTAGAATATTAAATTTTTGAAAAGAATATGTATTTTTTTCATAAAAAAAAAAGCCCACTTATATATCAAAATAAATGAGCTTTTACTTGGGGGATCAGAACGGGGGGCTCTGATTATCAAAAATACTTATTTATATACAATGATTATACCTTATCTTTTTAGTAAATAATAGGACAGATGGCATAAATTAACCTTTATTTTTTTCTCCCATTAAAAATTTTACAAGCATTAAAAGAATGACCGTCAAAAAAAGCCTTATCCAATTGTCATTAACATTAATTATATTGTAACTAACAAGTGCCTCTAAGGCTATCGAAGGGGCTTTCCCAATCATAGTAGAAACTGTAAATATTTTACTATTCACATTACTTATTGAAGCTGCCAATGTCACTGCCCCTGATGGTATAAACGGAATTAATCTTCCTTGTAATATAAATAAACCTGCTCTTTTCCCATCGCTGCTAATTATTTTATAAATTAGTTTGTTTCTATCTACTAATTTTGATATTTTTTCCTTAAAACCAGCTCTGTAAAGAGTAAAAGTTATATAGGCTCCTATTGTTTCTCCCAAAAGTGAGATAAAAAACCCTTTCACAGCTCCAAAGAATATTATATTAGCTCCAGTTATAAAAACTGATGGAAATATTCCCAACAATGCAATTATTATGTTTATTAAAATGCTTATAGGAATTGCTATAGAACTATTATCAGTTAAAATCTTAAGCATGTCATTTAAACTAAACATTGTACCTTCCTTTACTACTTTTTCAGTGATACGAGATCAGCAAATTATATCAGAATAGCAATATTTATACCAAACATATTCGACTGAAATAAAGAACTTAGTCAAGGATTTTATAAATACAGATAAATTTAAATTTTATTTAGTAGGATACATTACACTTTAAACATATCGCCAAAAGGAGGAAAAAATGGAATTTGAAATTATAAAATTTAAAGAAATAAGTTGTTTTGGAATTGAAAACCATATAACAAAAGAAAACAAAAGGGGAAGTAATATTTTCAATAATATGTGGGAAACTCTTATGGATTCAATAGATTATAAAAAAATAAAATACGCTTTTGGAGTGTCTAAAAATTTTCAATTAGATATACACGAATTTGATTATATGGCCTGTGTAGAGGAAGGGACACCTGTAACAAAAGAATTTCAATCAAAAAAAACCATAATTCCCGGTGGAAACTATGCAAAATTCAAGTTTAAAGGTATTATGAGCTCTGAAGCAATTGATAGATTCTATAAGGGAGTTTTTTCCTTTTCAATGACTTCAGGAAATATCATTCCTGACATAGATAGGGAGATATACTCATTTGAATTGTATGATGAATCTTATAGGGGAATGTATGACCCAGAATCGATTTTTTATCTTCTCATTCCAATTAAATAATCTATATGTGGTTACTATATAGTCGAATATTTTTTGAAAGAGCAATCCCCCTATACTTGACATACAGTATATACCTTTATACAATCTTTCTCCTTTTTATTTTTAAATTTTTAATAGGAATTTTTAATAGGAATATTTAAATAATTAAAGAATAGTATATATAGAATTTCTTTATAAAAGGAGGAGGATCATGAGAAAACTTTTGTCATTTTTAGGTGCCTTGTTTTTAATATTTATACTTTTCTTTGTATTCATGAATTTTGGTATGAGGAGGTCTTTCAACATCGGAAATGGATATTTTGGCAGTAGGATGATGCAGGGAAGTCATATGATGGGATACAGTTATGATGACGGTGCCTACAGAGATGGTTATATGCGTATGCACCGATTTCAGCAACTTACACATGAAGAAGGTAAAGAGTACCTCAAAATCAAAGAGGAGAGCTTTAAAGTATACAGCAAATACGGGATAGATATTAATAAAAAACAGCTTGAGCTAGAGGCCGAACTACTGAAAGAAAATCCTGAATGGGGCAAAGTAGAGGATCTAAACCAAGAGATCGGAGCACTAGAAGCTAAGGTTAGAACTGAAATCATGAAAATAAACCATGATAATACCAAAAGGTAAATAGTTTAAAATATAAGGTCGAGAATAGGATACTTAGGGGTCTGAAAAACTTTTTTAAAGATTTTCAGACCCCTTCCCCTTTTATATGTTAGAAATACTGGTCATTAAAAAATAATTTCATACTGCTGCAAGTACATATTTTATTTGCATTTATCTCAAATAAATATTATAAACTATATGAAGCCTTTTAGGCTTTGTTATGAAATCACTAATTTAAATAATACAAATACAATTTGGAGGAAATAATGATGGAAATAAATATTTTTATTGATCTTCTTTTTAAAAACGCCAAAGAGAGAGGTCTTGAAAATTTTGAGATATATTATACCTCTTCAAAAAGTTCTTCTATAAAGGTGTTCAATCAAGAAGTTGACTCATACTCTGATTCCACATCTCAGGGAATATCTTTTAGGGTATTAGAAAATGGGAAAATGGGATATTCTTATACCGAATCCATTGCTGAGAAGGATATTAACTTTCTTATCAGCGAAGCTCTTGAAAATGCTGCGGTTATAGAAAATGAGGATATAGAGGAGATATTTTGTGGAGGAGAAGAATATACTGATGTAGAGGTTTATAACCCGGATCTAGAAGATATCAGTATAGGGGATAAGGTCTCATTATTGATGGAGACTGAAAAAAAGGCCAAGGAAATGGATATAAGAGTAAAGAGAATCAGTCACTGTGTCTTTGGAAATGGTTCTTCAACTAGGATAATAAAAAATTCTAAAGGTCTCAATCTTTCAGAAAAAGGGAATTCAGCCTATATTTATATTTCGCTTGTTGCAGAAGAGGAAGGGATCACAAAATCTGGATCGAGTTTTAAGGTTTCTGACAATTTTTCATCCTTCAATGCTGATACCATATCAAAAGAGTCAGTAGAAGAGGCAGTTTCCAAATTAAACCCAGTGTCTATAGGTTCAAAAGAGTATAAAGCAATTATAAAAAATGAGGCCTTCGCCAGCATGCTTGGAGCTTTTACGGGGATATTTTCATCAGACAATGTACAAAAAGGTATCTCTAAACTCAAAGGGAAGCTTGGAAGTTATATTGCTAGTGAAAATGTAACTATCATAGATAACCCTCACATGAAAAGAGGTATGGCTTCCTCCTCTTTTGATGCTGAAGGTGTTCCTACAAAATATAAAGAGGTTATAAAAAATGGAGTGCTCACCACATATCTCTATAATCTCAAGACTGCAAAAAAAGACGGTGTGAAATCAACTGGAAATGCTTCAAAAGGTGGCTATAAAGGAACTCTTGGAATATCTCCGAGCAACTTTTATCTGAAAGAGGGAGATACCACCTATATAAACCTCATAGAAAAGCTTTCTGATGGTGTCCTGGTTACCTCGCTAGCTGGACTTCATTCTGGTCTAAACTCTATTTCAGGAGATTTTTCTCTTGCAGCTGAAGGATTTTTCATCTCTGATGGAAAAATAACCAATTCATTAAATCAAATAACTGTTTCAGGAAACTTTTTTGATCTCTTGAATGAAATAGTTGCTGTGGGAAATGACCTGAAATTTGGACTTTCGCCTATAGGATCTCCCTCAATTCTTGTAAAAAAATTAAGTATTTCTGCAGATTAATAAAAAAAGTGACAGTTTTTTATGACTGCCACTTTTTTTATTTACACAGCTTTTTCCCCTCTTTCACAAGAGCTTATTCTTACCACATCATCAACAGGATATATAAATATTTTTCCATCACCTATCTCCCCAGTTTTTAAATTTTTGACAAATAGATCTATAGTTTTTTCTACATCATTATCCTTTAGTAGAATTTCAATTTTCAGTTTTGGAATAAATTCTACAAGATATTCAACACCTCTGAAAATCTCCTTTTTCCCAAGCTGCCTACCAAACCCTCTTACCTCACTTATTGTCATCCCATGTATTCCTTCTTCCTGAAGGGCCTCTTTTAAGAGATTTAAACCCTCAGGTCTAATTATTGCCGTCAACATTTTCATAAAAATACCTCCTAGAATATTGTCCTCATTTAAATTCTACACCAAAATAATAATTATTTAAAGAGGGACACCTCAGAATGTGATGGGAATTCAGGATAAGCTGAGTATCCGTGCTCTGCAACATCTAAACCTACTAATTCTTCACTAGCAGTTACTCTTATACCCATTAATTTGTCGATTAGTTTAAACATCAGCATACCTATTCCAAAAGCATATACAAATACAGTAGCCGCCCCTATAAGCTGTGTTCCTAAACTGTATTCAGATGTAAATAATCCTACTGCAATAGTCCCCCAGGCTCCATTGACTCCATGTACTGAGACAGCACCTACAGGATCATCAACACCTATTTTATCGAAGAATGGAACTGAAACTGATACCAATACCCCCGCTATTAGTCCTACAAGTATCGAAAACCCAGGATGTAATACATCTGCTCCAGCTGTTACTGATACTAGTCCTGCCAGGGCTCCGTTCAGAGTCATACCTAGATCTACTAGCTTGTTTTGCTTGAATACCGAATAGATCATTGCAGAAAGTGCCCCTGCGGCTCCTCCAAGTGTTGTATTAAGTAGAACTATTGCTATAGACCCATCTCCTATGAGAGTGGACCCGCCGTTAAATCCATACCAGCCAAACCACAATATAAAAGTTCCAAGGGTAGCTAGTGGGATATTGTGACCTGGTATAGCGTTTACTTTCCCATCTTTTCCAAATTTCCCGAATCTAGGTCCTACAACTATTGCTCCTGCAAGTGCAAGCCATCCACCTAATGAATGTATCACTGTTGATCCTGCAAAATCATGAAAATTTAGCGTAGCAAGCCATCCTTCGCTACTCCATGCCCAGTGCCCAAATATAGGATAGATGAATCCCGCAATCAAAGCACAGGCGATCACATAACCTGAAAGTTTTACTCTTTCTGCAACTGCACCAGAAACTATTGTAGCTGCTGCTCCTGCAAACATCACTTGAAAGAACCAAACCATAATTCCCCAGCTGTCTCCAGAACTTATATAATCACTCAAGAAAAAATTAGTGGTTCCTATGAAACTGCCTTCACCAAACATAAAGGCATAGCCTATACCAAAGTATAATATGGCTCCTACTGCAAAATCTAATATCCCTTTTGAAGCAACATTAACTGCATTTTTCCCTCTGGTAAATCCGGATTCTAATGCTATAAAGCCAACCTGCATAAACATTACCATTGCACCAGCTATTCCAAGCCAAACAATATTAAGATTTACTTGAGCATCTGAAGATGCAAACGATATAGTGGGAAACATCCATGAGACAACCCCTAGTTTCCATAAAAACGACATTTTCTTCATAATAACAATCCCTCCTATTGTCCATATTGGAATTTTTAAATTAAATTTTTTTAGCTCTTGTGTGTTATTTTCATTTTTTCCTAAAAGAATTAAAAAAAAGCTGATCTCTTATAGAACATCGCTAAACTTTATTAATGGTGTTTATCTTTTTCAAATATTATATTTATACAATGTATACTAACTTTCAATAAAGGTCAATGTTTTTTTATAAAATTACAAATTTTTATGATAAATTTTTCTTTTTATACTTTAGATATCAATCGGCTCCAAACAGCACTAGATAGTTCTAAAAAAACACATACAGTGTAATAAAAAATTTAATTCATGTCTTTTTTTACGATTTATCCCGTTTTGAAATATTAACAATTTATTTTTTTGTATAAAAAAAAGTATTTTCAACAATGATGAACACATTTCACCTATTGCTTCTGAATACTTTTTTAATATGAAGAGTATAAAAAAACGATCTCTAAATTTTATATAAAATTTCAAAATAATTTTTAAATTCTATTTTTTATGAAATATTTCGGTCTTTTCAGTTTGAACTCTCTATGAGAGATTTTATTTTTTTTCTGTAGAAAGTATAGAGAAGTCCCCCGTCTATAATCCAGTGAAACACCTGTACAACCCACACATAATAGACAGGATACCGTTTGATGTATATCAGATAATAGATCAGTGGGAGCCTTATGAACCAGTGTGAAAATACCGATATATAAAATGGGGTTTTGGTATCTCCCATCCCACGCAGTGCTCCACTCACAATCATGGAATATGCCAGAGGAACCTGTTCTAAAGAAGCTATCATGAGACATATTCCACCTAGGACTATGACCTCTTTTTCTTCAATTTTTATAAAAAGAGATATTAGAAATTCTGGGAAAAGTATGAAAGAAAAAGCAACAACTCCCATCACAACTATCCCCATATGAAGACTTATTTCAATCATATCCTCTGCTTCTTTATAATTTTTTTCACCTATTTTTAATCCTGCTAGTGAGGTAGCCGCCACAGCGAATCCCCAACCAGGCATGAATGAAATAGATTCTACCGTGAGTGCTATCTGATTGGCAGAAAAGGCGATCTCTCCTAGAATCATTATCATAAATACTGCGGCAAGCCTTGAAATACTTATAGCTCCCTCTTGAAATGATGCAGGAAGAGCAATTTTCATTATTTCCCACCATTTTTCTTTTATGTGTATAAGGTGGCTGCTCTTTATACTCATGCAGGAACCCAGGCTTATACAGGAATACTTTTGAAGATAAAATATAGTGTATAAAAATCCTACTAAGTTGGCGGCAACAGTTGCAATGGCAGCTCCTTTTACCCCCATCTTTGGGAAACCCATTTTCCCAAATATAAGGAGATAGTCTAACCCTAAGTTTATTACCGTCATTATGGCAGTTGTGTATAGTGGGATTTTTGTATTTTGAGCCCCTCTAATTATTCCGTTCAAGAGTCCTCGCCAGATTGTCATCAGAAGAGCAAAAGAACTGATTTTCAGGTAAATACTTCCTAATGTCAATACCTCCCCCCTGGCATTTGCAAACTTTAAAAATTCCTGGGGAACAGTGTAAAACAGTACCCCTAAACCTAGAGAAATGGCCACCCCAATAAAAAACCCTATACTCCCATAGATATTGGCCTCCTCTCTTTGACCCTCTCCTATTTTCCTAGATACCAGCGAGGTCAAAGCGACCCCTATACCCATAGCAGAAAATATGGCAGAAACTGTGTACAATATCTGTCCTGAGAGTCCTACAGCACTCACTGCAACTCTCCCACCGTATTTCCCCACCATCAGAGTGTCCACTGTCCATATGAGCATGTATAGCAGCATCTCCCCTACTGCAGGAAGGGCAAGTTTTAGGACTTCCTTATATTTTTCAAATTTGTTCATAGACATTCACCACATTTCATTCTTTGATAGCATATTTCTTCTTATTCAATTAGATACCAATATTTATTTCCTATTCCTCTTCTGATTATTTTCTTTAAGTTAGCCTATCTTTCTTTTTATTGTCACATTTCCGTCACAGTAAATGAGTAAAGTAAGTCATAGAAAATTTCTAAATTAAAGGAGGAATAAAAATGAAAAAAATATTGATGATAGGATTTGTATTTATATCCACTTTAACTTTTGCAGATAGTGGGAGCTTATCTCTAAACTTCGGAGATGGTCATAGAAGAGGTACTGACGTCGCTGTATCTTTAAATATTGGAGATGACCATCACCACAGATATGAGCGACCTAGATATGTGGAAAAAGAAGTTTATATTTATGAACAGCCTAGATATGTAAAAGAGGTACACGTGTATGAACAGCCTAGATATGTAAAAGAGGTTCACAGACATCATCATCCTAACTATAACCACAGATACAAAAACAGACATAAAGAACCACAAAAAGTTGTAGTTATTCATAAATATGAAGGAAATCATTATCATAATGCCCCATATGGTCAGGCCAAAAAGCATAATGTAAAAAAAGGGCGTAACAACAGAAACAAAAATTGGAGAGATTAGAAAAAATTATTAATAACAAATAAAAAAAGGCTGCTAAAGCAGCCTTTTTTTATTTGTTATTCTGCAGGAGTCCAGAACACTTCTACTCTTCTGTTCTGAGCTTTTGCTTCAGGAGTTGTGTTAGGAACCAATGGGTTCTCTTCTCCAAATCCTTTTGAAACTATCTCTATCTCTTCACCTTCAAGTTTTTTTCTAAACTCGTTGGCTACAGCTTCTGCTCTTTTTTCTGATAACATCATGTTATATTTTGCAGTTCCTGTTGAGTCTGTATTACCCTCTATAGTCAGAGTACCCTTATGTCCTGCTAAATCTTTGGAAATCTCGTCTACTTCAGCCATTCCAGAAGCCGTTACTTCATAGCTGTTTACAGGGAAAAGTTCTCTTAACTTTAGTCCTTCTTCAGGTGTCAAGAACATCGCAGGAGCTGGAGCTGGCTTAACTACTGGAGCTGGCTTAACTACTGGAGCTGGTTTCATAACCGGAGCCGGCTTCTCTACCATCATAGGCACAGGAGCCACTGCCGCAGGTGAAGGTCCTCCAAATTTAACACCAAATTTAAGCGCTACGACACCGTAGTATCCGTCTTCATTGGTATTAATATCAGTATCATAGTCATATTCCATAGCTTCATACATTAATTCAATGTTGAATCTTTCATCCATAAACTCTTTACCTACACCTAGAGCACCGTATACTCCACCGTGAGCATCATCTATGCCGTCTCCTGATCCCTCTTCTGCGAAGGCATATCCCGCTCTACCTAGTAGATACCATGTGTCAGCTATATCGTATTTACCTACGGCATATACAGGGAAAGCATAGTGAGCATCATAATTGTCGCTTCCCTTTACAGAACTCTTAGCTTCGGCACCGATACCAAATCTAAAAGGTGAATCTTCATTTACCAATAGTTCTAAACCAGCCGATCCTCCAGGATATGTTCTTACAGGATTATGTCCTTCTGCATCTTTTGTCAAATCCCTGTATAGATCAGCACCCAATTTCAATTCTAACTCAGCCGCGCTTGTCAATGCTGCAACTGCTATAAAAGCCCCTATTAATAGTTTTTTTCTCATTTTCTCTCCTCCTTATGTCAAAAAAATCATACCCACTTGAATCACTATATTTATACCGTATTTTTAAATTTAATCCTTCAAAATTTTAAAATATTTAAAAAAATTTGGATCTATAAATATTATTTCTATTAATACCACATCTTACACCAAAAATTTACTGATAAATTTTTTCATTGTAATAGTAAAAGTTAAATGATAAAATATCTAGAATAAACTCGTTTCTGAATTATGGAGGAAATTATGAATATCAGTAAAAAAGAGGCTTTAGAGTGGTTTGAATTTCTATCTGAAATACCTAGTGACAGTCAACAGGTATTTGAAGAATATAATAATATAATAAGGTCCACTATGAGGCAGATTGAAAAAAGTTATACTGGCGAGATAAAAAAACTTCAGGATGACATCCCTGATTTAAAAAATCTCAAAGGAAGAACATACTATATAGGTGAGGAAAACAGATTTCCAAAAGGATGTCTCTCATGCCTTTTCGGAGACGGTCTAGGAGGAATAAGAAAGACTCATACATGTAACCTCAAGTGTAAATTCTGCTACTATCACGATTCTATGGAGGATGTAGAACAGATCCCAGCTGGAATGTGGGACATAGGTGACAATCTCTATGAAGAAGAGGATATTGATTTACTTCTCTCCATACAAAAAAAACCTAGCGGAATAGCATATGTGTACTTAGAGCCTTTCATGGAAATTGAAGAATACTATTCAGTTGTAAAAAAGTTTAGCGATGCAGGAATCCATCAGCATATGTACACCAACGGTGTCCTCTGTACAGATAAAAATCTAAAAAAACTTGCAGAAAGCGGACTAGACGAGCTGAGATTCAATTTGGGTGCCACTGACTGCTCTGATAAAATCATAGAGGCTATGAAAACTGCGAGAAAATATTTCAAATCTGTTGGGATAGAGACTCCTATGACCCCAGAATTTTACAACAGTTTTATTGAAAAAAAAGAGCAAATCCTTTCACTTGGCCTCGATTTTATGAATTGTGCAGAATTCCATATTGGACCTGATAATATCAATAATTACATTGGAGAAAAGTTTTACACCTATAGAAACGGTTATCTTTCACCAACCTGGTCTAGAAAAATAACATACAAATTTATGAAAATGGCTTACCAGGACAAATGGGATATGCTTATACATGACTGTTCTAATCACACTAAATATGCCAGAGAGATAAATAAAGCGTCTAAGCAGGGTGGAGCATTTGGAGCTCATTCATATTTTTCAGAGTTTGATAGACCGCTCCCTTATCTTTTTCTTCCCATATTAAAAGATAAGGATTTTAAGTTTCTAAATGAAACACCTCTTCCTTCTCATCTGAAACTTGAAAATTGCAAAGAAACTATCCTAGAAATGCTTTCCTCTGAAGAGGATGAAGAAGAATTTTATCCTGACTTTGAGAATTACACAAGTAATAAAGAGTACTAATTTTTTCATGATTTGAATATCTAAATTCCCTGTTTTTATCATTACAGGGGATTTTTTTATTGAAATTTAAAAGAAATAACCCTATGATAAACTCAAGTCAAAAATTTTAAATATATAACTAGTTTCTAATCTAGGATAACAGTCCTTGTGGCATCATCAGTCAAAAAATTCAGTAAAAATTCCATTTTTATTTTACTTTTTCCACTGTAATCTTCTTTCAACGCTCTAGATACTGACCCTGCAATATCCTCATACTCTTTTTCATATTTTTTGTCTACATATGTAAATATCTTGACGGGACTCTCATTCAAGTCCTCTATAAACGCTCTACCTATAAAGTTTTCATTTTTATCAAAAAGCAGATACACAGCTCCTTTGTTTATAATAATTTTTTCTGTAAACATAACTATCCCTCCTTTGAATTTCTCTATATTAAATAATATTTTTTATACTTGGTGTTTTTCCTTTTTATAAAACAGAAGGAATATCTATTTATTTTCAAATAAGATATTAAAGAAACAAATTTCAAAAGGAGGAAAATATGAGTAAAAGAGAGATGGAGGATATTATAGAGGACTTAAAAAAATCAAAAAAAAATAAAGAAAAGCAAAAAAAGAAGGATAAAAATAATGCTGAAAAAAAGAATGAAAAAAACAAAAAGGTAATGTAACAACTTTTGTGTATTCTCCAAGACTTAATTACTGAATAAACCAACAGGCTCTCTAGAATAAATATTCTGAGAGTCTGTCTTCATATTTAATTGCCAATTGTCCAAGAATCTGATCCCAACCTCTTTTAAAACTCCTATCCCATTTTTTATCCAGATCAATTACTACAAGATATAACTGCTTCAAGAGAGACATATCTGTAGGAAATACCCCCTTGGATTTAGTAACTTTTCTGAATTGCCTGTGGACGTTTTCTATCACATTCGTTGTGTACATGACCTTTTTAATTTCTTCTGTATATTCATAGAATGCACTCAATTGAGTCCAATTCACCTCCCAACTTCTCAAGGCATATGGATATTTCGCTTTCCAGGAATCCTTGATAGTATTAAGGGCAGTTAGTCCTGCTTCTTCACTTGGGGCGGTATAAATAGATTTTAAGTCATGCGCAAAAGATTTTCTGTCTTTGTAGCTTACATATTTTAGCGTATTCCTTATTTGGTGAACTATGCACCTCTGGATCTGAGCCTGTGAAAATACACTCAGAATAGCATTATCAAATCCATTCAGACCATCAACAGAAGCTATGAGAATATCTTTAACCCCTCTGTTTTTAAGATCAGTCATTACTGATAACCAGAATTTGGAGGTCTCATTCTCACCTATATATATTCCTAAAATTTCTTTTTTTCCCTCTAAAGTAACTCCTAAGACAACGTAGGCAGCCTTTTTAAGGATTCTATTCTCCTCTTTGACTGAATAGTGGACTGCATCAAGGAAAATGAATGGATATACAGGATCAAGAGGTCTACTCTGCCATTCCTGAATAAGAGGAATTAATTTATCAGTTATTCTACTAACACTTTCTGCAGATACTTCAAATCCATATATATCCTGAACATGAGAGCTGATATCCCTAGTACTCATTCCCTTTCCATAAAGCGATAGAAAATTATCCTCCAATTTAGAGATGTCCCTTTGATGTTTTTCAACAATCTTAGGTTGATATGCACCTTCTCTGTCTCTGGGAACGAGGAGATCAATGTTTCCAGCGCTTAATTTAACAGTTTTCTTGTACTTACCATTTCTAGAGTTAGTAGTAGATTTATTGGCTAAATCATACTTGGAATATCCAAGCTCTTCTTCAATTTCAGCTTCTAAAGCTTCCTGGATAGTATCTTTAAAAATATCCTTTAAAGCTTCTTCGATATCCTTAATAGATTTAAAGTTTCCTTCTCTAACAAAATCTCTGACAAGTTCCTTCGGTAATCTAGCCATAAAAAAATCCCTCCCTTAATTACATAGATACTACAGTATCATTCAGTAATCAAGAGAAGGACTCAAAAACACAAAAATATTTACACTACCAACAAAAAATAGGCTCGTAATATCGAGCCTATTTTTTCATTGCATTGAAAAATTCCTCTTTTGTGATGCCAAAATGATTGAGTTTTGCTAAGAACTGTTTTCCGTTTCCGTAACCGATACCTAGCTCCAGCCCTAGCCGTTGCCTCTTCTCTTTAGAGTCATCCCCACCTACTAAGCCATACTCTAACATATCTAGTGGGGTAAAAATATCATTTCTATCTATAAGTTTACATTTCGCATCCTGCAGAGCCCTTAGGATTACTTCCGGGGAGGCATTTTCCACCCCTATATTTCCGTCTTTTAGCCTTGTACCATCTTTTCTGCCGATATATGCATGCCTTACACCTGGTACATAATCCTCTATTGTTTTTCTTATTTTTTCACCTGCAAAATCAGGATCAGTTAGAATTATTACTCCAGTTCTCTCCTGGGCATTTCTTATCTTTTCTAGTGTGGTTTTTTTTCTTACAGCAAATCCGTTTACCTCTATAAGTTCTGCATCCACTGCTGCCTTTACTGCAGTGATGTCATCTCTACCCTCTACCACGATTGTTTCCTTTATTTTTTTTCTCACTAAAATCTTTCCTCCCTATTCCTTGACACTTACGGTATTTTACCATAAAGAAGTACTTTATAGAAGGATCTATCTTTTTCAAAGAAGGATAGTCGCTGTATTTTTCAAATAATATTTTTAATGGTAGATTTTTTAATTGATGATAAGGTAATATAGGAGCATATTTAATCCTAATTTTAAAAAAGGAGTGTGTATTTATGGAATTAGAAAAACTTAAGAAACTTCTGATTAATAAAAAAGTTATGGTAGAGTCAAGATGGGAACTGATAGAGATCGATTCTGTAGGTTCTGTCAAAGAGATCTCCAAGCTCAACAAACTTTTTATCATGATCTTAGACAATGATACAAAAATTGTTTGTAAAGTTGATGAAGTTCAATATGAAAATGAAGACACCGTTAATTTTATTCATATTACGCCGCATCAAGACGAAATTGTAATATTTAGAATTAGAATAATATAAACGAAGAAGGCAGCTTGTAAGCTGCCTTCTTCGTTTATTCATATAGATCTATAATCTCGGTATTTGGGTTATATTTTACTCCCTGAGCAAAAAGCTCGTTGAACTCTTTCTTAGAGAGCATTTCTCCATATTCAGTGTCATAATAAAGAAAGAAAAGTTCTTTCTCAACATAATCTTTTAAAAATTTTTCAAATCTTTCTTTGATATCCCTGTCTCCCCCTATAATCTCTGTCCATTCGCAGCTGATATCTATTTTTTTTATCAGTTCCAGATTGGAAAGAACCGGAATAAATAGCTTCATAAATTCACCGACGTTGTTATCTACTCCTATGGCACTGGCTATATAACCCTGAGCAAATTTTGGAAAGAGACTGTATTCTAAGGCCTTTAATTTTTTTTCTGGAAGCACCTTTAATTTTTTTACCTCCATAAAGCACATGGCTTCATAGATGTTGCTTTTTTTAGAGACTAGATGGAATGAACTTCCATCATCTATCTCTGCAACTTCACCATTTAGATATCCGTCTAGATCAAGATAAGTTATAAAGTTTCCTCTTGTATTTACAGAAAATTCCATCTTTATTTCATCATCTTCTATGTGAAACACACCTGCCCAGTGAATTTTTTCTTTCTTTTTAAGTACTTCTCTTGTTAACGCTTCTTTATATGAATTTTCATAAAGTTTTTCAAATTCTAAATTTTTTTGTCCATTTTTAAGGTCTAATATTATTTTTTTTAATTCTATAACCATTGTAGATATTCTCCTATTCTTTGAATTTTATATTTTAATATTATATATTATTTTTTATTTTTTTTAAAAAAATTTAATATTATTAAATTATAGGACTTTTGTGAAAAGAGTAAAAAATAAACTTTTATTAAAAAAAGTTCGTCTAATTAGATATTATTTTGTCCTAAATGGGAGGGGTATGCTATGGAAACCAAAGTAAGTTCTAAAGCTATAACATGTTTGAAATGCAAGAAAAATTTTAAAACTGAATTGGATAACAAGGGAGTCCCATATAACAAGCTATGTCCAATATGCAGAAAAAAGAGAGCTTCTGGGGTATTTTTCTCAAATATATATTTAAATTAATGGGGCATTAAGCCCCATTTTTAATTTTCAAAATCAAAGATATCATTTGGAGTTACTTCTAATACATTACATATTCTTTCTAAAAGCATGAATTTCACAGAAGATGTTTTATTGTTAACTAGATTAAACATACTTTTATATGTTACATTACACTGGATAGCAAGCCAGTAAATCGATCTTCCTTTTTCTTCTAGAATTTTTTTTATCCTTACTTTCACATTATACCTCCTCAAATCAAGATTTTGTAGACTCTTCCTAAATAGATTATATATACTTTCAGATAAAAAGTCAAACTTTACCATTCTGGTAAAAAACCTAACCGAACCACTATAAACCTTTGTTTAATGGTACATCTAGAGACTATGGTCTTTTGGTGACATGTGTTATCTTATTATGACATTTGCTTTTTTTTAGAGGACATTTCCCAAATATAAGGTTCTAAATTCATGTATAACAGAAAAATATACAATATTCAAATTTTTTTAAACATTTAGTCATTAAACATTAAAAAAAATTTATTTTTTTATTTTATATTCTTGACTGTTTTAGTTTGGAATGTGTTATAATAAAGATATCCAAATAACTAAGTGGAGGACTTAACTATGACAGATCATAATAAATTAGAGGAATATATAAATTCAATCACCCACTATCTCGGTGCCCTGACGGCAGTGTATGGACTCGTGCTCCTAGTATTCAGAGCATCGAATTTTGGAACGACGGCTCACCTTGTCAGCTTTAGTATATTCGGAGCTGCTCTTATACTGCTTTACTCTATGTCGGGAACTTACCATATTCTAAATCCCGGAAAAACAAAAAAACTTTTTAAGATTTTTGATCACTCTGCAATATACATACTGATCTCGAGCTCTTATACCCCTTATTTACTAACTGTGGTAAAGGGAAAGGCCGCTATGATACTGCTGATTATCCAGTGGGCCCTCACAATTATGGGAATAATCTTCAAAATAAAGTTTACGGGTAGGTTTACCTTTGTCTCTACTCTCATCTATCTATTTATGGGATGGATGATTATATTTGTTTTCAAGAACCTTAAGACAAATTTGAATTCTGAAGCACTAAATTTTCTTTTGGCAAGCGGCATAACATATTCTGTAGGGGCAGTATTTTACCTTCTAAAAAAAATAAAGTTTACTCATGTCATATGGCATCTATTTGTCATAGGTGGTAGTGTACTTAACTATCTCTCGATATACTATTCAATCTAAGGGCCGTATGGCTCTTTTTTTATTTTAAAAATGAAATTATTCAATTTACTTTATATTGATTTAGTTATAGAATTAATTGAAATTTTATATTTTTCTAAGAAAATAATTGCGGGCTACTACTTTTCTATTTAGGAGCTGTTCACAAATCTATTTTTCAAATTTTAGCAACAGGAGGTACTATTTTGAAAAAGGTAACATTAGTCTTTCTTTTCATGGCACTAGCTCTCCACTCTTACAGTCTGAGCTTAGATGATATGATAAACTATGTAGAAAAAAGAGGATATTCCAATGAATTTAAAGAATTTGAAGAAAAACGTCTAAACATTGAAGAGACAAAAATAGATCGGATCAAAAGAGACGGGATAGTTTTAGAGGCAAACTCAGATTATGCTGATTATGATGATAGCAAGGAATTTGACAGCACATTTTCTGCAACCTATGATTTTTATAAATATTCTGCCGAATATAATAACCATACTGGAGAAACTGAAAAGGAACTTTTTGGTGTAGAAAAAGACTTGAAGGACATTTTTTTTAGTGAGAGAAAATATAAAATCTATATTTTTTCCCACGACAAAAAATACAGACTAAACTTTAAAGAAGAGAAAGTCGAGGAAGAGGTCATAGGGCTAATAACTCTGTACCAGAAGTACATGGACACAAAATTAGAGCTCGAACTAAAAGAAAAACTTCATCCTAAGCTTATAAAGGATATGGAAAATTTAAAAAAAGCGGTAGATATAGGTACAGGTACCGAGTTTGATTACAGGTATTCTGAGATGCTGGTGCAAAATTCAAAGTCTGACATCAAACAATTAAAAGATGATATAGAAAAAATTAAATCTGATTTTTATGACCTGTACAAAGTAGATACAACAGGTAAGGATATCGAAAAATTTTCTGAAACACAAAATTCGGAAGAGATTAATTTTGACAGTATAGGGGAAAGAGATCTTGAAAATGCCGGGTTCTTACTTGAAAAATCCAAAGAAAATTATAAATATTCAAAATATGATAATAAGTGGCCAAACTTAACTGCAGGAACTTTTTACGATACTGTAAGTAATGGATGGCTTGTATCTTTAGGGTTCAGAAAGACTATTTTTGAGTATGATGATGAAAGTTATCTTTATCAGGTTGAAATCCAGGAATTAGAGCTTGAAAAAGAGAAGCAGGTAGAAAAAAGTAAAAATCTGAAAAAAGATTTTGAAAACAGATACTTTTCACTTGCTAAAGAGCTTGAAAATCTCAAAAGAGAAAATCTACTATTTGAAATGAAATATGAAATATATAAAATGAGGTATGAACAAGGCACTGATTCATACATAAACTATGCAGAAAAATACGATGAATACATTGAAAGTTCTATAGAGCTTGAAAAGAAGAGAAACGAACTCAATGCACTTATTTACGAAATAAAGTACAGGAGGTAACAATGAAATTAAAAAAAGCAGTTATCATAGCAGTTGTTCTTATCTTGGTTATAACAGGATTTATTCTCTACAAAAAAACTTTCCTTTCTGAAGAGACAAAACGAAGCTATTCTGTATACAAAGTTAAAAGAGCAGACTTTGAAAAAATAGTTGAAGCTGATGGAATAATAGAGGCTAGGGATACAAAACTCATCTATGCCGACAGAAGCTTAAAGGTTGATAAGGTCTACTACAGCGAAGGGGATTATGTAAAAATAGGCGAGACAATTATGACTTTTGATCCTGAAGATAAAAACAGTGTTATGAGAGATCTAAAGAAAGAAGAGATCTCCCTGAAAAAACTCCGAAGAGACCTTGAAAACAAGAAGGAACTCTTTAAAATCGGAGGAGCATCAAAAGTAGAGGTGGAAAACCTCCAGTTTGATATTGAAACCTCCCTTTTAAAGATTGAGGATTTTAAAGAGGAACTTTCTAAAATGTTAGATGAAATAAAAAGCCCTTTTAACGGAACAATTATTTCTATGATCGCCGAGGAAAACTACAGGGTTAATACAGAAGTGGAACTTTTTGAAATAGCAGATCTCTCTGATATGATAATTGTAGCAGATGTTCCTGAGTACAGTATTAATGAAATATCGTTAGGACAACCTGTCAGGATAGCTCCTGAAGCCTATAAAGAACTATTTAAAGGTGAGGTGAGCAAAATCTCAACATTGTCTACAGCTACAAGTTCAAACTCCTCAAATCAAAGCTCAAGCTCTTCTAGCACCACCGAGGCTTATGTGGAGGTAGAGATAACTTTAGACAATATTCCTGCACAACTTCGGCCAGGATTTAACGTAAAAGCCGAGATAATCACTTATACAAACCGAGACAGCATATCTATCCCTAGAATGTCTGTTTTAGAAGATAAAAAGGGTTATTATGTTTTTGAACTTCAGTCAGATTCTACCATAAAGAAAAAATATGTAACCTTAAAACTAAACAACAGCAGTGTCGTATCTGTCGAAGGCTTAGATGAAAATGTCACAATTATAAAAGACCCAGATCAGTCTCTTGTTGAAGGTATAAAAGTAAAAGTTGGTGTAAATGATTCTCAAAAAAATAAAAAAGCCTAGGAGTGTAATATGAAATATTCTGACAGGGAAAATGTAATCGAAATAAATAAACTTGAAAAAACATATATAACCGGGGAAATTTCGCTGAAAGCCCTAGACAATGTTTCATTTACCGTAAAGAAAGGGGAGTTTGTGGCGATAATGGGTCCTAGTGGAAGCGGTAAGTCTACCATGATGAATATCTTAGGCTGTCTAGACCAGACTTCTGTAGGAGAATACAGACTATCAGGGGTAAATATAGAGTACCTTGATGACGACCAGCTTGCTGAAATAAGGAATAAAAAAATAGGTTTTGTGTTTCAGGCCTTTAACCTTCTCCCAAAATTGAGAGCATGGGAAAATGTAGCTCTGCCCCTTGTCTATGCAGGAGTCCATGCACACCATAGAAAGGAGTTGGCGGTAAAAGCCTTGGAAGATGTTGGGCTAGGAGACAGGATAGATCACAAACCAAACGAGCTTTCTGGTGGCCAAAGACAGAGGGCTGCACTGGCTAGAGCCCTTGTAACAAGCCCTAGCATAATACTGGCAGATGAGCCCACCGGTAACCTTGATTCAAAATCTGAAGAGGAGGTGTTGACTATATTTAAAGAGCTCAACCAAAAAGGTGTAACTATCGTGATGGTTACCCACGAAGACGGCATAGCTGCTCACTGTAAAAGAATAATCCGTTTTCGAGATGGGAAATTAATCAAAGATGAGGTGATTGACAATGAATTTTATAGAGACCTTTAAAAGTGCCCTTCAATCACTCAATGCCAACAAGATGAGGTCTCTTCTCACTATGCTTGGAATTATAATCGGAATATCTTCAGTTATAGCAATGTCAGCCATAGGGAAGGGTGGACAGAAAAAAATAACAGGATCTCTTGCAAAAAGTGGATTTGGGGTATATGAAATATCCATAGACAAAGAACATGAAAATTACAGAAGTGCCTTTGCCTTAAACAGCAGTGACGCAGATCTTCTAAAAGATACTGAAAACTTAGAAGCAATATCTCCTTATGTTTTTGAAAGAGTTAATTATAAAAATCTTAAAAATCAAGATCTCCGTGGGGCCATCTTTGGAACAACTCCCGGATATGAAATTATAGACGAGCTGACCTATACTATGGGAAGACCTATTCTATCAAGTGAATACGAAGAAAAAGTCCCTGTTATAGTGATAGATAATATTACCGCAGGTAAGGTCTTCGGAGAAAAAAATCCACTCGGAGAAAAAATTTCTGTGGATTTCAGGTCATTAAACAAAACAAAAGTATTCACAATAGTGGGGATCTTTCAGCACCCTGATGCCGGTATGAACCAGCTGGGTCTGAGTAGATTTTTACCGGCATTTGGAAGGATCTCTCTTCCTATTGCAGAGAGAATTTTGGGAACTGATGAATATTCCTCTATACTGGTAAAAGCTTCTGATCCCTCAAACTCCCAGAACTTGCTATCGAATATAATTACAGAACTTGAAAATAAAAATGTCACAGGTATATATGAGTATGAAGAAAGGGTTTCCCGTGGTAGTTCCTTTAATGAAGTTTTATCAACTCTGAATATATTTGTCACCTTTGTGGCATCTATCTCTCTTCTCGTGGGCGGTATCGGAGTAATGAATATAATGCTGGTAAGCGTCACTGAGAGGATAAAGGAGATCGGTATTCGAAAGGCTATAGGGGCAAAAAATCGAGATATTCTTTTTCAGTTCCTAACAGAAGCTATAGTCCTCTCTGCATCAGGAGGTGCCATCGGTATTTTTATCGGGTATGCAGCATCTGAAATTTTCGGATTGATTTCAGGAATAGAACCTATATTGTCAATAAATGTAACTGCTGCTTCTGTATTCATCTCCACATTAATAGGACTTGTTTTTGGAGTTTATCCTGCCAGACAGGCGGCTCATATGAATCCCATAGATGCTCTTAGAAATGAATAATTTTAGGCAGAAAACCTTTCTATATTTTTAGAAGGGTTTTTTTATTTTTTTTAAAGGAAAATTAATGTCCATGTAGAAAAATCAGATAAAAGGGGGTGTTGAGGATGGCTTTAATAGATGAGTTAAATAATCAACTCAAGAAATTTGGATATGAATTATTAGAACCTGAATCTAAGAGATGTATGGTGAACAATAAGGAGATCATCATACGTTTTCAAAGTGATGACAAAGTCGAATTAGAACCTCATATTTTTGAAGCCGAAGATATAAAAGAGCACCTCCTAAAATTTAAAGTAACAGAACATGAACCAGAGATACTTGATATCACCACAGGCAAGACTAGAAAGTCTTATTACTCGCTTATTGTTGAAAGATATTAGTCTTTTTTATTAAAATGCCGTATGGATGTTTGGTGGCGGTTCACTTTATGCTTTCAAAATTATTTTAACTATCCTTGGTGCGAAATTCTGAAAAAAATTTGTTAAAAATGAAGGAAAGTTCAGTTTATGGGGTAATATCTCATTAAGTTATATGAAGAAGGAGGGACAAATGGTTTTAAGCATTAATTTTCCAAGGGATTTCGATCGGGAAGCAAAAATTGTATATCTTGTTGAGGACAATAATCTTCTCTTAGAAGGATACGGTTGTTATAATCCTACACTAGAAAAATGTAGAAATTGTAAGTTAAGAAGTTTTGAAAAAGGTGATATTTTGGATATGGATATTGACGACATCAAGCATTCTAATGAGAGAGGATGTTCCGAGAAATCTCAAATTTTTTTCTCATTAAAATTTGATTTAGATGACATCAAGGGAGTTAAGATATCTTAAAAATAGAAAAAGGGCGTCTAGGCGCCCTTTTTAATATGGATTTATAAAGTAATCATCTATCTTATCTTGAATTTTTTCATCATATTTTATTAATTGTTTCTGCACCATTTTCTCGATATATCGAAGTTTATGAGAATTTTCTGGATAATAAACCGGGGTTTCTTTTAATGGAGTGGAGTATAATTCAAGATTGCACCCCTTTATTTTCCCGTTGTACCTGAACCATCTATAAAAAGAACTTGAATTTAAATATCCTAAAAGATATAAAAGACTTACATTATTAGATTTTCCTGTTAGATAGTATATATCTGCACTTCCATAGAATTCTTTTTCCGTATATGCAAATTTATTATCCCTACTCCTCTGTCTTCCGACTATTTTGGGTTGCTTAAAAATTTTATCGTCGCGTGCCCACTGAAGCTCCCACCAGTTGATCTTACCATCTTTTGCTTCTCTCCTTGAAGATAATTTTTTTCTATATCCTTCAAGGTGATTCAAAACTTTTTCGTTAGCTTTAGTGTACCTGTCCATGTACAGTATCCAAAATTTGCTAGACTCCTCTACTTTGTACTTATGAATATCCTTATTTTTATAAAATGGCTTTAAATATTTAGAAAACTTTTCTTGATATTCTCTAAATACAAAAGCCCTATCACAACCACTAACAATCCCTTGATTGATATTGAGAAGATCACCTAGAACATGAGTTCTACTGTCATATATTTTTTTAAGAGTTTTTAGATCTTCTGTTGAAGCCAGTATAATTTTTCCAATACTATTATACATAAGAGTGTTTTTAGATACATATTTTTTATTTTCATCTATAACTTTAAAATCATCATTTTCTTTTGATTTTTCCAAAGAAAAAACAAAATTATGCTGTCCAGGAGCATTTTTAAAAACTGAAACATTGTAATTATTTATGTATCTGAAATTGGTCTCACTTCTTACTTTTTCCCTCAGCTTGGTGGCGTGATCTGCTTTAAGCCAGTAATTGGTGGTTATATATGATAGTATCCCACCTTCTTCTAAAAGATCTATCCCTTTTTCGATAAAATAGTAGAAGTAGTCCATTTTTCCTTCATAATATTTCATTCCAAAATCATTTTTTTTCAGTTCTTGAAATATTTCTTTATTATTTTTTTCTCCAAAATAAGGAGGGTTCCCCAATATAATTTTATATTTTTTTTCATTTGAGAATATTATGGAATTTCTGAAAAATGTGGATATTTCTCCGATTATTCCGTATTTTTTCAAAAATACTTGACTTCTGATTTTGAGTCTTTCTAAAGCCTCTATATCAAGGTCATACCCTTCTACCCACTCTGAATTGTACCTATATTCTCCATATACTTCTTTTGCTATATCCATTACCTTCCCAAGGACAGACAGGAGTAAGTTCCCCGTCCCACAAGATATATCCGCTATTCTGAGCTCATCTATTTTTTTTTTTGTATACTCTCCAGTAAAGTAAAATTCCAAAGATTTCTCAGCTATTTCATCTGCTATCTTTTCAGGGGTATAGACCTTATAGTTTGTAGATGTAGAAAGCTCATTAGAATACATCTATCCCCCTCCTTTTTAGAGGCATTAGCCAGGGAGCAAGATAAACTACTGAAAATACTAAGAGCTTAATTAATACAATCTCTATAAAGTAGCTTAGAGAGATAGCTGCCACAGTAGAAACAAGAATTTTCATCAAAAAATTACCCATTTTTTTTAGATCAACACCTATATATTTCTTTTTAAAATAGTGCACTAGAAGAAAAAAGTTTACTCCTGAAGCTATTGAAGTTGCAAGAGCAAGTCCCCTGTGTTGGAGCTTTTGTATAAGAAGTGCATTCAAAATTATATTCAATACTATAGAAACAATTGAGTATTTAACAGGGTCCCTTGTGTTTTTCATTCCGTAAAAAGCTCTGCTCAAAAGATGAATGGCAGTGTAAAAATAAAGTCCTAAAGAATAATATAGCAGAGACTGAGAAGTCACAATAACTGCGTCTCCATCATATTTTCCATATGAAAATACAAGTGATATCACATCTTTAGAATATACTGTGAGTACTGCTATAGAAGGAATTATGAGAAACATAAGAATATTCAACCCTTTGCTCAGCCTGTCCCTCATTTCATCAAATGCCTTTCTTTCTATGGCCCTAGACATGCTAGGATAGATAACTGTGGCAATTGATATTCCAAAGACTCCTAAGGGAAGGTTATAGAGTCTTGATGCATTTTCTAGGGCTGTTACCCCACCCGATTTCAGATAAGATGCGAAAAACTGATCTACCACGCTATTGATCTGTTTTGCAAATATCCCCAAAAGCATCGGTAAAATAAGATAAAAAACTCTCCTCAATGACGGGTCTTTAAAATCTATTTTAAATTCATACTTTTTTATAATTTTAAAGAAACTAGGAATAACCATAAGAAGCTGCAATATTCCACCTACAACGACACCTGCCGCCAAAGCATCTATCCCTACTGATTTACCCCAAAAAACTGCTGATACTATTATCGCAATATTAAAGAGCAGAGAGGTCGCCGCCGGTACTGCAAACTGTTTAAAATTATTGAGAACTGCACATATCATCCCAGACATTCCTATAAATACCAAATAAATAGCCATGATCTTTAGGAGCCTAGATGCTATAAGTTTTGTTTCTGCAGGGTATCCCATTACTATTATGTTTATAATCTGACCGGAAAAAACTATCATACATAGTGTAATAATAGACGTTCCAACAAAAAGTAGGTTCAATATTGAAAAAATAAGCTGTTTACCAGCTTCTTCTCCATGTTTTGCCACTCTCTCATTATAGACAGGGATGAATACAGTCCCTAGTGCTCCTTCTCCAAGGAGTTGTCTGAAAAGATTACTTATTTTAAAGGCACTAAAATAAGCATCTGTAAATTTACTGGCTCCAAAATAATAGGCTATCATCGCCGTTCTCACTAATCCTAAAATTCTGCTTGCCATGGTTATTACCATTACTAACATCCCGCTTCTAAACATTTCATCACCATCATCTTTTATAGTAATCATAGAAAAAGTGACAAGAATCTTGCCACCTATTTAAATACTTTCAGAGTTTCCCCTTCTATCTCTATTAAATTTTCTTTATACAATTCTAAAATTGCAAGAAAAATGTATATTAGATGTACCCTGTTTTCTGCTTTTTCAAAAAAATCTTTTAAATAAATTCCACCACCTGTAGAAACTTCTCTTATTTTTTTCATCTCCTCCTGGAGATAGTACTTCTGATCTATATTTATTTCTAGAGTTTCCTTTACATTTTCTTCCAGGTAATTGCTGTAGACCCTGAATACGTCCATTATAGAAAGTCTGCTAAGATCAAATTCAATAGAAGGTATCTTTTTTATTTTTTTACACTGTTCCCGGGTATAGGGGATATTAAATTCATTTTCAAGTTCTCTTATTTTTACAGTTATATCTTTATAAAACTTATACTCTTGAAGTCTTTTCCCCAACTCTTCCTCTCGCTTCTCACGTTCCCTCATATTGAGTATCGAAAGTGCTTTTATTTCTAAAAGTTCACTAGCTGTTATTAGAAATTCTACTTTTACACTTAAATTCTCTCTTTTTAGATTTGACAGAAAGTTGAGATACTCATCTATAATTTGAGATATCTTTATCTTTGCTATCTCTAACTCCTTTTTTTCAATCAAGTGGAGCAAGAGGTCCAAAGGGCCTTCAAAGTTATCAATTTTAAGAGTTAAATTATTCATGCAGTCCCTCTTCCAAATAACTTTTCCACATTAAAACATCATTTCTAATAACTTTTTTAAGTTCATCCATAGATGAAAACCTTTTTTCTTCTCTTAAAAACTTCACAAGTTTTACGTAAAGTTTCTTTCCATAAATATACTCGTCAAAATCAAGAATATGAACCTCTATACTCTGTTCCCCGGGCTTCAAAGTGGGGTTCCTTCCTATATTCACCACAGCATCATGTTCCTTATCATCTCCCTCTATTCTCACAGAGGCCCCATATATCCCAAAGGGTGGATAGACTTTGTTCAGTATGCTCAAATTTGCCGTAGGAAAGCCCATTTTTCTTCCATATTTTTTGCCGTGAACTACCTCCCCTATTATAAAAACCGAATATCCCAGGTACTCCCTAACCTTATCTAGATCCCCCTTTGTTATGAGCTTTCTTATAAGAGTAGAGCTTATTACACGGTCATCTATTTTTACAGGGGGTATTTTATTCACCTTTATATTTACAGCCTTCCCTAGTTCTATAAGATCATTTGTCTTTGCAACTCCGCCCTCGCCGAAGGAAAAGTTGAAACCAACAAAAATCTCCTTTGCACTGAGTTTTTCTTTTAATACCTCTTCCACAAAATCAAAGGGAGCCATTGCAGAAAACTCGTTGTCGAAGGGCTGAAAAATAACATAATCAACTCCCATATCTTCTAGAATATGAACTTTCTCCTCCCTAGAATTTATTAGTTTAGGAGCCCTACTCTTATCTACCACTTCCATGGGATGATTGGCAAAGGTAAATACAACCGACCTTCCGTTTTTTTCTTTCGCTTTTTTGACTGCTGAAGATATAACTTCTTTATGACCAGAATGTATGCCATCAAAAGAACCTATAGCTACATATGTATTTGGGAACTTTTCCTTTGTTGTAAATATATTTTCTATTATTTTCATAGCCCCTCACTCTTGTTTCTCTCCAGTTTTTTCTTTTTCAATCAGTTCATTGTAAACCTGCTCTATCCTACGGAATCTGTTTCTTATTCCAGATTTTGATATCCCTACCATCTCTGCAAGCTCTGTAAGAGAGCTTTCAGGATTATGAAGCCTGAGGAAAGCCACCTCTTCGAGAACTCCGCTGAGATTATTTAGGCCAATTTTCTTCCCTATGTATTTTATCATTTTTATCTGTTTTTTTCCAGTATCTAGAGTCTTAGTTTCGTTGGCTACTTCCCAATTAATCTCCCTTATGGTTTTGTTTTTTAGGTCTCTCATCATAGTCACTTCTTCATACTTGAAAAACTCTGTGATAGCTCCCACATTAACCATTATATCCATAATATCTTCAGAATTTCTGAGATATATAAGAGATTTGTTTCTTTTTTTTGTCTTAAACACTCTCTTATCTTTCATTTTCAAAGTTTTATAGAGTTTTTCTCCAATTTCTTCGCTATCAATAAAAAAATCCATGGCATATTCTTTATCAGGAGATTTTATATATCCACAGCTTAGAAAAAGCCCCCTCAGAAAACCTTTGAATTTTTCATCATAATCAGCAAGTTCTATATTATCATATTTGTTTAGTTTATTTATAAACTCAGCATATCCATTCTGTTTAGGAAGAGTTATGGTATAGACATTGTGCTCACCCAATCTCCTGCTTACAGAATATTTTATGAAAATTTTCATCTGGGTGAGCTCTCGTAAAAATTCATAAACCCTTTCTGCTATCTCTCTGTTCTCAAGTTTTATCTCTATTCTATCCTTCAAAATAGATTTTTTCCCTTTTAAAAAAGAATATACCTCCAAAAGTTTTTCCAAAGGAGAATTTATCTCTTTTTTCAATACCTCCTCTTTAACCATGTGAGTATACGACATCTCCCCACCCCTTTATTTAGCTTCTGCCCAATTTTTCCCGTGGGCAACATTTGCCTCTAATTTTACATTTTTGAATTCTATGCTGTTCTCCATTATATTTTTTATCATCTCTGCGTATTTTTCTATGCTCTCATCTTTAACTTCAAAAATAAGTTCATCATGAACTTGAAGATTCATTTTTATGTCTTTCTCATCTGCGATTTTTTTATCTATTTCTATCATTACTTTTTTCAAAATATCCGCTGCTGTTCCTTGAATAACTGTATTTACAGCCATTCTGTCAGCCTGTTTTTTTATGTTCCCATTTTTTGAAGTAATCCCATCTACTGATCTCTTTCTCCCAAAATATGTTTTTACATATCCCTTCTCTTCTGCATTTTTTATAATTTTTTCTTCAAGCTCTTTAACTCTTGGATACTGAGCAAAATATCTTTTAATATATTCCTTGGCATCTTTTTGAGTTATTCCGAGCTCCTTAGAAAGTCCAAAGGGCGTTTTTCCGTAAATAATACTGAAGTTTACTATTTTTGCCATGGTTCTCTGACTTCTTGTTACATCTGTGCTTATATCAAATATTTTTTTAGCTGTAAGATCATGAAGGTCAAGTCCGTCTGCATAAGCTTTTATGAGTGTCTCATCTCCTGAAAGTTCCGCTAGTACCCTCAGTTCTATTTGAGAATAATCTATGGCCAAAAGTGTATTCCCTTTATCAGATACAAAGCCACGTCTTATCTTTATACCTTCATCACTTTTCACAGGTATATTTTGAAGGTTTGGATTAGAAGATGAAAGCCTCCCTGTGGCTGCACCTGTCTGATTAAAAGTTGTGTGAAGCCTGTTGTTCTTGTCTGCAAGTTTTGGCAGAGCATCTACATAGGTGCTCTGAAGTTTTGTAAGTTTTCTGTAATCCAATATATATTCCGCTATTTTCTCGCCCCTGTCTCTGAGTGTCTCTAGAACATCTACATTAGTAGAAAAGCCAGTTTTCGTCTTACTCACAGGTTCTATATTAAGCTTCATAAAGAGTATCTCCGCCAATTGTTTAGGCGAGTTCAAGTTAAACTCCTCTTCAGAAATTTTAAAAATCTCTTTTTTCAGATCTTCTAGTCTTTTAGTGAGCTCTAAGCTGTATTTTTTAAAATATTTTGGATCTATGGCTATTCCCTCTCTCTCCATCTTAGAAAGAATCAGGATAAGTTTCATCTCCACATTATAAAAAAGGTCGTGTAGTTCTTCCTCCTCTATTCTCATTTTCAAATTTTGATATATTTCACAGAGGGCTTCACTTCTTTTCATCAAAAACTCTCCATATTCTTCCAGTGGAAGTTTTGAAGATTCTTCTTTACCAAAAATCTCTTTATAAACAGGAAATTCCTCACCTGTTTCACTATAAAGAACTGCCTCTATATCCTCCTTCGTCTGTGCGGTGAGAAGAAAATAAGCTATCATAACATCAAAATGCATGTTTCTTATCTCGTATCCTTCATTCAGGATATCCTTAAATTTATATGATATAAAATCTATATCAGAAGATAAAAAATTTTCCAAAAGATCTCTGCTAATATTCTTAGCCCCCACAAAGTCATGACTCACAGGTAAATAGTAGTTGCAGTGTTTCAAAGTCACTGCAACTCCACATCCTCCATAGACAATTCCTGCAATTTTTTCAATCTTTGCCTTTTTCAGCATATCTTCAAACATATCTTCAGTTGTAATTATTTTATTTTCTCTCTCAACAACCAACTCTTCAGCAGCTTTCCCGCCAAAAAGACTCATCTGTACATTGTCTAGCGAAAATTTTTCCAAATTTTCATTTTTATCTTCTGTAATTTCTTTTTTTAACTCTAGGTCTTTCAGATTCATTTTTTTTATTAGGGCTTTAAATTCCAAATTTTTAAAGAGTTCATAAAGCTTTCCTCTATCTATTCCGTGCTGGAGTTTATGAGGGTTATATTCTACAGGTATATCCAAATCTATGGTGGCAAGCTCTCTGCTGAGAAATGCCAGTTCTCTGTCTTCCTCTATATTCTTCACAAGGCCCTGCCCTATTCCTGGTAGGTCAGACAGTTCGTCGAGATGCTCATATATACCTTCTAGATTTTTATATTTCTCGAGCATTACCAGAGCTTTTTTAGCTCCTATTTTACGAACACCTGGAATCCCGTCACTGGTATCCCCTATAAGCCCAAATAGATCAGGTATATCATTTGGCCTGACTCCAAGTTGTTCTATTACGTCCTCTTCACTTCTGAGAATCTTAAACCTTTCCTTTCCCTCGCCTTTTCCCAAAAGAGCTATATTTATATTTCCGTCAACAAGCTGAGAAAGATCCTTGTCTCCTGTTATTATATAGACTTCTATATTTTCTGCAGAGAGCTTTTTTGCAAGGGCCCCTATGACATCATCTGCCTCATTGCCATCTATTTTAAATTTTTCTATTCCAAAACAATCTAAGAGTTCCTCTATCTTTGGGATCTGTACAACAAGATCTTCAGGTATAGGTTTTCTTGCGGCTTTATAATCTTTGTATTTTTCACTTCTTCTCAGAGTTGACCTTTTTACGTCAAAAGCTGCTCCGATATAATCAGGTGAAAATTCATCAATAATTGCCAAAAGCGTATTGGTAAATCCAAATACTGCTCCTGTGGGCTCATTTTTTGTTCTAAAATTCATATGAGCAAAAAAAGCTCTATACATAATTGCACTTACATCCAAAAGCACAGCTTTTTTCATATTTCAAATCTCCCCTTTTTCCCATTTTTTCCATTTTCTACACATTATAACACAGCTAAACACCCACTGCAAAACAAAAGAGGAAAAGCTATTTAGCTTCTCCCCCTATAAATCTAACTTCTGCTTTTTTGCCTTTGATATCACCCACATATACCTTAGAATTAAATTTATATTTTTTACCTGATCTTATATCATACAGAGTAAAAGTATACACCTCTGACATTGTCTCTCTTGTTTTTCCCAGTAATATTGAAAATGTAACTGACTTATAATCCTCTGAACTGATATTTTTTATATCTATATTTATTCTTCTGTAGTCATTTTTTTCAGAAAAAACTTTTATGTCATCTACTTTAAAATTCTGACTCTGGTCTTTTTTTATACCTGTTTTCTCCAGTAATGTCTGCACCATCCCCTTCTCAGATGTATAGATGCTGGAACTATAAGAAAATGAAAAGCTTAATACCATCACTGTCAATAAAATTAATCGCTTCATTTGGCATCCCTCCTAAAGTCTTATTTACATACTCGTCATGCATTTCCTTCAATTTCTTTTAAAATTTGCTCTATTTTTTATGTCTTTACTGGTTACTATGATAATATAAAAAGTAAAAAAAGGATTTCAACTGTGATCTAAATAAATAACTATGAGGTGATTTATTATGAATGATTTTGGTATCTATAAAATTTTAGAATTTATTAAGGTAAAAATTGCTTCTCTTTTCTGCACCCAAAAATGCCCCTACTGTCAAGAAAAGACAAGTTGTGATCCTATAGAGTTTGTGAAGGAAAGAAACATGGTCAAATGTTCTCACTGTCAGAGATATTTAGAAACTGTAAAGAATAACAGATAACTTCTTATTGAAAATCTATTGAAAATCTAAAAACCCGGCCAAAAGCCGGGCTTTCTCTATATCTAACTCGGGAAGAGTTAGACAGGATTACATAGTTACCTTAAATCCTATTACTGATTCCCACTCATTGTTGTCATCTACAGTTCCATCTCCGTTGGCAACCTCTCCTAGCACCTTGTAACCTGTCCAACCATGAAGGGATACAGTCTCTGTCACACCGTATTTGAACCCTATTCCAGGCATTACATAATGTTCTGCTTTATCGCTTCCTGCATCTTTGTAGTCCTCTCCCTGAGCAAAGTACTCAGCTCCAACTTCAGTCATAAAGTACAATTTAAAGTTATCCGTTTTATAGAGGTCTTGAACATAGTTTAAATATGCGAATACTTCATAGTTGAATGAATCAATTCCGTTGCCTGCAAATGTATTGGCACTGTCACTGTATCCACCCCAGAACCCATCAACTTCGATCTCTGCTGACCAGTTTTTGTTGAATTCCATTCCCAATGCCGTTTCTATACCGAAAAGGACATCATCATCTTCAGTTGTTCCTTTTTCATAATCAACATTTCTAGCCCAAAACTTAGTTGACCAAGTTGTAATATCATTTAACTTAGTCTTTGTTTTAAGAGCAAGTCCTAATTCTGTTTCCTCTTTTCCTGCTTGCTCTGAACCGTTCTTATCATAAGAATCCTCTTGGTCATAGTATATCTCTGCACCTATCTCGTTTTTAAAAGTAAGTCCGCCTAATTCTGCAGATGCAAGTGGATAGTATGCTGCGAAATATGTATCCCAACCTTCGTGATCTTCATAACCTGTTGCATCATAATTGATGTCATCTCTGTCAATATCAAATTTTAATTTTAAACCGTTATCTGCCTTGTACTCTCCTTTGACTATAGTCCACTCTGTTTTGATTCTTTCATCTGATCTGTAGTTTGTTTCATCGTTAATTTTTATCTCGTCAACTAAAGACAAAGACCCAGCCAATGCTGTACCTGATACTATTGATAACCCTGCTAGTAATAATGCGATTCTTTTTTTCATTTGAAAATCCTCTCCTTTTGTTAAAATTATCAAAATCTGCTCCCCTTGGTACGGATTAAGTCTAACACCGATATGTTGAATTAGTATTTAGTAAAAGTAGTTTATTTGTAAAATTTTATATATCTAAAAAAATAAAACTCACATCAAAAAAGAGGCCCTGAAGCCCCTATAAAAATCTGTAACTTATAACCAGTCCTGTATAAACAGAATAATCTTTTCTAACAATGGGGGAATTATTTATGTTACCGCCATATAATTTCACTCCATTTATCCATTGAAATGAAAGGTCCTTGTTATAGATATAGTTAAAAGTTCCCTTTAATCCGTAGATGACATCACCTGCACCTCTATACTCTAATCCGTCATTTATTCCTCCGGCGACGGCCTCGCTTCCCTTCACCCCGTAGAAATAATCTACAAAATCTCCGTCTACATAGGTAACTCCAGCAGCAGGTATGAAGTATAGCTTCCCGTCAATCATTGTATACCTAGCACTGCCTTCAAATCCTAAGCTCTTGCCGTCGCTCTCTCCGCTTACATCGCCAGTGGCAAAGGTCACAAATTTATAAATGTCGTAATTGTATGTGGTTTTCAAACCTAGATGAAAATCAAAATCCCTGTCTTCCATAGAATCATATTCATCTTTCAAATCCTCAGAATCATATCCTAAATGGACTTTTCCTATAACTCCCAATTTCATACCGTCTTCACTGTAAAAATCATATCCTATTTCATCATAGTTAATATAAAAATTATCATATTTCAGATTTACAGCCGCCACTGGAAAAGTTTTATATTTATCCTCTGACTGATAGATGCCATTCCGTGTGATAACCCCTGCACCTACAGAGAGTGAAATTTTATTTTCCTGGTCTGCCTTAGCAGTAGTTGAAAAAAACAAACCCGATAAAATCAGTATAATTAACTTATTTTTCATATTTACTCTCCCAATATAGTATAATTTAATTTCGGAAACAATCTAAAGTAAAATATGTCTTAAAATATCCCCAGGTGCGATCCTAAAATATAAGCAGCAAGCAAAACAACAATTATTTTATATCTAAGCAATGTTCTTTTTAATTCTCCTTTTGTTTTATGAATCCTTTTTTTTAAAATCAACAACCTTCCCCCCCTTTTTTATTAATCAATTTCTATTATAGCATAACTTTTTCATCATTCTAAATGCCATAGTCATTTTTTTTTGCTTTTTTATAAGTTTGAACCTGCAACTTTACTGTAATTATCAAGGGTCTTGTCTTGAAAAGTACAAATTTAAGTCGGTAACAAATACAAATTTTGTCTTACTTCAAAATTGAACACTTCATTATTTTTGTATTTTTCAAATAAAAATATATTTTTTTTATATAGAATTGAATTTTTCAACTATTTTATTTGGATTAAATAGAGATATAATTCAAATGCCTGCATATTGATCCTCGTTATGTTTTTGTTAGATTCCTTTAAAATCAATTGCTGATATTGATTCCTAAAAATCAGTTTTTCATCTTCTTTTATATGATATTTATTGATAAGAATTATTAAAAAAACCAAAAAAATTAATGTGCAGTCACTTTTCTTTAAATTCTATCAACTTAATTCTCCCTATTTATCTTTAGACATCCTTTGTCAAATTTAAAATTTTGTTTTCAGAATTTTTATGATATAATTCTCTTATCTATATATTATGGATAGAGTATGCCCTAGTGAAAATAGAGATCTAATGATCTGAAATGTTGATTTTCTATGATATTTTGTATCAACTTTAAATAATAAACTTATCTAGGAAGGTGATTATATTGAATTTAGTAGTGTTGACAGGAAGACTTACGAGAGACCCAGAATTAAAGTATGCACAAAGTGGTACAGCTTACTGTAGATTTTCGCTGGCAGTGGACAGGCCTTTAAAAAAGGGAGAAACTGATTTTATCAACTGTGTTGCTTTTGGTAAGACTGCAGAATTAATAGGAGAATACCTTAGAAAGGGCAGAAAAACCGGTGTTCAAGGTAGACTCCAAATGAATAGATACGAAGTTGAGGGAGAAAAAAAGACTACTTATGACGTTATTGTTGATAATGTCGAATTTTTAGAGGGAAGAAACAGCGAATCATCTTATGATAACAACAGTTCTCAAGGTGGATATTCTAATTCTAACTCTTATTCAAAACCTTCAAAACCACAAGTACCTTCACATTCTCAACCTGAAACAGAATCATTTGAAGATGATGATGAGTTTCCTTTCTAAAATATTTGTATTCTAAAAAATATAAATTAAAATATTCAGATAATAAAAGAGCTGCCTTAAGGCAGCTCTTTTATTATTTATTCCCTCTTCTTTCTAGAGTAGCCATACCAAAGCGCATTATTTACAATGAAAAAAATAATCCAATAAACTCTCTCCAAATTCCTATTTTTCATCTCTTCATTAAGGTCTATATTCTTACTTTTTAGTAACTCATTTTCACTTTCATATGTTTTTATTATCCTTTCCTTTTCAGTCAAGGCAATCTTATTTTGCTCCCCTATACTCTCTAACTCTTTTATTTTTTCATTCTGCTCGGATATAAGGATCCCTGCTTCATCAAGTTGACTACGAATTCCCACAATTTCCTTCTTTAATTTTGTGTTTTCACCACTAAAACTTAGCTTTTTCTCAGAATCACAACCTAAAGTCAACAGTAAAACAAACAACAGCAACATTATTTTTTTCATAGCCACCCACTCCTCAAACATATTCATTATTCTAAAGAGATATTTCAAAAGGAGTTTGAAATTCCTTTATGATTTATAATAAAATTTTTAAATTGAGTCCTTTCAGGACAAGAGGAACATAAAAAAATACTGGTATACATATATTGAAGATTTATTTTTCAAATTTTCATTTTTATACTCAAAAGGAGGGTGGTCATTTATGAGATATAGAATCCGTGTAGCCGCCATCGTTATCCAAAACAATCAAATCCTGTTAGTAAAAAGTCTAAACTCTAAAAGCAGTAATGAATGGTGGGCTCCTCCAGGTGGGGGTTTAGAAGATGTAGACAGTGATATACATGCCTGTGCAGTAAGAGAAACCTGTGAAGAGACAGGCTACACAATCGAAACAGGTGATATTCTATACATCAGTGAATTCCTAGACCCTCAATATGATTCACACAACTTAGAAATATTTCTGAAAGGGGAAATTGTCTTCGGAGAGATAGGAGTTAAAGACCCTCTATGCAGACAATGTGATGGACTGGTTATAGAGGAGGCCCGTTGGTTTTCAAAAGATGAACTTTGTGATCTAACAGTATTTCCAGAATCTATAAAAACATCTGAGTTTTGGGGAAATTATGACCAAAAAATATATACTAAATATCTTGGGAGAACAAGGGGATAATCAAATCCCCTATTTTTTTGATTTAGCACAAAATACAGTCAACTATATTACCTCTATATCTATCTTTTTTACTATCTCATCTAATCTCTCTTTCGCCTCCTCCTTGCTTTTATAACTTTCAAAAAAAAATTTTTTTTCATCTTCCGATAAAATATCCTCAATAAAAATTTCAACATTCCAAACTGATTCCTTAAAACTATTTCTAAATTTTATTCTAAGAGCCAAAATGGCCTCTGCCTTTACAAGAGAGTTGTCAAATTTTAAAAATTTCATAGAGACCTCCTTAGTTTATTATTTAATTTTTCATTTCTCTATTCCAATTTTATAGGCAAATTCCTCTTAATAAACAATTGCTTTTTTTATACCCTGCATCTGACTAATTTCATATTTGATATTGACTTTATAACTATAGAGAGTTACCATGTTTTATGAAAATGTATAACCAAACAAATCACAGAAATATTGTCTAGGAGGTTCAAATGATTAAACTAATAGCAACTGATATGGACGGAAGTCTGCTCAATGATGAACATAAAATAAATGAAGAATTTTGGCAGGTTTTTAAAGAAATTCGAAAAAAAAATATTATCTTTTCTGCAGCTAGCGGGAGGCAGTACTACAATCTTTTGGAAAAATTTGATTTTATAAAAGATGATATGCTCTTCATTGCAGAGAACGGTACATATGTAATACAAAATGGAAAGGAATTGTTTTCTGTGACCATCGACAAAAAAGATACCTTAGAACTCATAGAGTTAGGAAGAAGTATAGAGGAGGCTTATCTTGTTATCTGTGGTAAAAAGTCTGCTTATATAGAGAGCAGTGATGAGAGACTGGTGTCAGAAGTGGCTAGATACTACTCACGTTTCAAAATTGTAGAGGATGTGACCCAAGTAGATGATGTGATTTTAAAGGTTCTGAGGAAAACAGCCATAAGTACTTTTCAAATTATGAAAATAGATTTAATATATCTGTCTCTGGAAAATTGTGGCTGGACATGATACATCCCAATGCAAATAAAGGAACTGCCATAAAAAAGATACAGGAAATTTTTAAAATAACTCCCTGTGAGACTATGGTATTTGGAGATTATTTGAATGACCTTGAGATGATAAAAAATGCCAAATACAGCTATGCCATGGAAAATGCCCATCCACTTTTAAAAAAAGAAGCAAATTTTATTGCAGAAAATAACAATCAAAACGGAGTTGTTAAAAAGATAAAAGAAATTCTTTTTTAAAATTATTCTTGAAGAGATTTTTTTACTTTTGATTTGATGAATATTTCAAATAGAACAAGCCCCCTATATACAAAATAAGGAGGCTTGTTCATTATAACTATTTATTATTTATCCTGCAGTTATATATGCATAAGCTATGAATACTGCTATTAGAAGATAAGCCGTCACTGCCATATATATAGCATTTTGAAAGTATCCTCCTCTTTCCTTCAACGCTTCTAATCTGCCGCTCTCTTTCTTGTATTTGCTCTCCACGTCACTTTTGATAGTTTTATATCTCACATAGAGCATATAAGGTGCTATTCCCCCCATTG